>NZ_FMUW01000027.1:0-39184 GCF_900101315.1 Blautia sp. SF-50
AGGGAATAGGGGCAAATGCATCTGCGCTTCTTTCCCTGATAATGGAATGACGTCTGATTTCTTTGGATATGGTACTTGGATCCTTGCTTAATTCTATTGCAATACTTCTAAATGAATCACCGTTATTTAAATGCTGTTCGATTATAATACGTGCAGATAAGTCAAGATGTTTTTGGTTGCCTTTTGGTCTTCCTGTATTCATTTTATCCTCCTTCTGCACAGGCAGGGGATCATCTGCAGTAGTATTTTATAAAAAGAAGAAGGAAAAATCCATGCAGAAGTAATTTCTACAGGTATAGAATTTACTCTTGCAAGGTAGAATTTAAAAATTCATTTAACTGTTTTTCAAGAAATGTCTGTTCCATGTTTCCCTCTGTTTACAGGATCCCGGTTTATTCCTCTGACCAGTCTCCGTTATCATCCCAGACAATCTCTCCGTCTCCGCTGTCATCTGTATCTGTACTGTTGTCAAGAGAATCGTCACCGCTTCCGCTGTTGCTGCTGTCATCTACATAGTCGCCGCTATCATCACTGCTGTCATAGTTTCCATCATCACTGCTGTTGTCGTAACTTCCGTCATCGCTGCCGTCATCGCTGTTGTCATAGCTTCCGTCATCACTGTTATCATAGCTTCCATCATCACTGTTGTCATAGCTTCCATCACTGTTGTCGGAAGAAGTATCCGTGATACCGGAAGAACTATCTGTCAGATCTGAAGCATCTGTGCTGTCTGCGGAATCACTGCTGTCCGCCTCACTGTTATCCGTTTCCACATTGCCAATAGTGCTCTTCTCACTCTTGTCACTGAGGCTTGTATAGGTCAGGTATGCTTCTCCGTTATCGATCATCAGTTTTGCCTTTTCCATATCGCTCAGCTGTACACTGTAGATCTCATAGGCATTTCCGTCTCCGTCTACGATCTTCATATCATAGATGGCATCTCTTGCAGAATCCGGGGTGTAATACATCTGCACCTGCTCCGCATCTTTGATGGTAGCTTCTGCAGGAACAAGACTTTTGCCCCATTCTTCCCCTCCTGCCGCGCGGAGATAGATCTCACGGATCTCTCCCTTCGTGCTGTTGGTAAGATAAACAAATTTTGCAGTACTGGTCTTTACACCGATCAGCTTCGGTGCAGGTGTAGATGTGGGAAGCGGTGTGGATGTAGCCGGTGCAGCCGTAGGTGCGGCTGTAGGAACCGGTGTTGGTGTCACCTCTGCTGTTTCCTTTGATGATTTTCCACAGCCGGCAATACCAAGCGCCGTCACTGCTGTCAGTACGATCAAAAGCTTCTTATATTTCATAATGATTACCTCCAGATTGCAGTTTTATGCTAAAAATGTTTTTCCAACGAAGTATCCGAGCACCAGGATACCAAGAATGATCCTGTACCAGCCGAATACTTTAAAATCGTGTTTCTTGATATATCCCATCAGGAATTTGATGGCAAGAACAGATACCACAAAGGATACCACAACACCTACGATCAGGATGATCAGCTCTGTGGAGCTGAAGGCAAAACCGAATTTGACCAGTTTCAGAAGACTTGCTCCGAACATAACCGGAATTGCCAGGAAAAAGGTAAATTCTGCTGCAACTGTACGGGATGTTCCTGCAAGGATTCCTCCGATAATGGTGGAGCCGGAACGGGATGTTCCCGGAATCACGGAAAGCACCTGGAAGCAGCCGATGATCAGCGCTGTCTTAAAGGAAAGCTCATCCAGTCTGGTGCAGGTTGGTCTGCGGCGTTTGTTGTAGTTCTCGATAACGATAAAAAGCACACCATAAACGATCAGCATGATGGCAACGACCACATAGTTGTAAAATTTCTTTTCAATAATATCATTAAAAGGAAGAGCGATGATGATCGTCGGCAGACATGCTACCAGGATCTTAAACCAGAGGATCCACTTATCCTTATCACAGTATTTTTCTACAAAAGTAAGGACAGTTCTGGGTACTGCCGGCTGTTTACGCAGTGCCATCTGTGTTTTCTTCGGGATTTTTCTTATGTAAAAAGGCCACAACTTGTTCCAGTACAGTACAACAACTGCCAGGATCGCGCCAAGCTGGATCACCACCAGGAAAAATTCCATAAATGCCTCGGATACATTCAGCTTGATAAACTCATCCACAAGGATCATATGTCCGGTACTACTGATCGGAAGCCACTCGGTGATTCCCTCCACAATACCGAGAAGGATAACCTTCAGTAATTCTATAAAAATCATGTTAACTCCTTTCTAAAAGCAAGATAAGGACAGGGCCGGTATGTGAACGACGGCCCCGTCCTTATCAGTATATTACATATTTGACAATTCGTAAACTTTTAATTTTTTATTTCACAAAATTTACAATTTTTTATCGATTGTCGATGGTGGCGATATCTACCAGAGTCAGGTGGTTCAGGTCTGTATTCTCAAGACTTGTGACCAGAGCCTCTGCAGTATCAAGGCTTGTAAGCACATTGACACCTGTTTCGATAGCATTACGACGGATCACGAAACCATCCTTCTGATGCTCAACACCCTGTGGCGGTGTGTCGATAACAACATCGATCTTGTGGCCAAGGATCAGGTCCATCAGGTTCGGAGACGGCTGCTCCAGCTTGTTGGTACGTGTTACCTTGATTCCGTTTTCAGTCAGTACGCTTGCAGTACCTCTTGTTGCAAAGATACGGTATCCCTGAGCTTCGAAACGTTTTGCGATCGGAATGATGTCCTTCTTATCCTCATCTTTTACAGTGATGATCATCTGTTTGTGCTTCGGAAGACGGATTCCGGCTCCGATGAAGGCTTTGTAAAGAGCCTCGTTAAAGGTTTTTGCAATACCAAGGCACTCACCTGTGGATTTCATCTCAGGTCCGAGGCTGATATCTGCGCCCCTGATCTTCTCAAAGGAGAATACCGGCATCTTGATTGCAAAGTACTCTGCTTCTTTCTGAAGTCCCGGTGTGTAACCAAGCTCTTTGATCTTATGTCCAAGGATAACTCTTGTTGCAAGCGGAACGATCGGGATTCCTGTTACCTTGCTGATGTACGGTACTGTACGGCTGGAACGCGGGTTAACCTCGATCACATATACATCCTCGCCTACAACGATGAACTGAATATTGATCATACCGATAACATGAAGTGCCTGTGCAAGACGACGTGTGTATTCGGCGATGGTATCTTTTGCTTTCTGGCTGATGGTCTGTGCCGGATATACGGAAATACTGTCTCCGGAGTGGATACCTGCACGCTCGATGTGCTCCATGATTCCAGGGATCAGGATGTCCTCACCGTCGCATACTGCATCGACCTCGATTTCTTTACCCATCAGGTACTTATCAACAAGGATCGGATGCTCCTGTGCGATCTGGTTGATGATTCCGATGTACTCTTCCACGTCCTCATCGCTGACAGCGATACGCATTCCCTGTCCTCCAAGTACATAGGACGGGCGGACAAGTACCGGATAACCCAGCTCATTGGCTGCTTTTTTCGCCTCTTCTGCTGTGAATACGGTATGTCCCTTCGGTCTCGGGATCTCACATTTCTCAAGGATGGCATCAAAGAGCTCTCTGTCCTCTGCAGCATCTACGTTCTCAGCAGATGTTCCGAGGATCTTAACGCCCATCTTGATCAGTGCCTCTGTAAGCTTGATAGCTGTCTGTCCACCGAACTGAACAACAGCTCCGTCCGGTTTCTCGATATTTACAACATTCTCAACATCTTCCGGTGTCAGCGGCTCAAAATACAGCTTATCTGCAATATCGAAGTCTGTACTTACTGTCTCCGGGTTATTGTTGATGATGATCGTCTCATATCCTTCTTTCGCAAATGCCCATGTACAGTGTACAGAGCAGAAGTCGAACTCGATACCCTGACCGATACGGATCGGGCCGGAACCAAGTACCAGGATCTTTTTCTTATCTTTTGTTTCTACAGCTTCATTCTCTGTCTGCTCATCGCCGTATACAGAATAGTAATATGGTGTCGCTGCCGCAAACTCTGCTGCACAGGTATCAACCATCTTGTATGCTGCACGGATGCCGTACTCTTTACGCAGGTCTTTGATCTCAGCTTCTGTCTTTCCTGTCAGGTCTGCGATGATGTAGTCCGGGAACTCCAGACGTTTTGCTTCCAGAAGAAGGTCTTTGTCCAGCTTCTGAGTTTTCAGAGCCTGCTCCATCTCAACAAGGATAGCCAGCTTATCGATGAACCAGATGTCGATCTTTGTGATATCATGAAGCTTCTCCTGGGAAACATTTCGTCTCAGGGCTTCTGCGATCTTCCAGATACGGCGGTCATCCACAATGTTCAGCTCGTCCATCAGTTCTTCATCAGAAAGATGTGAGAAATCATAGGACATCAGACTGTCTACATGCTGCTCCAGGGAACGGATAGCCTTCATTAAAGCACCCTCAAAGTTATGGCAGATACTCATAACCTCACCGGTAGCCTTCATCTGTGTAGTCAGTGTACGTTTTGCTGTGATGAATTTGTCAAATGGCAGACGCGGGATCTTAACAACACAGTAATCCAGCATCGGCTCGAAGCTTGCGTATGTTTTGCCTGTGATGGCGTTCGGGATCTCATCCAGTGTGTAACCCAGTGCGATCTTGGCTGCAACCTTGGCGATCGGAT
This sequence comes from Blautia sp. SF-50, assembly GCF_900101315.1. Lineage (NCBI taxonomy): Bacteria > Bacillati > Bacillota > Clostridia > Lachnospirales > Lachnospiraceae > Blautia > Blautia sp. SF-50. Next base: position 4,632 of record NZ_FMUW01000027.1, read on the forward strand.
AACCGGTAGCCTTACTTGCAAGTGCGGAGGAACGGCTTACACGAGGGTTAACCTCGATAACGCAGTACTCAAAGCTCTCCGGATGAAGAGCGTACTGTACGTTACATCCACCTGTGATGCCAAGCTCTGTAATAATGTTAAGAGCAGATGTACGGAGCATCTGGTATTCTTTATCTCCTAAGGTCTGGGAAGGAGCAACTACGATGGAGTCACCGGTATGGACACCAACCGGGTCAATGTTCTCCATGTTGCAGACTGTGATGCAGTTTCCTGCGCTGTCTCGCATTACCTCGTACTCGATTTCTTTCCATCCGGCGATACATCTCTCTACAAGAACCTCGCCTACACGGGAAAGACGGAGACCATTCTCAAGGATTTCACGAAGCTCCGGCTCATTATGCGCGATACCGCCGCCGCTTCCGCCAAGTGTATATGCAGGACGGAGAACAACCGGATAACCGATAGTCTGAGTAAACGCAACACCGTCTTCTACAGTTGTTACGACCTTGGATGCTGCAACCGGCTCGCCGATCTTTTCCATTGTATCCTTAAATTCCTGACGGTCCTCAGCTTTACGGATCGTTGCTGCTGTGGTACCGATGAGACGTACATTGTGCTCTTTCAGGAAGCCCTTTTCCTCAAGCTCCATGGCAAGGTTCAGACCTGCCTGTCCGCCCAGTGTAGGAAGTACACTGTCCGGTTTCTCTTTGAGGATCAGCTGCTCTACGACTTCAACAGTCAGAGGCTCGATATAAACTCTGTCTGCGATGTCTTTATCTGTCATGATGGTAGCAGGATTGGAGTTTAAAAGTACAACCTCCATGCCCTCTTCCTTCAGGGAGCGGCATGCCTGGGTTCCTGCATAGTCAAACTCTGCTGCCTGGCCGATTATGATCGGGCCTGAGCCGATTACAAGTACTTTTTTTATGTCCTTATTCCTTGGCATTATTTCTCTCCTCCCATCATCTTCATGAATCTGTCAAAAAGGTAACTGGAATCCTGTGGTCCAGGGCATGCTTCCGGATGGAACTGTACAGTAAAGATGTTCTTTCCGTTATATGCCATACCCTCGTTTGTTCCGTCGTTGACGTTTACAAATGCAGGATGTGCGATATTTTTCTCCTCAAGTCCCTCTGCATCTACAACGTAGCCATGGTTCTGGGAGGAAATATATACTCTTCCTGTCTCAAGGTCTTTAACCGGATGATTTCCGCCTCTGTGACCGTATTTCATCTTATGGGTGTCTCCGCCTGTTGCAAGAGCCATAAGCTGATGTCCAAGACAGATGGCAAAGATCGGTACATCAGAGTCGTAAAGTTTTTTGATCTCTTTAATAATAGAAGTACATTCCTTCGGATCTCCAGGTCCGTTGCTGAGCATGATGCCGTCCGGATTGTCTCCAAGGATCTCTTCTGCAGATGTCAGAGCCGGGTAAATAGTAACCTGGCATCCTCTCTCATTCAGTGAGCGTGCAATGTTTTTCTTGGCGCCCAGATCAAGAAGGGCAACCTTCGGTCCGTTCCCCTTAAGCACTTCCTTTTCGCGGCAGGAAACCTTCTCTACCACTTTTCCTGTTGTATATGCTTTTAATCTGGGGATGATTGTATCCAGGTCATAGTTCTCATCAACTGTGATCATTCCGTTCATGGTTCCCTTCTCACGAAGGATCTTAGTCAGTGCTCTGGTATCAATTCCTGCGATTCCCGGAATGTCGTTTTTGCTCAGAAAATGCTGAATGGTGTCTACGCTTCTGAAGTTGCTGGGAACTCGTGATAATTCGCGTACAATAAATCCGTCAATCCACGGCTTCCTTGATTCCTGGTCATCATAACAGATTCCGTAGTTTCCGATCAGCGGATATGTCATACACACCGCCTGTCCTGCGTAAGAAGGATCTGTCATTACTTCCAGATAACCGGTCATGGAAGTGTTAAAGACAATTTCACTGATGACTTCCCTTGCAGAACCAATGCTAGTTCCTGTAAATACATGGCCATCTTCCAATATCAGAAATGCTTTCATACAATCTCCCTTTCTTTGTTCTCTTATTTTATCCTAAATCTTCAAGATTGTATCACAGGAATCGTCATTTTTCAACACCATATGCAAAAAAAATGTATAAAACTAACTTAAAATATTTTTTTTGAATTTTTTTAATTTTTTTGAATTTTTCTATTGACATTATCCAATTCCTGAGTTATTATAAATGAGCAGTCGACGAGCGGAGCAAACAAAGCAAAGCAAGCCGGTTGAAAAAATGCAGGAATGGCGGAATTGGCAGACGCGCAGGCTTCAGGTGCCTGTGGTCGCAAGATCGTGTGGGTTCAAGTCCCATTTCCTGCATTCTTTTTTATTTTATCCAAAATCAAAAAAACAGAAGCGCCCAACACCGGCACTTCTGTTTTTTTATTTATTTTTCTTTTTCAGAAAAGATCTCGCTCCCGCCCCAGAGAAGCGCACCTGTAAATATGAAAAGATCCGAAATATTAAATACGACCTTCTTAAGCTTCGGATTTTCCACATTCAGGCTCACATAATCCGTGACGTATCCCTTTCTGCGACGTTCCGTATAATTATTCAGACCGCCGCCCAGGATCATGGAAAGCCCAAGCTTGGATATGCGTGTGCCTTTTCCTCCGAAAGTACGTATATACTCCCAGATTGCACCGCCCAGCACCATAGATGCAAGATCTCTCAGGAATTCTTTATCTTTGTTTTTTAATATTCCAAGCATCATCCCATGATTATGGCAATTTCTTACGATCAGTCTGCCTCCCAGGCACTTTTCCTTCAGATCTTTCTTTTCCGATGTGTTGATTTTTTTCTTTATATAATAGTCTGTACCAAAGATTCCCGCCGTCAGTAAATTCCACAACATTATTCCCCCTCCTTATTTCTTTCTGTTGTCTGCATAATACTCAGGCAGGCTCCCACTGGGGAAAGCCTGCCTTATATGCTTATGGTTATTCTGTTTTTTCTTCTGTTGTTTCTGTATTTTCCGGATCAGCCGCAGGCCCCTCTGTTTCTGCAGATCCCACTTCCGTTCTTTCCTCTTCCAATTCCGGATCTGATCCTGATGTTTCTGTTTCTGACGCTTCTGCGGTTTCTGCTGTTTCTACTACTTCTGACGCTTCTACTGTCTCTTCCGGATCTGCTACCACTTCTGTAGCTTCTGCGTTTTCTTCCGCTTCTGTCTCCGGTACTTCTGTCACCTCTGCCTCAGCAGCCTCTTCAAGCTCCTCATCTGCCTGCTCGATCACATCGGCAGCTTTCTCTTCCAGCTCCGCTGTAGGACACGCCGCTCCGCAATACGGACAGAAGCTGGCCTCCCGCATCACCGCCTTATGGCAGGCCGGGCAGAACTTCTCCCCTTTACTGGCAGCGATCGCATCTCTGTAGTGATCCGCCTCCAGCATGTGCTGGCTGATTTCCTCGCAGATAGCTCCCGTCTCACCGTCAACGGCTTCTCCCTGCTCATAACGTGTATAGATCATCTTTCCGATATCCATCATCAGCTTTTCGGTCATACGCTCCTGTGCAGAGAGCTTGTTACGGATCTTCTGGATCTCATAGAGATTCTCTGCTCTGGAACTTAAGCCCTTTGCCTTTCTTGTCAGTGTGTTTCCCAGATCATCCCAAAAACTGCTTTTTGCCATATCTGTCACGCTCCTTTATATATTAAAGAATCTTCTTGTTTCTTATCCTTCCAGTGCCGGGATCTCCTGTCCACGCATAAGGATCTTCGGACCTCCGTTGCCCTGAATGTATCCCTCTGTGATCACGACCTCACCGATATTGTCATCCTTCGGGATCTCATACATGATATCCAGCATATATTCCTCCAGGATAGCCCGGAGAGCTCTGGCTCCTGTATGGCGTTCCAATGCCTTACGGGCAATGGCATGTAAGGCACCGTCCTCAAACTCCAGTTTTACTTCATCCAGTGCCAGAAGCTTCTTGTACTGTTTCAGAATAGCATTCTTCGGCTCCTTGAGGATCTTCACAAGCATATCTTCCGTCAGCCCGTTCAGAGTAAAGATGATCGGAAGACGACCGATAAATTCCGGGATCATTCCAAATGCACGGAGATCATCTACCGTTACTTTCTCCAGCACATGCGGATCATCATCATATTTGTCCTTCAGATCTGCATAAAATCCGATAGACGCCTGTTTATTCAGTCTTTCTTTGATGATATTCTCAAGATCCGGGAACGCACCGCCACAGATAAACAGAATGTTCCTTGTATTTACAGTCACCATAGGTACCATGGCATTCTTGCTGGTAGCACCTACCGGAACTTCCACTTCACTTCCCTCCAGAAGTTTCAGAAGTCCCTGCTGGACAGCCTCTCCGCTGACATCTCTCTGGTTGGTATTCTTCTTCTTTGCGATCTTATCGATCTCATCAATGAAAATGATCCCGTGCTCTGCCTTCTCCACATCATTATCTGCAGCTGCAAGCAGCTTGGATACTACGCTCTCGATATCATCACCGATATAACCGGCCTCTGTAAGAGATGTGGCATCTGCAATGGCAAGCGGTACCTGAAGAAGTCTGGCAAGCATCTTCACCAGATAAGTCTTACCGCAGCCTGTAGGTCCGATCATCAGCATATTGGATTTCTCGATCTCAATATCATCCATGGTATCTGTGGCAACTCTCTTATAATGATTGTATACACCTACAGACATTACCTTCTTGGCATATTCCTGTCCGATCACATATTCATCCAGAGTTGCTTTGATCTTATGTGGTGCAGGAATATCTTTGAGATCGATCACCGGCTTCGGAGTCTCTGATTTTTTCTTGATCTTCTTCGCCTGGTTTCCGGGATTCTGGAAACTGCTGAGATCGATCATGCTCACATTCGGCATGTTAAAAAGATCGGAATAATTTCCATTGTTCATCTGGGTGTTCATAGTATCAAAGCTTTTCTGCATGCAATCCGCACAGATATGTATATGATTAGGAAGGTCGATCATCTTCCCTGCCTGACTCTCCGGTCTGCGACATAAAAAACAGAATTTCTCGTATTTCTGCTCCTGGTCATTGTCTTTATTATTATCAAACTGATCTGCCATAACATTTCCTTTCTGGTTTTTATTATGCATATTATAGCACATAATCCGGCTGTATCAAATTAAGTTTTTATAAACCGGGGAGCTGCATAAGAACATGCAGCTCCCCGGTTTATAAATGGTTATCCTGTATTTTCTTTTATTTGTCAGAAGAGGGTTTGCTTCCGAGGGTCACTTCAACCGTCTGTTCCTTGTACTCTCCGCTGTTCGCTCTGGAGATCACCACTTCGATGGTTTCTCCTGCCTCATAATACTGCAGCTTATCAACAAGGTCATCCTTGCCGCTTACCTTCTGTCCATCCAGCTTCACAATGATATCGCCTTTTTTGATCCCTGCATTATCTGCTGCGCCGCCTTCCGTTACCTCAGTAATAAAAGCACCTGCCGGCATATTATACATCTGGATGGCTTCTGTTGTAAGATCGGCAGCCTTGACTCCCATATATCCTACCTTGGAAGAATCTTCCACCTTATCTCTGGTTTCGCGGTTCATCAGTTCTTCCAGGATCGGCTCTGCCTTGGAGATCGGAATGGCATATCCCATGCCTTCCACCTGACTGTCTGCATACTTGGCCGCATTGATACCGATCACTTCACCGTTCATGTTCAGAAGTGCACCGCCACTGTTTCCGGGATTGATCGCTGCATCAGTCTGGATCAGTCCGCTGGCTTCTCCGTCCTCTGTACCGATGCTTCTGTTAAGGGCACTTATCCATCCGGAGGTAACTGACTGTCCATAGCCCAGTGCATTGCCAATGGCAACCACCTGCTCACCGACTACAAGATCGTCCGAGCTTCCCATCTGTGCGATCTTGATCTCATCCATGGTCTCATCCGGAATATCGGATTTCTCCACTGCCACCACTGCCAGATCATTCTCTTCATCGGTGCCTTTGATCTTGGCAGAAACTGCGTTATCCACATCCGCATCTCCATCGGAGCTGCTTGCCATAGCCTGGGTTTCTTCTTCCGCTCCTACCACATCACTGCCTGCAAAGCACACAGTAAGTGTAGTCGCTCCAGATACCACATGGTTGTTAGTCGCAATGAGAAGCTCGCTGTCATTTTCTCCTACAATAATACCGGAACCACTTCCTGCACTCTGATACTGCCTCGTTCCATATCCGAAAAAGCTTGGGATCTCCTGCACACTGACAGATGTAATGGCAACGATAGAAGACATGGTTGCCTGGGCTACACCGGCCACTGTACCACTCTCTGCCACAATATCCTTCACAGTAGAATCCGCAGAGCTACTGTCAGTACTATCCTCTGTTCCGGTAACTGTTTCTGTCTTTCCGATCGTTGTATTGCTGTCATTTCCTCTGTATTTATCTGCTGCAATATTCACACCCTGAAAAACCACTCCGGCTACCAGCCCAAAGATCACAGCCAGTGCCACCGCAGTGGCTGCTTTCTTTCCAAAGCTGTTGTTGCCTGAAAAATCTCTCTTTTTCCGCGGCTTTTTGGGCGGTATATTTCCACCGGCATAATTACCGGCCTGAGGCTGATGCACCTCATAATGTCCGTATTTTGGTTTCTCCTGCGAAGTGCCTTCACTCTGTCCGGCACCTGCATCGCTGTCCTGTCTGCTCTCCTGCATCCTGCGTCCCTCAGAATAAGGATGCGTCAGCGGTTTCTGTTCTGCCGAAGCATTCTTATCCTCATCCGGCAAGTCTGTCCCCCATTTATTCTCTTCACTCATGCCTCTGGTGCTCCCTTCTATGTTATCTGATGCATGTATCTGTTACTGCTCACTCCGTTCTCAGTAACATTTATTTCTCTTATAAAAGACAGTTTAACAGGGAATTGTGTTTAAACTGTGATATCTCTTTTAAAAAACCGTGACCTGCTCTTATTTGTTCTTTTTCCAGTATTGCGGATTCATGGTGCAGAAGCGGATCATTTTTTCAGGGAGCTTTTTGTATCGTTTTCCGAGAAAATATCCGGCGTATTTGGAGACACTTTGCAAAAACAGTCCGGGGATCAGCCATATGTGGCCTGTTTTCAGAAGATATGCCATGCTTTTTTTTACCAGCCGGATGCCCTCACCTTCGGAAGGCACTCCTTCAAAAACCTCCGGATGCTCCGCCTGGGAAACTCCCAGATCAAAATTCCTGTGGAACTGCTGCATACAGGTGTAATTGTGAGAATGATATACACGCGCTTCTGATACATAGGCAACTCCATAGCCTTTTTTTACCATCCAGCCTGCATAGATCATATCTTCATTAAAAATAGCATGCTCCGGAAATCCACCAATCTCATCATAGATCCTGTGATCATAAGCAGCACAGACGTTGGAGCAGAAATATGTTTTGATCCCGTAGGTCTGTACATCTTTTTCCGTTTTCAGACAGGACTGTTCCGGATAATTAAAGGAACGGGTATATTTTTCCAGAAATCTGCAGTCCTTTTTTGGAAGCTGACGCGCATAAGCGGCTCCTGCCTGTGGATTCTCTGCAAGAGCTCCTACCAGTGCTCCGATCAGTTCCCTGTCTGCCGGCATTGCATCCTGTGTCATAAATACAAGGATCTCCGCATCCGAAAGCTCTGCCGCCTGCCTTCTGGTACCGCCATGGTCAAATTCTTCTTTTGTAAGATGCCGGACTTCCACAAGCGGATATTCCTGTTCCCAGGTCTCTTTCCAGAATTTCTTTTCTGTATTCATGACAAGGATCTTATTGATAGGATATTTCTGTGCGCTGAGTCTTTCCAGCAGTTTTTCAAATTCTTCTCCCGGACGGTATGTCGGGATGATCACGTCTGTTTTTAATGTTTTCATATTTGTCTCCTGTCCAGAAAGGACCACCCGTTACTGGATGGTCCCTTCTGCTGGTTGCTTATTTTGATGTTTTATTCATTCTCCGAATAATCTTCTCCGTCGGTATAATCGTTATAATCCGTATCGGAATCGCCTCCGGAATAGTCCGTATCTGTGCTGTAATCGTCTCCGGAATAATCCGTATCTGTGCTGTAATCGTCTCCGGAGTAATCCGAATCATAATCTGTGTCTGTGCTGTAATCAGCATCATCACTTGTGTCCGTACTGCTGTAATCTGTGGATGTATCTCCCTGCCACGTATACGAATCATCCGTTGCGTCATTCGGTGTATCTGTCACCGCAGGTGCAGTGTCCTGCACGTCGCCTCCGCCTGCGATATTTGTAATCTGGGCACTTCTGTTGAGTACATCCTGCGTCGGAGTGTAACTGGTGTCTCCATACAGAAACTGATGCATCTTCAGAACATTGGATTCCAGTGTGGTAGGTACGATAACGCTGCCCTTTACCTGGGCAAATTTATAATCGTTGGGGAAGCCTGTAGTTTCATCAATACTGTAGCCGATCATAGCCGGGATCATCTTCAGGATCTCTGTTTTGGAAACAGAAGTTTTTACCATCGGGAATACCTGATCCATAATATCAAAGATAGTGGAAAGTCCTGCCTTTTTCGCCTTATCTACGATCATCTGGATCACTCGTCTCTGTCTCTCGGTACGTCCCATATCAAGACTTGCAGTATAACGGATACGGCAGTAGGAGGTAGCCTGTACACCATTAAGATGATAGGTATCTACGATTGCTTCCTCATCCTCCGGCTTCGGATCCGGCAGTTCGATCGGTGTGTAGCTCTTTCCGGTTTCCTCTGATGTCTCCACACAGTAATTGTTCATATGAACGATCTCCGCATAGGAAAGAGGGATGTCCAATCCTCCGAGACAGTCTACCACAGTTACCAGCGCATTAAAATCAATGGCAACATAATCTGTGATATTCAGATCCAGATTCGTATTCAGCATGGAAACCGCGTTGGTCGGTCCGCCAAATGCATATGCCGAATTGGCTTTGGAATAGGTATCATCCTTTACATTGAGAAGGGTATCTCTATAGACAGACACAAGTTTGACTGCCTTCGTATCATTGTTGATACTCGCAATGATGATGGTATCACTGTTCTCTGTATTCAGCTTCTCATTCTTGCTTCTGTGGTCCAGTCCGAACAGTGCATAGGTGGTATATCCCGTCATCTGCGGTGCCTGATCATTGGTTACAATATCCTGGTCTGCAAGATCTGTTTCCTGGATGTCGATCTTATCCAGTTTGGCTGAGATCTGACCATAAACGAACAGACCTCCGATAAACAGGAGCAGTACGACGATCTCCAGGATAAATAAAATCTTCTTGCTTTTTTTCCGAGGTTTTGACATCTTTTCCTTTTCCCCTTTTTAGTATGCGTTCTTATTAATAAATCCTTTGAATATGGTAAGAAACATGATCTTTATATCAAATCCCACAGACCAGTTTTCGATATAATACAGATCACACTCTATCCTTTTTCTGATAGAAGTATCTCCACGATAGCCATTTACCTGTGCCCACCCGGTAAGACCCGGCCGCACCTGATGCTTGACCATATAACGTGGTATCTCCTCCCTAAACTTTTCTACAAAAAACGGCCGCTCCGGTCTTGGTCCCACAAGACTCATCTCACCCTTCAGAATGTTAAAAAGCTGTGGAAGCTCATCCAGACTGGTATGACGCATAAATTTACCGATTCCGGTAACTCTTGGATCGTTCTTTACTGTCCACGCCTTTTTTTCTTCTGATTCTTTCTGGATCTCCATGGAACGGAATTTATACATCCGGAAAGTCTGATTATGAAGCCCGACACGTTCCTGCTTATAGATCAGCGGTCCCGGCGAAGTCAGCTTGATCAACATACACAACACCAGCATCACTGGTGAGGACACAATGATCGCAACGATCGCGCCTGCAATATCCATAGATCTCTTGATCAGTGCATTAAACGTGTTGCTCAGGGGCACATACCGGATATTGATCACCGGAAGCCCGAGAATATCTTCTGTATATGGTTTGGTCGGAATAATATTATTATAATCCGGAATAAATTTTGTGTGCACGCCGGATTTTTCACAGAGTGCAACGATCTCTTCCAGACGATAATACTCACTTAAGCCCAGGGTAATGGCTATCTCATCCAGACGACTGGATGGAAGGATGATCATCAGATTGGCGATTCGACCGATCACCTTAACGCCCTTATAAGTAGTGCCTGCCGGCACATTGTCATCCAGTATGCCCCTGATCACGTATCCCCATTGCGGATTCTGCAGGATCCTGTCTACATATTCCTCGGCAGCACGGCTGTATCCTACCAGCAGCACCTGTTTCTGGTTCATTCCTTTTTTGCGCATATCCCGGAGAATGTAAAATATGACCATACGCACAAACCATTCCAGGACGATATTGATCACACAGAAAGAAACCAGAGTAAGACGGGAATAGTCCAGCTCTTTAAAATTGTAAAGTGCAAACATGATGATAAGGAGCCCTAACGCATTTGCCTTCACAATTCCGGCAAGTACGAGACGACGCCCCTGCATTCGCATCGGTGTATAAAGATCAAAGGCCTGATAAAGAAGTAAATATCCCGGAATAATGAATATCAGCATAAACATATATTCCTGGACGGTCTTGGACTGGACCGCCGAATGTTCAAAAATTCCCTGAAAACGGATCAACCAGGCCAGGGCATAGGAGGCCGCGATCACAAATACATCGATCAGCATATGGAGACGACTGAAATTTTTCTGGTTGTCTTTAATCAATTTCCGCCACCTCATTTAAGTTCATTGCTTTTATCTTATAATAGATGAAACTCAAAAGCAATAAAATCTTCCCTCCGAAATATAAAAATTCTGTGAAAATATGATGTCTTAACCGGCAAAACGCCTAAAAATGTTGATCCAGAGTTCAAACTGGAGCTGTATATAACGCGGAAGATTCCTCATGGAAAATCTGACTTTTTTGTTTTTGCGGCTGATCTGAAAGCCGTTTTTGATGCCTGCAAGGTACTCACGTCCGAATCCCTTGGACGCAAAAAACAGGATCTTCGCACCGAATCCCACCAGAAAAAACGGAAGGTTCAGCACGATCTGGAGAAACGGCATATTCTTATAGATAAGATAAATATTGTTTCTGGAAGAATACCGGATCTTAAACTGATTATATCTGGAGCCGCTGGTGCCGCTTCCTACATGATAAACCTTCGCTTTTGGAGCATACCAGTTCTGATAACCGCAGATCCTGGCACGATAGCCGATATCCAGATCCTCCAGATAAGCAAAATGCTCCTCATCAAAATCTCCGATCCTGTCAATAAATTTCTTCCGGTAGATCGCAGCTCCCGCACAGGTGGAAAAAATCTTCTGCTCTCGGTCATAATGGCTGATATCCTTGCCTTTTCCCCTGGCAAAAGCCCAGCCAAGGGCACAGTAATAATTTCCGGCATCATCCATCTTGTCCCTGTCATGAAGCTGGATCATCCTTGCCTGACAGGAAAATGCCTTCTTATGTCTGCGCAGGGCAGCAACCATCTCCTCCAGGAAATCCGGTTCCGCTTCCGTATCATTGTTCAGAAGTAGCACATATGGGGAACGTGCCGCATGGATCCCTTCATTAACGGCTCTGCTGAAGCCGTAATTCTCCTGAAGCTGTATCATGTGTACCCATGGATATTCCGCCGAAACAAACGCACAGCTGCCATCAGTGGAACCATTATCCACTAGTATAACCTCAAAATTACGGATAGTCTGTCTTTCAAGACTGGAAAGAACACCATCCAGATATGCCATTCCGTTAAAGTTTGGTATGACTACTGATACTTCCTGCATTGCTTTATCCCTTCTTCTTTCCCATTCCCGGAAGGGGCTTCAGGGAATAATTCCATTTGGTTAAAGAAAGATTTTTGTTATAGTATGGATCTCCTTTTTTCAGGATATCCAGCCAGTGACAGCGCATGTATTCGATCTCCGTCTGGAAACGGCGGACCTTTTCCTCGCTGTCCTCAGTGCCTCTTGACTTGGATTCGTAATGATAGAGCTTCACATACGGATCATAGACGATCAGATGGCCGTGGCTTCGCACCTTCAGACAGAGATCCACATCATTAAACGCAACTGCAAGCTCTTCCGTAAAGCCTCCTGCCTCCAGAAAAACTTCCTTCTTCATCATCATACATGCTGCAGTCACACAGCTCATATCCTGCAAAAGAGAGGCCTTATGGAGATATCCAGTACGCTCTGCCGGCATATTCACAAACATGTTCCCGGCAATTCCGCCCATTCCCACCACGCAGCCTGCATGCTGAATGGTGTTATCCGGATAGATCAGCTTGACGCCAACTGCACCTGTTTCCTTACGCTGGCACACGCTCAGCATCTCTGACATCCAGTCCGGATCGATGACCTTTACGTCATTATTCAGAAAAAGCAGGTAATCTCCTTTGGCATGGCGCACCCCGAAATTGTTGATGGCAGAATAGTTGAAGCCTTTTTTCCAGCGGATCAGATGGACCCTGGGATCCTCCGAAAGCTTTCTGTAATACCGGAAGATCTCTTCGGAGCTGCTGTTATTCTCCACAATGATGATCTCGTAATTTTTGTAGGCATTTTTTTCAAAAATGGATTCCACGCAGGCCTGAAGCGTTTCTTTCTCCTCACGGTTCGGAATGATAACAGAAACCAGAGGTTCTCCCTGCACCGGATACTTCACACGGTAAAATCCAAAATCCGGAGTATGCTCCACGGTTCCCGGAGTTCCGGTCCGTTTGAGATTCCCCTCAATGGCACGTCTGCCGGCTTCAAAAGCATACATCTTGCTTGCCGGATTATCTGCTGTGGAGGATTTGTGGGTCCTCCAGTGATAAAGGATCTCAGGTACATGGACCACTTCCCTTGCCTGCTCCACACAGCGGAAAATGAAATCATAATCCTGGGCGCCGTCAAATTCCCGGCGGAATCCGCCCACTGTCTGCACTACGGAACGTCTTACCACCAGAAAATGGCAGATATAATTATTGGATCTTAAAAGATCCAGGTTAAAGTCCGGTTTCAGATGGGGCTGAAAATGTTCAGAAAGATCTGTCGTGACCTTATCCTCATCTGTATAGATCACATCCGCCTCCGGATGCTCCTCCAGTGCCGCCGCGATCTCATACAATGCATTAGGTGCCAGCAGATCATCATGATCCAGAAGTGCGATAAAATCACCCTCTGCCATGGCAAAAGCCGCGTTTGTATTTTCTGCAATGCCAAGATTCTCTTTCAGATCCTGATAGCGGATCCTCCTGTCCATCTCTGCATAGGATCTCAGCACAGTCTGCATGTCCGGATCCTCCGGGCTTCCGTTTGTCAGACACAGCTCCCAGTTCTCATATGTCTGTGCAAGGAGAGAGTCCAGCATCTGTCTTAAAAAACGCTCCGGTGTCAGATATGCAGGTACCACAATGCTGATCAACGGCCCATCCGGAAATTTGCGTTTCCGCTGCTTCTCCAGTGTTTCCTCGTCAGGTCTGTATGCCTCATACCATGGTCCGTAAGGAACCTCTTCCGGTTCAAAACGTTCATGAAGCCGGATCCAGAACTCTTTCAGACCATAATGCTTCAGGTATCTTAGGCCCTTCTGTACTGTATAGGGGGAAAGCTTCTTTATAAGTCTGTCCCATTGGATCTTTCCTGTAGAATCATCTTTACTCATATATTATCTCCGTATTACTCAGTTTGATGTTACTGTTCACTCTGTTCTCAGTAACAGTTTGATGAACATATTTTACCATTCCATCATTTTTTTTGCAAGGAAGAGAGGAAATGTGTTATACTGAGCTTACGTATGTATTGCTTACATAAGAATTATTTTTTATACAGGAGTACCATTTATCATGAAAAAATCAAGAATAACCACAGCGCTTCTGGCTATTGGGATCTCCGCTTCCATGGTGTTCCAGACTCCAGTTTTCGCCACAGAAGAAACCGCTGTTGCTGTATCCTCCGGTATTACCACCAATGGGATCAGCGGATGGCCTCAGGGGCCTGAGATCACTTCCGCATCTGCCGTGATCATGGAAGATACTTCCGATACGATCCTCTATGCCAAGGATATGGACACCACGCTTTCTCCGGCCGGCGCAGTTAAGATCATGACCTGTCTTCTGGCACTGGAGAACAGCCAGCTTGACGATCAGGTTACCATGACAGAAACCGGCGTATCCGGTGTTACAGACGGAGGCGCTCATATTTCCTCACAGCTCGGAGAGGTATTTACCATGGAGCAGTGCCTTTACGCTCTGATGCTGGCCTCTGCCAATGACATTGCACTCCAGGTTGCAGAACAGATCGGTGGATCTGTAGATGCCTTTGTCCAGAAAATGAACGACCGTGCCAAGGAGCTGGGATGTACCAATACGGTATTCACCAATCCTACCGGTCTCCCGGATGACAACCAGCATACCACAGCACATGATCTGGCTCTGATCATGCAGGCGGCTATCCGTAATGACAGCTTCCGCACCATCTCCGGAGCCACCTCCTATACGATCCCGGCTACCAATGTTTCCGGCGGTACCCGTAACCTGACAAGCTCTTTTACCATGACAGATCCTGCATCCGCTTCCTATTATGAAGGATGTATCGGCGGTCGTGAAAGTACCACCACTGCTTCCGGAAGCGTTCTTGTCACAGCTGCACAGCGAAACGGTACTACTCTGATCGCAGTAGTCATGAACGGAGCGACCGGTCAGACAGCCACCGAAGCGATCTCACTTCTGGATTACGGTTTTTCCAATTTCCAGCTTCTGGATCTCAGCGAGGATGATTTTCACATCCTGTCCGGCGGCACTGTAATGGTTCCATCCGGTGCGACCGCAGACGACCTGACTACGGAAGATACGGAATCTGATGGTCAGATCTTACGCACCTATTCCTTTGGCGGAACTCAGGTGGGAACTGCAGTTGTCGAGGATCCCTCCCAGGAAAGCTCTTCCGATGTACTGGAAAATGATGAAAACATGGATTCTGCAAAAGCTTATTCCGAATCCAGATCCCAGATCCCGTATTTTGCCATTGGCGGTGTGGGCATCCTGCTCCTTATCCTTCTGCTGTGGCGCATGATCCGGATCATCCGTTCCTGATCTTGGTTCCCAGGCGGATATACTTCAGAATTAAAAAATCCCTCCTATGTACCGGTCATATCCGGATACATAGAAGGGATTTTTTTCTGCCATCTCACCCATCGGGGTGTCAGCCATAAAACGGAACTACCAGGAAGATATAGCATAAAAACGGCGAAGCAGCCAGAAGTGCTGTCAGGACCCGGTATATCCACATTCTGATATTTTCTTTTTTTACAAAACGCTCAAGCAGACGATTCCAGCCGGCTGTCACAAAATACATGGCCGGATACAGTGCCGGCATGATATAACGTCCCTGTGCCTGGTTGTCACTATAATATACATAATACATAAACAGCCCAACAGGGATCAGGATCAAAAGGATCATCAGCAGATGAAAGATCCCTTTTCTGTCCCATTTATCGTACACGGTTATTGTTTTTATCTTCAGCTTTTCACTTCCTGCTACTTTTCGTTCTTTTACCACAGTACGTTTCTTCGGATAAAACATTCCCAACATGGTTAAAATACCGATCCCACCCATTCCAAAGAACAGGAAATATGCCTTGCTCACACTATAAGGCATATAGATCTGCATCAGGCCAAAGGTTCCGATAAAGCTTACCAGAACTGTCAGCAGCCAGTTATGCTGCCAGCCCGGGTCCTGATACAGAAGGATATCCTTCCATGACCAGTTCAGCTTCTCCGGTGTGGGATATCTGGACGGCCTGTAATCAACAGCCGCATATTTTTCCGCACACTGTGCACAGGCTTTTCTTCCGATAAGATCTCCGTCATAGAGAACGGCATTTCGTATAAACCACCAGCCGCATAAAGCAAGGGTTACTGCCGCGATCACGATTCCTCTCCGGAACAGAAATGCAACTCTCTGTTTTACCGGCTCTTCCCTGCACAGAAGGACTGTCAGGCAGAAAAACAGGAAGCTGCATAAGATCCATCCGTAGGTATTATAGTAGGACAGTGCACAGACTGCCATTCCAACAGCCAGAAGGATCGAATTTCTGAAGCTCCAGTCTCCCGCTTCCAGATAACAGGACCAGGAATACAGGATCATCGCCATGGATAAAAGCGCCAGGGAATCCGTGTTTACATAAGTTCCCAGAAACAATGCCTGCGGCATAAAGCCTGCCAGTGCGGCAAACAGCCATCTTCCCTCTTTCGGAAAAAGCTTTCCGGATGCTTTCACCACAAAATATACCGCTCCAGTCACAAAGAGCACATCTGCCATCCTCGCCGCATGGAGTAATCCGTCTGCAGATGCATGGAACAGACCTGCGATCCCCATAAATACAGCAGATACCATATAGGAAAGGATCGGATAATAGGCATAGGAAATCCCCCATGTCGCATCACGGATGGTTGGCTCATCTCCAAGAGGCAGCTTTCCCGGATGCTCATGAAGATACTGTGCCACCATGTAGCGCATTTTTTCATCGGGGCCTGCCCCCAGGGGCTGCATAAACGCCCATGCAGTCAGGAGCAGAAATGCTGCCAGGACAAGAACCCCTGCCTGAACTCTCTCATCCTTCCAGATTTTTTTCTTTTCCAAAATATAACCTCCTATATCCGCTTCAGAGAGAAATCCTGGCTCTCCAGTGTAAGGTTCGGATTATAGTAAGGATCTCCGTCACGGAGGATCTCCGGCCAGTGCTTCTCAAAGGAAGCGATCTCGCGGTTAAATCTTGCCACCTTCTCCGGTGTATCCTCAAGACCTCTGGATTTGGATTCATAGTGATAAAGCTCCGCATAAGGATTGTATACAACCAGATATCCGGCTTTTCCCAGACGAAGGCAAAAATCTATGTCATTAAAGGCAACCTGAAATTCCTCACTTAATCCGTGAACCTTATCAAAGGCCTCACGCTTCACCATCATGCAGGCTGCGGTTACAGCGCTGTAATCCTGGGCACAGATGATCCTGTGGCAGTATCCGGTAGCGTCTCTCTTCTGCTGCACAAAGCAGTGTCCCGCAATACCGCCGAAGCCAACGACTACTCCTGCATGCTGCACGGTATCATCCTCATAATAGAGCCGCGCTCCTACAGCTCCCACATCCGGTCTCATACAGTATCCCAAAAGCTGCTCCAGACAGTCCGGGCTGATGATCTCCGTATCATTGTTGAGAAGAAGCAGATAGTCACCCTTAGCATGAGCAGCTCCGAAATTATTGATGGCAGAATAGTTGAAAATACCATCCCAGTACACCACATGGGCTTTCGGATTGGATGCTTCCAGCTCTTTATAGTAAGCAAAGGTCTCATCCTCCGTACTGTTATTCTCCACGATCACATACTCATAATTGCGGTAAGTTGCCTTTTCTTCGATGGAATCAATACATCTCTTCAGATCATCGATGTGATCCTTGTTTGGGATGATGATGGAGATCAGCGGTTTTTCCTCCCAGAGGAATTTTGTACGGTAAAGTCCAAGATATTCACCTTTTTCGATTTCCACCGGAACTCCGAGCCTGTCATAATGAGCCTTGATGGCACGTGCTCCTGCATCAAAGGCATACATTTTGCTTTCCGGATTCTCTGCTGTGGAATCCTCATGGCATCTCCAGTGATAAAGGATCCTGGGGATATGATGGATCTGCTCTCTTCCCGCAGCTTCCACACAGCGGAACACAAAATCATAATCCTGTGCACCGTCAAATTCCTTTTTCAGCATTCCGATCTGATCCACGATCTCTTTTTTTACGACAAAAAGATGACAGATGTAGTTTACTGTACACAAAAGATCAATATTGAAGTCCGGTTTGAAATGCGGCTGAAAGAATTTGTGCCCGTCCATAGACATCTTATCTTCATCGGAATACAGAACCTTAAGCTCCAGATCCTCATTCAGCGCTTTCACACACCGGAACAAGGCGTCCGGCGTCAGCTCATCATCATGATCTGCAAACACGATAAAATCTCCTGTTGCCGCTTTCATGGCCGCATTGGTATTCTCTGCGATCTGAAGTGCCTGGTCGTTGCGGATCACACGGATCCTGTCATCACTTTTTTCCAGCCTGTTCAGATAATCGGTAAGAGGAGAATCTGCTCCGCTTCCGTCGGAAAGACAGAGTTCCCAGTTCCCGTAGGTCTGGGCTTCTATGGAATCTACCAGTTGCTGGAGATATTTTTCCGGTGTTTTGTAAAGCGGGATCACAATACTGAATTTTGGATTCCTGGAAAATTTCGTTTTTCTTTCTTCTGCAAGCTCTGCCTTGTCCGGCAGATGCTTCACGATCCATTTGGAATAATCCACCGGACGGTTTTTACGGTCCAGCACCTTTCCAAATACCTTTCCGGTAAGGGCTGCTGCCCCGTGAAGCTTCATGTAACGGCTTCCCTTACGGAAATATACCGCAGCTTTCTCCGCAAGGCGCTTCTGTGGCTGCAGATGTACCAGACGAAGCGTCCGCACATTGCCTGCCTCAAATACAATGTAGAATTCCTTCACACTGTCATAATGGAATTCAAAGAAAAAACCGCTCTTCTCATCGATCTCTGTTTCCTGGTACTGATTCTGTACATCCACACGTTTCAGTCTGGTGATCTCGCAGGGGATTTCCTTCCGGCTGCGATCCTCCAGGCGTATGGTCAGGGGGCTGTTAAAGGCTGCCCAGCCACGGACACGGCAGATCTTTTCCCCGGCTTCCACCTCGATGCTCTCAATAAAGTACTGCGGTTTTCCCTGTTTCCTGTAAAGCTGTGCTGCCGAAACAGAAAACCACCGGATACGTTTTTCACCCTTTACCGCATAAACAACAAGCTTCTTTTTGCCCTCCAGATCCGGCAGGCAGATTTCCATCTGCACACGTTCTCCGTTTACCAGATCCAGATCCTTAAAGCGCTCCAGGGCGCTGACACGCTCCTGGGCACTGATGGCTGCCGGAAGCTTTTCCCCGTCAAGAACGGCTTCCGGCTTATGATCCTTCGGCCAGGTTCCCTGAAGGTGATACAGAGAACTGTCCTTCAGGTCAAACCTGTCCTTTTCTACTTCGTATAGCTCTCGCTGCATAACAATTCCTCCATTGCATCCTTTCCGGTATTTACTGTAAGGTAATGTTCCATAACCTTCTGATGTGCGGCCTCACCCATGACTTTTCTGGCCTTCTCATCAGTAACCAGAGCTTCCAGGGCATTGACCCACTCTTCTTTTGTGGTGCACATCCAGCCATCTTTTCCATTTTCGACCACGTATTCCATCTCACAGTTACGGCTCATGACACTCGGAACCTTTACAAGGGCAGCCTCTGTCCACTTATTCTCGGATTTACACCAGTGGAACAAGCTGTTCTCCAGCGGCATCAGATTGATATCAAGTCCTGCGATCACGGCAGGCAGCTGTCTCCAGTCCATAAACGGAAGCTTCTCGATGCGGTTCTGCACCGGCTCCATTCCGGATTCATCCAGCACACCCACCAGCTTCAGGTAAACCTCCGGGTGGCGCTCCATCACCTCCAGAAGTGCTGCCTCCACCTGGGCAAAATCCTGATCATGCGTTTTGGAACCACTTAAATATCCGATATAGATCCGGTCTTTAGCCTTGTCTGTCTGCTCCACAGCCTCGTGAGACAGGATCTCCATCTCCATACTCATACAGTTGCGGTTGATCACCACCGGTTTTTCCGGAAATTCTTCCCGGATCTCTCCTGCCAGTGTCTCCGTGGATGTAAAATATCCGTCGCAGAATCCCATACATCCGCGGATACGGTCTGTAGTTGTGCGGAAGTCACTGTACTCGCTTCCCTTCAGGAAATGCAGCCCGGAAATTTTTTCGTAATTAAATACCAGGTCATCCACATCATAGTAAACAGGGATTCCGGCTGCTTTCGCCCGGTTGGCAAGCAGTTCTGCTTCCATCAGCTTGCTGCAGCGGTACATCACGATCGCTGTATATTCCTCGATCTTTTCCTGCTCTGCCTGATCTATCTGGATAAACTTCGATGCATAGCCTTTAAGGATCAGCTGCTCCCGGAAATGCTCCACACGATATCTGGAAGCAAAGGAAATCTCCTCTCCTACGAAAAGAAACCTGCGTTTTTCCACAGGGAGCTCACTTTCGCCGAGAGTTTTCCACAGAGAAATCATCTCTTCCACAATATTCTCCGGCTTCTCATCTTTTAGGACAAGGCCCTTGGCATAGCGTTTCACACGTTCTACAGGTGCACCTACCGGAAGTACCGCTACCGGAAATCCCATGGAAATGATCTCCGAGGTTGTGTAGGAGAAGGTTTCCGGCCATACGGACGGGATCAGGAACATATCAATATCCTGCTCCAGGGTAAGTCTTGGGATCTCCTCTCTTGTATATCTTCCTGTCTGGGAAAATACCGGACTTTCGATCTCTTCGTCGGAAGTACCGATCAGTCTCAGACGGATATTCAGTTCATTCTCTTCGATATATCCTGCAAGCGCCTTCACAACCTCCAGGCCTTTTTTGTAGCAAAGTACGCCGATAAGACCAATGTTAAAGGTCTCTGTGGTTTTTTTATTTTTTTTCACTGCCGGAAGGTAATGGGGTGCATGCGGGATCACATGGAGATTGTATACATCCGGATAAGCACGCTTGAACAGCCTTGCCGTATCATCGGAAAATGCACGGATCTCATCACAGTTTGACAGAAATTCCCGGAATTTTGTACGCCAGAGCGTTCCGGTTCCGTATTCTGTGCAGGCGTTGCTGCGGTTATCCGGAATACATTTATCGCAGACCTCACAGGATGGAACACCACAGTATTTTCCTTCTGCATCGATCAGATTCACTGCCGGACAAAGGGCAAAGAAATCATGAAGAAGCATAAGGAGCTTCGCACCCTGCTCTCTCTTAAGACGCAGGATACGTTCCAAGGTTCCGTAAAGATTCTGATAGGTCACAAGCTCGTTGATCCAGATCTCATCCACACGCATCAGCTCACCAAGGGCAGTTTCCAAATCATTTGCAAAAAATTCCATCTCATACTGCTTATACTGATACGTAAAGTAAAAACGATTGCTTACGATATTATAGCGGATGGTCACAAAACGGTATCCTTCCCGCAGAGCCAGACGTCTTTTTTCCACAAGATAAGCCGTTGCACCGCCGCCAAGATCATGGTCAAAGGCCACAATGGTAGGCACATCCAGCTTCCTGTTGAGAAGCTTCATTTCCACGTAGAGTCTTACCGGACGAAGCGGGTCTCTTCTGCAGTAATCCGCAGTATCCTTGTTGTAATCCGGATGCTTGCGGAGCAGCGCCTCACTGTGCTCTTTCAGAAGTCTCTGCTTTTCCTCAGACGGGAAGCTTCCACCATGCTTGTGATATACAAACAGGTTATCCACATGCACGTTCTCATAGCCTGCAGCTATGGCACGCTGGCACCAGTCATTCTCCTCACCGTAGCCTTTTCCGAAATTCTCCTCATCCAGAAGGCCAACCTCCTGGATCGCTTTCAGGTTCATACCCATGCAGAAGCCCACACCGGTAGGCATAGCCGGATACTGCGGACGGATCATGCGGAATTCATCATCGATCTCCCACAGCGGCATTCCCTCAAACAGTTTGTTATCCCGGCAGAAATCCGGGAAGCTGCAGATGGTTCCGCAGGTGGTAAACGGTGTAGTGGTTGCAATGTTTTCCTTTGCAAAGATCGGAAGCATCAGGCGCTCCAGCCACTCTTCCGGAACCTCCACATCTGTATTTACAAGAGCCACATGATTTTCCGCCATCTTTAATCCACGGTTTACAGACGGAAGAAAGCCCATATTGGTCTCATTATTCAGAAGTACCACATTGTCATGCTCTGCGGCATATTTTTCCAGATAGTTTCCTACCTCAGGATCCGGACTCTTGTCATTTACGATGATCAGACGATAAGGAACCTTCGTCTTTTCAATTCCGGAAAACAGGGCATCAAAATACTCCAATCCGTTGTAAACCGGCACGATCACATCTACCTTCTGCTGATAGACTGCCTGTGGATATGCCTTTCTCGCACTGCGTATATGACGCTGTTTGAAATGACGGAGATTTCCGATACTCTTCGGATCTTCGATCGCGTATACCAGAAGCTCTTTCTGATCCCTGGTTCCCGGGATCTTTCCGATAAGGAATCTTCCGGTATCCGCTGCGGTTCCGTATTCCAGGAAAACAGAAGTCTCTGCCGGCGCAAGAACCGTTGCCAGGAAAGAAAATCCGGCACTTTCCGCATCCGGATTTCCAATGGCATTAGCCACATCCGTACGGTAGATTGTAGTACAGGAAGCCTCCTGAAGCTTCTGTGTTCCCTGATAAAATGCGATCCTTGGCTGTCCCATAGACGCAAACGTCGGATCAAAGGCCCAGCCAATGGCATTTAAGGTGCCATTCTCATAATGGAAGAAATCAACACTGCCCATACAGGTAGGAGTTGTCTCCACTCCCATCACTGCTGCCGGCTCTGTATGATAACGAAGAACCTTTTTGACCAGTCTCTTTACCTGCGCTTTTTTGCCTGGATGACGAAGGGCCTCTTCCTGCGCACGTGCTGCTTCCTCTGCAGCCTGCTTTGCGGCACGTTCAGCCTCTTTTCTGACACGCTCCTGTTCTCTTCGTACTTCACGCTCTTTTTCAAAGGCCAGAAGCTTTTCCACATCCGGAAGCTCAAGGCAGTCAAGTTTTCCCTCTATTACGATCCTGTCCACATTTTCCGGGTGCGTAACATCGATAAGATAAAAGCCATCGGTGGTAAAAAACGCAGTGGTACTGTTATCCACCTTCATATGGACACCCTGAGGCACAAGCTCCGCACTGCATCCGCAATCCAGACGCTCTATCCTCACTTTCAGGAAATGACCGTTTGCAGGATTCCAGCGGAGATTTCGTATTCCTTTGATACCGGAAAGCGCAAACTCTACCCGGAAACGGTTTCCGGAAAGTTTTCCCTCTGCATAAAGTGTATGCTCTTCACAGAATCCCTCACCAAGATCATAGTACAGCTTGCTGTGCATCTGGTGCTTTTCTCTTTCTCTGTTCACCAGCTCTGTTACGGAAACCGGCACCTTTTTCTGTTCAAACGGGATCAGGGAACCACAGCCCACATACTCATAGACGAAATGCATGGTCCAATCCATAAATATCTCATAGTCTGTATAGCTGATATCAAACTCCGCCATCATCTCATCCTCATGACATAACCGCGGCAGCTCAGAAACATGTGTATACAGTTCATGGATCAGGCGCCACATGATAAAATTCACAGGCACAGGGAAATCAAACATCCACTCATAATCTATGATCTGATTTTCCTTTTCTCCCATAAAGATGTTGCTGCAGATCAGGTCCACATTGGCCGGGCAGACACATTCGTAATCCTCTCTTCCCGGATGATCACCAAATACCTCGCGGAACTCTCCGGTCCTGTAATCCACAATCTGACGAGCCCCGAAAAATTCCTGATAGAATTTTTTAAGAAGGGCCTTGATCTCTTCAAGATCTTCTTTCTGGGCAAGCTCTGCGATTTCCTGGTGAAGAGTTTTTCCAGTAAGGAGCGGATAAGAGATCTTTCCGTTTTCTGCCCTGCAGGGAAGATTCTTGTATTTATCGGATCCGGTACTCTCTGTTCCGGTTTTTTCCAGTTTTTCCACAAATTCCTCAGCCTGGGGCACCATAGCCTCTTTTTCCGCACGGACCTCTCCGTTCTCCCGGACGATTCTGGTCAGAAGACGGAACTTTTCTTTTCGCTCCTGGTTCAGCTTCACATAAAGGATTTCCTCCGGGTCCTGATTCTCGGTACGTCCTGCCTCCACAAGAAAAGAATTCACAAAGCTGTCCAGGATCTTCTCTTTTTCGAAGGCCTTTACGCCTTCACTTTCTGCAAAAAGATCTGCTGTCTTATCTGTGTATACAGGATAGCTTCTTCCGTAGGAATTGGTATAAAGGCTCTCATCTGTAAAAATCTCTGTCGGAAATTTATAATCCGGATACGGGTAGTAAAAGCGCAGAAAAGGAAAGCCGCTGTTTTCCAGCAGCTCTCCCAGTTCATTCTTGGAAAAGGTGCGCACAGACTGATTTCCCGGATATCCATTGATCCCGAAAAAATGAAGATCTGTGTGATCCTCCGGTGCTCCGGCAAAGTACTTCAATCCCAGTCTGTTCTCAATGGCGATCAGAAGTCTTCCCTCCGGCTTCAGATAAGCGCCCATACGCTGAAGAAATGTCTCGTAAGGAGTTTTTCCCTCGGTAAAGCTCATGGCATACTCCAGCACACCGTTTACTACCACATAGTCGAATTTTTCCGGAAAAGTCATGTCATTCAGGTTTCCAACCATGATCGTCAGATTTTCCTTATCCCTGTTTCTCGCATAATTGATATCTGCCCGACGTTTGGAAAGCTCCACGGAAGTCACATGACCGGCCTTGCGGCAAAGCATTCCGGTAATGGCTCCGCATCCGGCTCCGATCTCCAGAACGGAATCCGCCTTTTTCAGAGGATACCAGCTTAAGATATTCTCCCGCAGCCCTGAAAAATGGTAGACCATTGGAAAACTCACCTCTTCCTCCGGCAGGTCTTCAAAAGATTTGCCTTCCTGTGCCATTTTCAGAAGTGTTTCCTCGATATCCCCATCGGAATAATGATCCTTCGCCGTATAATAATCTAAATTCAACTCCGCCATAGTCGTTCCTCCACTTATTTCACAGATACTTTGGAAAACAGATCAAAATATCCCACTGCTTTCTTATCTGTGATCACGGTCAGGTTACACACATCGTAAAGACGATGAAATACGGTAAAATCGCCGTCTTTATATCCGGTGCAGCCCAGACACAGCATATATTCCCCTGCCTCCAGAGGCATCACCTGTTTGAAGGTGATCTCACGGACATCGCCTGCCTTCTGCGGTTTCAGAGGCGTATGTTCATACATGGTATTGGTTCCTGTGATCTCGGTGCCTTTCAGATCTTTCAGGGTAAATGCAAAGATCGGATCACTGACATCTGCCTGGAACTTCACTTTCATCTGAACGGAAAATTCCTTGCCTTTTTCGATCACATTGGTGATCATTCCTGTATCATCCCGGATGGCAAAATCCACGATCTCGCCAAGCTTACTGCCGTATTCCAGGACCTTGGGATTCAGGTTCAGGCTGTCCTTCATAGCTTTACCGCTTCCGGTATGTGCTTTCAGTGAAACGTCTGCTCCGGCTGCCTGGTTCTCCGTCGTCTGTCCCTCTTCTGCATCGTCTGTGTTTTCTTCCAGATCTGCATCGTCATACTGATTGACCAGCACACGACGGTAAAGATTGACCATCTCCTTGGCACCACCCTCTGCAAGCTTCTCACCTTTGTTTAGAAGCACAACACGGTCACAGTATTTTCCGATGCTGCTCAGGTCATGGCTTACAAACAGAATGGTCTTCCCCATTTCCTTGAACTCTTCGAATTTTCGGTAACATTTTGCCTGGAAAAATACATCTCCCACGGAAAGAGCCTCATCAACGATCAGGATCTCTGGATCGATATTGATAGCTACCGCAAAAGCCAGACGCACGAACATACCACTGGAGTATGTTTTTACCGGCTGATGGATAAAATCACCGATATCTGCAAAATCCAGAATAGACTGCAGCTTGGCATCGATCTCTTCCCTGGAAAAACCGATCATGCTTCCGTTGAGATATACATTTTCAAGTCCGGAATATTCTCCGTTAAATCCGGCTCCCAGCTCCAGAAGCGCTGAGATCCTTCCGTTTACGGCTATTTCCCCGGCCGTGGGCGAAAGTACGCCGGTGATGATCTTCAGGATCGTGGATTTACCGGAACCATTTGTTCCGATAATTCCCACTGTTTCTCCCTTATGCACCTGAAAGGATACATGGTTGAGCGCATAATGCTCTTTATATTTCTTTTTTCTGGATAATCCCAGGGACTCCTTAAGACGATCCATAGGATTATCGTAAAGCTTGTACATCTTACTGACATCATTTACTGAAATCGCAATATCTTCTGCCATTTTCAACCTCACTTTTGTGTAAATCGTTCACTCTCACAATCTGCCGCCGTTCTGCTTTTTATCCTTACAGAGCAAATCCCCCATAGGAACTGTCCGGTCCGGATCAGGCGGATATCCGCCATCCGCATTCAATTAAAGCACATCTGCAAAATGCGGCTTCAGACGTTTGAATATCACAGATCCCAGTCCGAAAAGCAGGATCGTAACTACCCAGAAATAGATCGTCCATGAAGCATGGTTCCAGATCCCGATATGACCAAGCATGGAATCACGGTAGCCCGTAACTACATAGTACATCGGATTCAGCTTAAACAGCTTGATCAGCCATGGATGTGAAGAAAGCATATTGATATCCCACATGATCGGTGTAAGCCATACACCCACCTGAAGAAAAATACTGATGATCTGGGTCAGATCACGGAAAAAAATGACGATCGCACTTGTAGCATACACAAGTCCCAGTACAAAAAGGAAGGTGCAGACAGAGTAATAAATGATCTGCAGTGTATAAAGGCTTGGTGTATATCCGTAGCATGCACATAAGATCAGTGCAAAGGCCACAAAGAAAACATGCACGAAAAGTGCGGAGATGATCTTTACGATGGGAAGGATGCTGATCTTGAATACAACCTTCTTCACAAGATAATTGTATTCGATCAGGGCATTGGTTCCACCGTTTAATGCATCCTGGAAGAAAAACCACGGCACGATACCGGATACCAGATAGAGTACAAAAGGGTAATCCGATACCGTTCCGGCCTTCAGTCCTACGGAAAATACAAACCAGTAGACCAGGATCGTTACGATAGGCTGGATAAATGCCCAGACAATACCAAGATAGGATCCTGCATATTTTGTTTTGAAATCATTTTTTGCAAGGCTTAAAACCAGCTTTCGATTCTGGTACAGCTCCGCCGGCAAAGCTAATATTTTCTTCATTCTGCAATTCCTTATCGATTCTTATATTCCTCGAAGCTTCCCCACTTCTGGTCCTTGTCGGAGAAAATAAGCTCCATGCCTTCCGGGATCGGCCACTCAACGTTAATGTCCTTGTCATTCCAGATCAGTCCGCCCTCATCGTTTGGATGATAGAAATCAGAGCACTTGTAGGTGAACTCTGCATTCTCGGAAAGTACCAGGAAGCCATGAGCAAATCCCTTAGGAATAAAGAACTGTTTCTTGTTTTCTGCGGAAAGGACTACACCATACCATTTTCCAAAGGTCTTGGAGCCTTCACGAAGGTCAACCGCAACATCAAACACTTCTCCGTTTACCACACGTACCAGCTTATCCTGAGGATAGCTGATCTGGAAATGAAGTCCGCGGAGAACACCGTAACGGGAGCTGGACTGATTATCCTGAACGAATTCTACATCAATGCCTGCTTCCTTGAAATCGTTATAATTGTATGTTTCCATGAAATATCCTCTGGAATCACCAAATACAGTTGGCTCGATCACTTTCAGTCCTTCAATATCTCCGCACTGTGTTACTTTTATTTTTCCCATTTTTTCTTTCTCCTTTTCTGTTTTAATTTATTTGTGATGTTTCTTTTCTTTTATTCTGAGAGCCGCAAGAAGGGCGATCAGGATCAGGATCATC
The DNA here is from genome assembly GCF_900101315.1 of Blautia sp. SF-50. Taxonomy (NCBI): domain Bacteria; kingdom Bacillati; phylum Bacillota; class Clostridia; order Lachnospirales; family Lachnospiraceae; genus Blautia; species Blautia sp. SF-50. Next base: position 32,264 of record NZ_FMUW01000027.1, read on the forward strand.
GCTGCCATGATCATAAGAAGGATCTTACGCAGGGCAGGAATGCTCTTTTTTTCGCTGGTGTCCTCTCCGGCTGTACTCTTCTCTGTTGTTTTGCTGTTATCTTCCTCTGCTGATTCTGTGGAAGCTTCCGCTTCGGAACTATCCGCTTCCTGGCTGTCCTCTGTTGCAGCGGTCGGTTCCGGTACCGGTGTATCAGTTGCCTGTGCAACACTTGCGGTACCGATCAGATAATCTCCGAAATAGTAACCGGTTTCTGTTTTCCCATTGGTATTCTCTGACTTCTCGGTAAGGGAATTCAGCTCCACCCCTTTTGGAAGGAATACATAGCCGCCATTTACTTCTGTTTTTGTGAAATTCTCAAATGCGTAATTGAACATAGCGGTACTGTCCATACAGGAATTGGAAAGCTCTGTTCCACGCATAGTCACTGCAATATATGTGGTATTATCTCTGGTCACTCCTGTGACAAGTGTATGCCCTGCCGCAACGGTAGTTCCGGTTTTTCCACCAATGCAGCCTTCATAGTAAAATCCGCTTTCCGGTGCAAACATAGGATGATGGGTATGCAGGATCCTCTGCTGGCTGTTCATATTTGTAGGCTGGATGATATAGTCCGGTGTGCCCACGACCGTACGGAATGTTTCATTTTTCAGGCCTTCTCGGAAGATCAGCGCCATATCCCGTGCTGAAGAATAATGATTATCATCCGGAAGTCCGCTGGAATTTGCAAAATGTGTATTGGTACATCCGATCTCACTGGCGCGCTGGTTCATCATATCGATAAATGCCTGCTCTGTCCCGCCGATATGCTCTGCGATCTGTGCCGCAACGTCATTGGCAGACTGGATGATCAGAGCATGAAGACAATCCTCCATAGTCAGGACTTCGCCCACCTTTGTGCCGATATTACTGGAATCTGCCGTAACATTACGCACCCCGGTCTCTGTAAAGGTCACCTTCTCATCCATGGTGGAGTTCTCCACTGCCACCAGCAAGGTCATGATCTTGGTAATGCTGGCCGGATATCTCTGTTCATCTCCGCCCTTGTTATAAAGAACAACTCCTGTGTCTGCATCCATCAGGATACCGGTATCTGAGGTAATATCCGGTCCTGCCGGCCATCCCTGGATCTGGTTGGTGCTGATATCATATTTCGCATTCAGATCCACTGCAGCCATGGTCTGTAACGGCAGCATCAGCGCCACACCGACTGCTGCGAAAACTGCCAGTAATTTTTTTGTTTTTTTCATAGCTCTCCCCTTCTTCTGTCAAAACCCGTCAAAGGAAGCAATCGCATCCACAACTCTCTTCGCATCCTCCATATCCAGATTATAGAACATAGGCAGTCGCATAAGACGCTCGCTTTCTTTTGTAGTATAAACATCTTCTCCGGAAAATCTTCCGAATTTTTTTCCTGCCGGTGCGGAATGAAGGGGTACATAATGGAACACACTGCAGATATCCTTTTCGCGGAGATATTTCAGAAGCCTTGTGCGTACCTGGATATCATGTACCTTAATGTAGTACATATGTGCATTATGTGTGCATTCTTCCGGTACATAAGGCTGCTGGATCTTTCCTTCCTCCGCCAGAAACCTGAGGTTCTCATTGTAAAAATCATAGATCTGCATCCGCTTATCGCTGATCTTCTTATGCTGCTCCAGCTGGGCATAAAGATATGCCGCATTCAATTCGCTCGGAAGATAGGATGATCCATAATCCATCCAGCGGTATTTATCTACCTGACCACGGAAAAACTTACTGCGGTCCGTTCCTTTTTCTCTCAGGATCTCTGCCTTCTCCAGGTACTGCTCCCCGTTGAACAGAATCGCACCGCCCTCTCCCATGGTATAGTTCTTAGTTTCATGGAAGCTGTAGCAGCCAAAATCTCCAATGGTACCAAGGGCTTTTCCCTTATAGTAGGCATCCACACCCTGGGCCGCGTCTTCCACTACCTTCAGATCATGTCTTCCGGCAATCTCCATGATCGTGTCCATCTCGCAGGCTACTCCTGCATAATGGACCGGAACGATCGCGCGGGTCTTATCTGTGATCGCCTGTTCGATCAGCTTCTCGTCAATATTCATGGTATCCGGCCGGATATCCACAAATACGATCCTTGCACCGCGAAGCACAAATGCATCTGCCGTTGATACAAAAGTATAAGACGGCATGATCACCTCATCGCCAGGCTGGATATCTGCCAGAAAAGCAGCCATCTCCAGTGCATGGGTACAGGAGGTTGTCAGCATCACATGACCCACATGAAAGCGCTCTTCCATCCATGCAGAACATTTCTTCGTGTAGATCCCGTCGCCGCAGAGCATTCCCCGTTCTACTGCGTCACGGATGTACTCAAATTCCTTACCTGTAAACGCAGGTCTGTTAAAATCAATCATGTATTTCCTCTTTATTTCTTATTCTTCATGGTTTTTCTACATTAACTGCACATTCCATTTTCTCACACTCATGTTGTAAATTCAATGCCTATTTTTCTGCCGGTGCATAATCCGGGATCTGATTATGGTATGCCACCTCCTGGCCGTTGGGATCCAGAATATGCATTTCCTCATAAAACTCTTCTGTGAGAAGATCCATTTCCTTACGATTCTCTGTTTTTACATAATATAATGCCAGATACGGATTAGGACCATGCTCAATGACCTTCTCTCCTTCCTGATAAAAGATCCAGGGCTTTTCCACCTGTTCTTTCTCTCCCAGCCGGACTGCCGCAGACTGATCTTCGATGGTAAGAAGCCTTCCCTGAAAATAAATGACAGCTCCACAGCACTGTGGTTTATGAACATCGTGTTCTGCAAGCATTTTTTCCAGTTTATCCGGATCATAGAGAGATGCAAGAAGAAGCTCTTCCATATTAAAGCCATAGACCATATCGGTCAATTCATGCTCATATCCGAAAAATCGTGCGGCGATCTCGCAGACCTGGATACCTTCTCCCGGCTTCCAGAAAAACTGCATGGAAAGGGCTCCGTCTTTCTGACCGGTTCTGTCCGCATATGCCTGAAGAAGTTCTGTGGCAGGCTTTTCAACTTTTGACAATAATCTGGAAGGATACACATTTCTTGTGCTGATGGGGATCTCACCTTTGGCAACAAATGTCTTTTCACGGTCTGCAATACTGATCACATGGACTTTTCCATGCCGCACCCAGGTCATCATATTGAATTCATAGCCATCGTTATATTCTTCCACCAAAATCTCCGGCATATCAGAAAATCCTGCTGTTTTTTCTGCCCCGTTTATCAGCTCCTCCAGATCTTCGGATATATAGATCCCGCGGGAGCCGTATTTATCCAGTGGCTTGCTGACCACCGGATAACGAAGTCCCTCAAGCAGCTCTTGCAGCTGAGTTCTTTTGGACCTGTCTTTAAAATATGCAATCGGGATTTTTCGAAAGCCCGGAGTGGGAAGTCCCAGTTCAGTAAGCAGTGCTCTGGTCGCTGATTTATCACGATACCAGGGAAGCTGCTCCGGTTTCAGATAACAGGGGATTCCTGCCCGGTCCGCGATCTTTACCATACATTCCAGAAGAAGGTCGGAAAAGGATGTGATGATCCCATCAATCTCTTTTTCTCGGCAGAGACAGGCGATCCGTTCCGTATCTGTTACCGGGATCTGAAATGCCTCATCTGCAAATTTTCTTGCCGGACCATCCGGATATCCGTCGCAGACAATGGTGTAGTATCCTTTTTCGCGGGCCTTCTGCACCAGCTGCTCAAATTCTCCCAACGTTCCCAGTATCAGCAATCTGTGTTTCATGATTCCGTTTCCTCCCATTCTCTTATGGAATCCGCGATATACTGCATTTCTTCTGCCCCGTATCTCTGGTCACAGGGAAGCGGCAGCACATTGGCAGCCCAGTCATATTCCATGGTATCCCTGTCAAATTCTTCCAGGATATTGCGCCAGTTTGTCGGTACAAAAATCTTCCGGCCTGCCAGCCAGTGTCGAAGCTCCAATCCGTTCTTATGATAATACGGATAGGCAAACGGTCCCTCCGGCATCTCCCCTGTAAAAGCATTCCTTGAAGGAAGAAGCTGCGACAGCAGACGGTAGTTCTGTTCTCTTCTTGTTTTGATACCGGAATAATCCATAGTCCTGAGGAGGTTTCCGGTCAGACGGGACATTCGGCGGATCTCCATCGCATGATAATTTGCTGCATTATCCAGCATTTTCTGATAGAAGGTTCCGGCATCATATTCATAACGTCCCAGAATATGCTCCATTCTTCCCATGGAATGGTCCAGAGGCTTCTTTTCCGGTTCCAGTTCCGCATCGGTAGACAGATATGCTCCGTCACTGACTCCGAGAAATTTTCTGCAGGAGTACAGAGTGTCCACACCCGGCAGCGGTTTCTGAAAAAACGCATGCGTATGATCCACAATGATATTCCCATAGATTTTTTTATATTTCCGGATCTTATCATCGGTAAGCTGGCCATAATAATTTACCAGATACAGATATTCTCCTTCCGGAAGAGTTCTCTCCTCAAGAACCGGATGCAACCCTTCATCCATATGATAAAATTCGATTTCTGCCCCGGACTTCTCACAGGCACCGGTTACGGAATCGCAGAGAAAAAATGGCAGGTAGATCTTTTTGCACCTGCGTGCTTCCATCAGCCACAAAAGCGCTGTTCTTCCGAGATTCACGCCGCAGAGATCCGGATAGTATTCCTGTCCCGCCGGTTCTTCCAGTTCCAGATAGCCGCCGATCTCTTTTTTCATCAGTCTGTCTCCTCCTGACGGATCACATAGTGCGGCATCTTTTTGGCCTCATTGAGAATATTCATGAGATAAATACCGATGATCCCGATCGAAAGCAATGTCAGTCCGAAAAATGCCAGCATCACGAGCATCAGAGATGTCCAGCCTTCCACTGAGATCCCGCACAGAAAATATCTCACCAGATAATAGATCCCCAGTAAAAAGCTTACCAGAAAACTGGCAATGCCGATGTTTCGCACCATAAGCAACGGAAATGCCGTATGGGCAGTAATATCATAGATGAGATCCTTCACAAGGCGGCGAAAAGAATATCCGCTCTTTCCATATGCACGTGCTGCATGCTGCACCGGAACATTGATGATACGGTTGGAGCTTAAAACCAGAAGATTTCCAATCTGCGGAAGATATGTATTGGTCTTCAGCATGGCTTCCACCAGAAACCGGCGGATCAGTCGATAACTGGTGATCTGAAGGTTCGGATCCTTGCCAAGCATTTTGGAAGTTGCCCATACAGACAGCTTTGTGCCCAGCTTCCGGATCAGATTATGCTTACGTCCTTCATAGCTTGCGATGATCACATCCACATCGTCACGTTCCTTCATTACATTGATCATTTTGGGGAGCTCCTCAGGCTGATGCTGAAGGTCATCATCCATAGTTACGATGAACTCTCCCTTTGCGTGGGCAAATCCGCACAGAAGCGCAGGATGCTGTCCAAAATTCCTTGCCATCTGGATGATCTTGACACGGGGATCTTTTTCCCGGAGTTCTTGCATAACCGCAAAAGACCGGTCCCTGGACCCGTCATCTACAAGGATCAGTTCAAATTCTTCTTTTATCGTTTCACGGAATACTTTTTCCAGACGGGTGTACAGTTCCTGCAGCGTATGTTCTGAATTGTATACAGGAACAACCACTGAATATAAACACATATCGTTTTTCCTCTCTTTTGTATCAATTGACACTTATCGTTTAATCTTATCATTTTCATTTCCTGTTGTAAACCGTTACATTGTTCAAACATTTTCTTGCATAAACCTGCCGGATGATATATATTGATTATCAGTCTATGATAATCGCATTTATGATATGGAGGAAACATGACAAAAATCAAAGATTATATTCAGCTTCATCTGAATATCCTGCTGTTTTCTCTTACCAGCGTTTTTTCCAAGCTTGCATCGGTTTATTACAATAAAGAAGGGCTTCATAGTCCTCTTCTCTATGTATTTCTTTTTCTTATGATCGCAAACTGTGGGATCTACGCCATTGCATGGCAGCAGGTGATCAAAAAATTTTCCCTTTCCACGGCCTACGCCAACAAAAGCGTCTATCTTCTGTGGTCCCAGGTATGGGCTGTGATCATTTTTCACGAAAATCTTTCGTTTCAGAACATCATTGGCATCCTGATCGTTCTGATCGGAGTCTGGATGGTGCAGAGATATGAATAGAACGTTTATGCTGATCATGCTGGCAGGAACCTTTTTTTCGGCAATTTCCCAGGTACTTCTGAAGCAGAGTGCCAATATGGAATACAAAAACCCTCTCCGGGAATATCTGAACTGGCGGGTGATCCTGGCCTATGGTATCTTTTTTGGAGTGTTGCTCCTGAATACCTGGTGCTACACCAAAGTGGATATGAAATTCGGACCGGTGATCGATACTGCCGCCTATGTTTTTGTCCTGCTGTTTTCCTGGCGGATCCTGAAAGAAAAGATTTCCCGCGGAAAGATCATCGGAAATCTGATCATCATCCTGGGAATCCTTGTTTATACCTTATGATCATAAAAATGGGGCTGTCGCACTAACGTGCGGCAGCTCATTTTATATTCAACACAAAACTATTAATTGACCTTTGCTCCGCTTTTTTCATTATAACGTGCGGCAGCTCATTTTATATTCAACACAAAACGCCGGACTTCGAAAAGCCCGGCGCTTGTGGTATAATTAGTTTATGCTACTAAACAAAATAATACAGAGAGATTATACCTCATTTTCTCTGTATTATCAAATCAAACTTCCGCTAGATTTAGAGATTTCTATTCCATCTGATGATCCGGTTCGTCTGGTAAGTGCCTTTGTGGAGGAAATGGACCTTTCTGAACTGTATAAAACTTACGGCAGGATCAGAAAAAATCAGGCAACACCGCGTCAGATTCTGAAACTTGTTATC
>NZ_FMUW01000026.1:0-39964 GCF_900101315.1 Blautia sp. SF-50
ATGAATATTCCTGTGCGGTAACACCGCAAATCCGGCAGACGGGAAACCGTCTATCCGGTAATGCGGGAACCGCTTATGCGAGTTTACTCGCGTAACATTTTATCCAAGCCATACACCTCTCTCATAGAGATATCATGCTCAGCATCAATGCTTGTGATATTGATCCTGTAGCTGTCATGTGCGATTCGATCAATAATCGCATCGGCCAATGGACTGTCGTCACCACCAAGCTGATCATACCATTCTTCGAATCCATACTGAGAGCAGAAAATCGTAGATGATTTCTTGCGTCTCCGATGCAAAAGTTCAAAAATGTCCTTTTGCTCGATTTCAGTAGGTTTCAAAAGAAGCCACTCATCAAGAATAAGCACCAGTGGATTGGCATATTTGGCAAGAACTTTTCGGTAATTCCCTTCTGACCGTGCAATCTCAAGATCAATAAGCAGATCTGGAAGGCGGATATATTTAGTAGTGAAATACCGTTTACATGCTTCCATGCCAAAAGCACAAGCCATATAGGTTTTTCCACAGCCTGTTGCACCGGTAATAAAGAGATTCCGGTGTTCCGATATATACTCGCAGGTAGCAAGCCTGCTAATGAGGTTTTTATTAAGTTTACGTCCGGAAGTATAATTGATATCCATGATATTTGCTTCCGGTTGGTCGAATCCGGCATTATGAATCAGTCGTTTCAGGCGGTTGTTCTTACGGTTGCTGTATTCAATATCTACCAGCATCCCAAAACGATCTTCAAATGCAACTTCCTTAAATTCAGGATCATTGAGTTGGTTGCGAAATGCATCTGCCATTGATGTAAGACGCATCTCAATTAATTTATCTATTGTACTCTGATTTGTCATATGTGATTACCTCCGATAGTAGTCAGCACCTCTTGTGATGCCGCGTGCTTTGTGTGTGGTCTTGGAATCCGATGCTTCTGATTCCTGTTTTACAGAACCTGTTACAAGGATGTTTTTGATACTCTTGTAACTTGGCGATGCTGTATAGGATAACGCCTTTTTGCAGGCTGCTTCCAACATAGCTTCTGAATATTTATCCGTAAGCTTCAGAAGTCCCATACAACTTCGGTAAGTTTGTTGTTCCACACGTTTGGAGGTTAGTATCGCATTGACCACAGTGTACGTGTTTATCCCAATTCGCTCAGCCCATTTGCGGAATCGGTCGCCGTTCCATTCCAGATATTTCTGATGGTCTTCCGGCATATGTTCCGTGACAGTGCTGTACTTTCCAGGTCGTCCTTTCAGACGGCGGTGGGAGGCAATTCGGTTATGGTTGTAAAAAATTTCAATGGTGGTATCTGTTACTTTTACATCAACTTTCTTTTTGATGTATTCATAAGGAACTGAGTATAGCATTCCGTCCACAGATATGTGATAATTAAACTGAACGGTGGCTGTTTTCCAGTCGCTCAGTTCAAAACGGGAAGCGGGTAACGGTGCCAGTAATGGCTTTTCATCTTCAAGGAATAAACTGAGCCGGCTTCCCTCTTTCTTTTGAAAGAGCCTTTGGTTGAACTGCTCAAGCTTTTCTCTGATTGCACGATTCAATTCGGCAAGGGAAAAGAACTGTTCATTTCGAAGGGCTGCTGTTATCCAGGTAGAGATATTCCCTACTGTTCCTTCTGCATTCGGCTTATCCTTGGGAGTTCTGACACGCGCCGGAATGATTGCTGTACCGTAGTGCTCAGCCAGTTCCTGATAAGTTTCATTGATCTGCTGGTCTTTCCAGCCGCCATTGTGAACAACTGCTGTCTTGCAGTTATCCGGCACGAGAATTCTGGCAACACCGCCAAAGAACTCGTACATATGGACATGAGCAGTGATCCATGATTTTTGTTTCATATCCAGAAATGCTTCTATATACGCATACTGACTGTATGTCATCACACCAACAAATAGATAGGTTTTGATAATCTCTCTGGTATCAGGATCAATGATTGTTGCAGGATCACCCGCCCAGTCAACTTCCACCTGTTCACCGGGTTTGCGGTTGATATGCATGGTAGCACGTCGCTTTTGCTCATCCTGTTGGATGTGATAGCAGAATTGTGAATACATGAGCGGTTCATCGCCATTGGCACGGCAGTCTTCCATGTATTCTGTCCACAGGAGCTTTTTAGTGACTCCATTACGGAGTAGCTCCTTACGGATGTAATCATAGTCCGGCATCCGCTTAGTGGATGTGGTTTGCTTTGCAGAAGGGAAAAACTTTTCTGCAAGGGCAGCATCCGTGTCATTTTCTGCAAGCGGCCAGGAAATACCCAGTTCTTCTGCACGCTTTAAGACACGGTTTACTGTCTTTTTTGATACATTGCAGCTGTTAGCAATGTTTTGCTGACTGAGATTCAGGCTTTTAAGTCTGAGAATCTCTCGATATTTGGTCATGACTGTGACCTCCTTAAAATGTATTTACACCATTTGGTGCATGATTACATTCTAAGGATATAGAATAAAGGTTTCCACTACCGGAATGGTGGTTTCCTCAAAAACGGATTTACGGTTTCCTGAGTCCGGACAGCAGGGACACGGAGCCCGGATTATTCATTAAAGCAGCCTTTCATTTATGATCGACTGCTTTTTTCATATTCAAAATTAAAAAGAAAGGGCTGAATTACGATGGAAGAATGTAGCGTATTGATTGAAACGACCAAATCAGCAGAGGATAACACCGAATTGCTGAACTGGAACAGCAGATAGAGAAAGGACGTGATATAGATGAACGAATCCAGAGAATTAAAGAACGCCGAACAGTTGGAAGAGCTTCTGCTCCTGACCGAGGAGATACAAGAAGAACTGGAACAGAAAGACCAGCTTATCGTGGAACTGAAGACGCAGCTCAACGAATCTCTGATCTTGAACGAGAAATTAAACAAAGAGAACAGAGCCGGGAATATTCAAGCATTAAAGAACGACTTGAAGCTGGCAGACAGAGCATTGCGGAACGAGAAAGAGAAGCTGCGAAGCGCAAACGTCATGATCGGGGAATATCAAAATAAAATACGCTGTTTAACACAACAACGGGATTATGCCCGGACACATCAGAAAATCGTAGAGATACCGGTAGAAAAGCCGGTACTCTATGAAAAATGTGAATCCTGTGACCGGACAGCCTATCAGAATGAAAAAGCGAAATACGGAACACAAAAAGAGCGACTTGCCGGACAGTATAAAGCAAAAACGGTAATGTTCCAAACAACCTTGTTCCTTCTTGCATGGTATTCGCTGACAACCACTCTTTTTCAGGCAGTACAGTCCGATGTGTTCCTTTCCGATTGTAAATCATTCTTCCATGATGCAGCGTCATTCCTACAAACTTTTATCGGTTGGACAATTGATGCCGGGCAATCTGTGGCACAGATTAGCACAAAAATTCCAAATCCTTTTATAGCCGGAATGGTATATTGGTTATTTCTGATATTGGTTGTCGGAATATGTGTGGCAGGGACAGGGATACTGGCGATACTGATAGAAATAAAGGTTATAGAATTATATAAGAAAAACTGTTGGGATGTTATTACTCTACTGATGATACTGACAAGTACTGCTGTCATCATTTATTTTGGAGAAGCAATTAAAAAAGCACTTTCCGTAAATCTTCTATTGCTTTTCGTACTTTCTCAGGGAGTATATCTTGGAATCAGATGTTATTTGAAAAATCGGTTAGGTACCAAGCAATATTGGTGAAAACATGCTAAAAAACGTATAATAGCAGGGGATAAAAACATCGTCCCCTACTATTATATAAACAGCGAAGTTTTACCCATCTCTCTCTTTTGAAAGATTCGCTACTTGTGGAACCGAGATATAAGGTTTCGCCTGTGTTCTTTGGTGTATCACTACCACATTTCTCTGTACCGATGTAATCTTTCTGCATACGGAAGCAAGAGATACAATATTCCTTATTTTAAAACATAATTACAATTCCTGTTTGACAAGAACGATCATCATAGAAGGATTGTATTTGTCCCCACTCATAATAATATTCGACGCCTGTCATACTCTTTTTACTGGGAGTACCTAAGCATTTCCTTAAAAACCTATTATTTTCTTCTTGCAACTTTTCTAAGACTGTACCATTCATTGTCTCATATTTCGTAGAATACTTTTTGTCTGCTCGAACCAATTCAATCTTTTTTACTTTTCCATGTCTTCCATAGATTGTAACATAAAACTTCTTATAAAGCCATTTTAAAGGTTTCTTAGAAATCAATATTGTATAAGAATACTCTGTTTGAGCAATCTTAAAATCAATTTCTTTAAATAGGGAAATACTTCCTTTGGGAGTAATTTTATATCCCCCTATTTTTAACATATCTTCCTTTAGCTCATCCTTTATTTGGATAATCTCCATACTTACTATAAAAACAACATAGCCTTCACACACTACAACGGTAACTATTTTTGCCCATAGCACATCTGGAACAAACATGTTCCAAGCTATAACAGGAAGCAAAGCTACTCCTACCGCAGTCACCAGTAGAAGCACCCTCCAAATATAATTTTTCTTTCTTTTTCCTTCATTAGTTAAATTTTCATCATAATAAAGATGACCTGGGGCTTCGAATGAGTTTAATAGAAATTCCTTTAAAAATGACACCAGAACCGCTCCCCAAGAAGATTTCTTTTGTTCCTTCATATTACCCAATCTCCTCTGCTATATGATTATTTTTCATTCTATTTTTTACTTAACTTATACATTAGCAAGATTTTTAGTTATTCTTCTAACAATATTTTTATCCCCGCTTTTTCTGCTTTATGCGAAAAGTCAACAGCAAATCCCCATCCCATCTCTGCAAATTGCCATTTCTTCGTTTTTTTGTAATTTTATAGCTTTCAACTGTAGACACTTTATTTAATTCAGGATATAACTTCTTAAGTGTAAGTATTTGTTTATTTCTGCTTATTTTTTCATTCCATATAATTGTTAATTTAACCTGTTTTCTTTCAAAAAAACCCACCTTACATAAATCTGCATAGCAGGCTTCTGGTATTAATATATCATTGTTTTTTAACATTTTTCTCCTTTATTTAATTTTATAAAAAACTTCTAAGCCCTATTAAAAGAAATATGAAGCCTATTAGAGGAACAGGTATCATACAAATGAGAAACACATTAAATTTTTTCCTTGCTTCATCAGTATTTTCTTCTTTTGTTACTTTTGCTTTTTTCATAACTATAAAAGGGAATATCAGTAATAATAATCCTCCAACTACTGCTAACAATATTTTCATCTTATATATTCCTTCCTTATCTTTAAATAAATATTAATCATGTATCGTACTATATTCCAATCCTAATGCACTTTTTCTTCTACAAATTCTTTTACTATCGCCTATTGATGTATTTTCATATTCACTGTTTGAAACAGTATATATTTCTCTTTTACCATTACAACTTACATATAACTCTCTATCTCTAGTTTTACCACTGCTAATCTTTTTGTCTGTTACAATTGCAATTTCATGAGTTGCCCCATCAAATGTAAATAAAAAATTTATTGGAAAGCTAATTGTAAATGCGATTATAAAAGCAGCAAATACAACTGAAAGTTTACGTCCAAATTTCTGTGGTACATCTGTTTTTAAAGATTTAATAATAAATGGCAGTGCAAGTAAAGCAGTAATAATTGCCGTAATCTTCATATAGTTTCCAAATTCATAATTAAAGAGTTTACTCGTATTCAGGGATAAAAGCATTGCTATTGCTGCACCCATAAATGGTAATTGATACGCCAGTTCTTGTCCTTTTTTTGTGGTGACTTCTATAAATATATATGGATAATATTTTATATACACTGCATATGTAATCATCAAAACCATTATAAATATAACTAACATTGTTTTGCCACCAATAAAAAATGCTACCGCATCAGCAATTATTAGAATCCAACCTAAAGCTTTTAAAAATTGCTTTGTTTTTTTACGCTTTTCTTTTTCTATTGTTTTTGACATATTTTTGATAGTTGTATTCTCATTACATATAGATTTATAGAAATTCTTTTCTATCCAGTTTAAAGCAGGTACATACTTTGATACATCTTTGTTCTGTTCAACTAACTCACCAAAATCCACAAGATCTATTTCATGTTTTATAAGTGTATCATATAAAATATCATAATTTACATACACTTGCTCCAGAGTAACAAGTCTATTGTACATCTTATCAATTAATATGACATCTGTTCTACCATTTAATGGAATCATTAAAATACAACGAATATCATTATATTTTATATGCTGAGTTTTCTTAACCAGATAGCTAAATACAATTTCATCTTCATTTACTACAATTATTTGTTTCTTGTATGCCAAAATTAAAGCAATACCTAAAAATACAAAAGGCATAAAACATATCGCAACCCCCATATTTCCTGTAACAAATGTTACCAGTACGATTATTAAAAAAAGAACTGTTGTTACTATTCCTAAATTTTTTACAAATTTACTTAATCTAATGACATTATCCATAAACTCAATCTCCCTATATGATTCACATTTTTCATTTTTTACGTTCTAATTTCTTCTTATCCTTTTTTATTTCTGCAATCTTTACTTGCAGCCAGTCCACATTTCTATTTCGGGCAGAAATTTTAGCGATTTTTTTCTGATTTTTATATAAAATAAGAGCTTCTCCAAATAAATTCTTTTTTCTTTTCATCTGGGTAATATCCGTTAATCTTATTTTACAGTTCTTCCTTAAAAATCCATTTCTATATAGCCATCCATCCTTGACAATTGTTTTGTCCATTAAAACATAAAATAAATTTCTAATTATCTTTTCATAAGTTCTTATAACACCGATATATCCCTATTTTACAGGCTTTATCGGTGTTTTCTTTTTGGCAGATACTTCTTATAACCACTCATAAATCTGCATTCTTACTAAGTCCGTTTTCTTTTGGAAATATTTTTTCAATGTCACGAAAGCGGTTTGCACAGAATATATGTGGTAAAATATTCCAAGCGTGAATGGAATGGTCGCAACCGCTGTTTGTTATTGTGAGTTGTCCCCATGTTACTGCCGAATTGAACGCATTATTTAAATAGCTCATATCCTTTTCTTGTAATGCTAAGTAACTTCCTAAATAAACAATCTTTTTTCCGAAATTTTCATGCAATAATTTCAGCCATATAATAATCTGTTCTTCTGGCTTTTTACTTTGACAGTATTTCGTATACTTCTTTAATCGCTCATCAATATATGCGTTCATGTTGGCATATCCAAACATTTTATCCATATTTTGTAAATATAGTTTGATAAGTTCCTTTTTTTCCATAGAGTACCTCGTTTCACTTATAAAATTTTGCTATTTGCTACATAAATGCTTTCAATCCCATTAGAATAAGTATAATAGCAATATATACACCCCACTTATCCCAATTATAAGTGTCATAATAAAATTGAAAACAATACAAACTTTCTTCTGATTTAAAGAAAAATGTTCAAATTTTTCAAGGTTGTATTGACGAATATAACTTTTAGTAATTATGGAATAAATTGAATAACCAATAGCAATGATACTTGAAATAATAGCAATAATATCAGTCATTTTACAATCCATATCTTCCCTCCTAAAAAGTTTGCATATCATTACCACAAAAATTAAAATATTATAATGTTTAAATTTATTGTTTTTCTTTTGTGAAATAGATACTTTTTATATCACATCTTATAAAATGCGGTTTTGCCTTGTAAATACAGCGTTTTCCGCCTGTTAGTGTATAGTGTCTTTTGTTTTTTGTGCCCCCCTTGTTAGATAACGGGGGCTTAATCTTCGCTCGCCACAGGCTCGCTCACAGACGAAGTAAACCAGCCACTTGCAAGACATGGCAGAAAAATCTGAAAGATTTTCCTGCCACCGTGTCTGGATCACTCCGTCTGCCTAACTAATAATATAGTATTATGTAAAAATGTCATTTTATTTAGGTACATCTACCGAATAGCTTAAACAGTCACCTCTTTTGTTACTTTGTAAGTCATTGTAATACCATAGATACATGACTCTGTCATATACATTGATTTCAATTACACCGTCCGGTTTTTGTCCTTCTACTTCCAATGAATAGATTTCTTTATCATGTGCATAGCCGTAAACAAAACGCTTGCTTGGATAATCGGGGTTTAAGTCTTGTTGGAAATCACTTAATTTCAAAGAAGAGTGAATAAGCTCTGTAATATCATCTAACAAAATTCTATCTCGTTTCGTTGTAACCGGTGTAGCATTTATAAATGCGTATTGTGTATGCCCATTCTGTATCTGCTTTTTACAACGAGCCATTACTAAGCCTTGAATATCATCGTTATCATTTCCAGCCCGATAGAAAATCGTATCATATTTTTTGCCTTGCCATATATGCAAGGTTTCATCAACATGATTAAGAAAATCAGCAGGAACCGAAAGTTCCTCATTTTCAGCATTCAAAGTGGAAAGTTGAATAGCTTCTTCAATCGTGTCATAATATACAAGCTTGGCATTATTTTTATCATAATCATTTATCGTAAATTCCACGTATTCATTATCTTTATTTTCTTCTTCCGGAACATAAGTATAACGACCATTTTCAATATGGTCATCATATTCAACATCAACAAATAACCCAATCCCTATCAGAGCTACAAAAATCAAAGAAATCGCTCCAATTATGATTAACATTATTTTCAAAAATTTTTTCATGGCATACACTTCCTTAATCACTTCAAGTTTATCTATTATTATTTATCATATTATATCATTAGAAAATTGAGTAGTCATCACTTTTCTAGTATCTGTCAGAATATTTTTTATTCCATAAATTATCAAGAGTGTAAACATTGCTACGCAACAAGCTCTTGACAATTCATGTCCTAAAAAATGATTAATAATCAAGCAGAAAAAGAATAGTTATACTGTATTACAGCAACAAAAAAGACATCTCATATTCTGTATGAAATGCCAATTTTGCCTTTATTTATGCTGTTTTCTCTGTCGTATCAAGGTTCTTTCATTCGTAGTAAATTAGTGGTAAAATTCTTTTATTTTTTGTTTCATATTGCTTAAAATCCCTGTGTTTATGCGGATAATTCGATTTTTACTCTTTTTGGGATAAAAACTGCATCACAATATCGAACCAAAATATAAAAATCAATTTTATCTCTTTATCATAATTATATACATCAACTAACCACATTGTAAAGCAAAAAGCAAGCCATTTTCAGACTTGCTTTCCACCAGATTACTGCACCTTATTGCCAAATCATCTCCTTATTCAAAATTCCCTTTTCACACTCTTGTATAGTATTTATTTGCTACCCATTCCATCTGTTTATCTGCCTTCAACTCTTCCTTAATCCCCTGTGTCTATTTCATTTGCTCTACAATTGACTATTATTCCAGCGATTATATAAAAACCATAACCAATACAAAATATGGAAACGGTGCTTCTAACTATACCGCTAAAGCCTTTCGCCATTATCCCGAAAATAGTACTCCAGCAGAGAAATAGCGCCAGCAGACATAAAAAACTCGAACCCCTTGTAAAATGGGCATCAGAAGTTTTCTACCCGTTATTCTTGTTCTATAATTCAAGTGAATCTTCTGAATCTATCCACATCTGTAAATTGCCATCGAGATATAATCTTGCATATTCTAAAGGCTCATCCACAGCCAATGAAGTAAGCGCACATTCTGATCCATATGTGGTTTTTAAATCTTTTTCAGCTCCCCAGCAATCAATGCGAAGCATATATCCAACACTTATGCTTTTCTCTTTTTTTCATTCTATCACAAGCTCACCATTAATCATCATTTTTTTGATATTTTTTCTTTTCCCCCACTGTAAAACAGGCTCTCAGCGTTTCGTTATATAGAGGGGTACACATACAGAGCAAGATCCACCCATGTTTAACAGTATTGCCATTTGGCATCCTGTTCTCCTATGGGATTTATCTTGATGGGGATCTCCCCATACCCTCTCAATAACAGACGTTTCACTTGTCTGTTGGTTCCACCTAAAGGTGTTCACAGCACTATTTCTAATATCGGAAGGGACAGCCGATATTGAAATACGTGGATTCCCGGCGGGAGGAATAGTCTCAGCGAAAGGAGGAGTATGAGAACAAAAAACAAAGATAAAGAACTGAATCACAGACATTTTATAGGATTACGTCTTACAGATGTCGAACTGGATTTATTAGACCAAGGCACTGCTTGTTTATCTGTTAGCCGATCAGAATATCTGAGGAAACTTCTATTGGAAAAGCAAATCCATCATCAGATTGAAGTTGTTGCAGACATGAATGATCTCAGAAAACTGGTCAGTGAATATGGAAAAATCGGATCGAATCTCAATCAGATCGCCAAGCATTTTAACAGTGGTGGCAGTCAGTCTCGTGCTATAGAAAATGAAATCCATCAGTGCATCACGGACTTATTCCTATTGAGAAAAGAGGTACTGAAACTGGCAGGTGGTATGAATGGCAATCGTAAAACACATTAAAAGCAGAAATGCAAATTACTCGGCTGCTATTAATTACCTTCTGTTTGAACATGATGAAAAAACCGGAAAAAAGATTGTAGATGAATCCGGTCGAAGCATCCTGCGAAAAGAGTTTTATATGGATGGTCTGAACTGTGATCCGATGTCTTTTGACAAGGAATGTGAACTGACAAATGCTCATTTTCACAAAAACAAGAAACGTGAAGATATCAAAAGTCACCACTACATTATCAGCTATGATCCAGCCGATGTTACAGAAAATGGACTTACCGGTGAGAGAGCACAGACAATCAGTTTGGAACTTGCAAAGCAGATGTTTCCCGGATATCAGGCACTGGTAGTTACTCACACCGATGGCCACAATGAATCCGGAAATATCCATACTCACATCGTCATCAACAGTGTGAGGAAGACTGCAGTGGAAAGGCAGCCTTATATGGATAAACCACATGAAGAAGTTGCCGGATACAAGCATCGTTCCACGGATAAATTCATGAACACTTTTAAGAAAACTGTCATGGATCGTTGCCTACAGGAAGGACTTCACCAGATAGATCTTCTTGCTCCGGCTGAAAGAAAAATCACTCAGAAAGAGTATATGGCACAGAAACACGGCCAGCAAACAATAGATGAGATCAATCGGAAAATTATCGAAGATGGTCTCAAACCAACATCCACCGTATTCCTTACGCAGAAAGAATATTTGCGACAAGCGATTGATGAATGTGCTGTCACTTCCAGTAATTTTGATGAATTCCAATCTAAACTTCTGGAACTATTTCAGATCTCTGTGATTGAGCATCGTGGCAGATACAGCTATCTTCATCCTGATCGACAGAAGCGGATTTCTGAACGTGCACTTGGAACACGATATGGAAAAGAACACCTGGAACAGACCTTCTTACGCAAGGATCCATTGGCCATTCTCTACATCAGATCTCACCTGCGCCTGGTTGTAAATCTCCAGACAAATGTGAAAGCAATGCAGAGCCCGGCTTATGCTCATCGGGTAAAACTTTCTAACCTGCAGCAAATGGCAAATACCATTATCTATGTGCAGGAACATGGATTTGATACGCAGTCAGATCTGAAAAACACACTGCTTGCCTCAAAGCAGGAACTAAAAGAAATGCAGACACAGGTTGCTCAGCATCGTTCCGATCTAAGGATCCTCACCAATCAGATCCGTTATACCGGACAGTACCATGCAAATAAGGAAGTTTATTCCCAGTTTTCAAAAGCAAAGTACAAAGGAAAGTACCGGAAAGAACATGCGAAGGAAATTCAGAAATATGAAGAAGCCAGAGATTGGCTGAGATCCTTTTATCAGGATGGAAAGATGACAAGCCTAAAAACCTTGACTTTACAAAAAGAAAAACTGCAACAGCAGATAGCTTCCGAAGAAGAAGCAATAAGCAGCTTGAAAGAAAAATTAAAAGATCTGGATACTGCCGATCAGAATGTTGATTTCATTCTTCAGATGCAGATTCCGGAACCAGTAAGATCAAAAACCAAGGATCTCGAAAGATAACCATCACAAAACAAAGGAGGAACTATCACATGACACAAGAAGAATTTAATATTGTATTTGAACTTCAGATGAGAAAGTGTGCCGATATTCTGGCACATAAAAAGAAAGAATATACCGGTGACAATATTGACCGCCTCAGTGCATTCAAGATTGCTGCCGCCTTACAAAACTGCGATCCAAAAGCAGCACTGGCCGGTATGATGTCGAAACATGTCGTATCCCTTTACGATATGTGTTATTCCACTCTGTTACATTTTGACATGGAACAGTGGGATGAAAAAATCACAGACTGCATCAATTATCTGATCCTTTTAAAAGCTCTGGTAAAGGAGGAGCAGGCCTATGGATCACATTGAAACAGCTATCTTAAACTGCTATGGAATCCGGGAAGCAGAACAGAATATGGTCTTTGCTGCCAGGCTCACACAACACGGTCATACGATCCAGAACATGGCAGATCTGATGGATCTTTACCATCAATCCTACAGTCAGAAGACCGTAGAAAACATTGCAGGACTTCCCCATCCAACAGTACAGAAATTCATGGTCATTACCGTAGCTGTTGTTGGTGCAAGCAGACGCTTCCTGGCACAGATCACAAGACATCAGAACGAAGTAAAGTACATGAGTGCATCTCTGCAGTACAGCAATTATTCCGGTCATGCTGCATTTGCTATTCCATATGGAATCATGAAAGCAGATAAAGAAATCCAGGATATTTACAAGAAAAGCTGTCAGTCAGATCTGGATCATTATGCAGAGCTTTGTGCCTTAGGCATTGATCATGATTCAGCCGGATATGCTACACCTCAGGGACTTCGAAACGTACTGATCATCAGTGCGACACCTTACCAGTGGAAGCATATGATCGGCCAGAGAACCTGCAGAAGGAATACGGATGAAACCAGGATTGTGATGCTCTATATCTGGCAAAGATTGTACAAATTAAGCCCGATCCTTTTTGCACCGGATCTGACTGGTCCATTCTGTCAGAGAGGAAGTTGCATGGAAAAACAGATGTCCTGCCAGAATCCTATTTCAAAACTTTGGATGCCATCAGATATCTTAAAAGCAGATTATCCATTGCTCATCAGAAGGGAGGTGAGCAGCTATAAAGATTAAACTGATTGACTTTGGTCTGAAAGCAGATCATCATCCCTTCCGGCCACATGAAAATGATGCCGGTGCTGATGTATTCATGCCTTATGATTGCGTATTAAAACCAGGTGAGATTGCGAGAATTCCGCTTGGATTTGGTCTCATCATCCCGGATGGATTTGCCGGATATGTCTTTCCACGAAGCAGCATGGCTGCAAAAGGACTGGTATGCGAACTTCCACCGATTGACTCCGGTTACCGTGGTGAGATCCATGCCATTATCAGCAACGTGAGCACATCTTCTCAGATCATTCATAAAGACACACGCGTCGGTCAGCTGGTAATCACACCAGTCGTAATCGCAGACTTTGTCCTGGACCTTGGTGAAGGACGAGGAACTGGGGCATTTGGAAGTACAGGAGAATAATACTATGATTACATTTGGAAGAAAATTAAAACACTTAAGACAGAAAAATCATCTTACTCAGAAAGAACTTGGCATGGCTGTTGGCTTTCCCGACAGCTGTGCCGATGTCCGGATTGCTCAGTACGAAAGCGATGTCCGAACACCGAAAGAGGATCTTATGAAACTCTTCGCATCAACACTCGGTGTTCCGGTTGAACTCTTTACCGTACCGGTACTCTCAGAACCCAGAGAATATGAGGCCGCGGAGTATTGGAGGTATGAACTTGGGGCAGAGTTGGGTTGATTTTTCCCCGCTAGCTAAAAAACGTCTGCGTAAAACGAATTTGTTTTATGCAGACATTTTCTCTAACTTTGATTTAGAAAATTTATACAGCAATGATTGCCGGAATGACAAGACAGAACCACGTCCTAATATTTCCTGAATATCCGTGGAAATAATATACTCTTCATTTAAAAGAGCTAATCTGAATTTATCTAAAATCATTTCCCGATTCTGGGAGTCACCAACATGATACACCTTCATTTTTTTGCAACTTGTTACTAAAAATTGCATCAGAAAATTTCTATTAAGGTGCACGCTCTTTCCTCTCATATATCCGCCACATTTACTCGGTTCCTACAAACGGCAACTTTACGGCTTTGTCTTATTTAGCAGACTTACCAAGCGGAACCTAGCCTCATATGTGATTTCTGTCCGTCGGACCAAGAGTTTGCTTACAGCTTCCTTCAGATTCTACCTTACGATAGACACCCTTGCTGTTCAGCTATACACTTCCTTGTCGCCTAGGCGTGTTCGGGACTTTCATCCGTTAGAGCGCGCCCATGGCGCGCAAACTAAAATATCGCCAGCCATAGCATGGCTGACGATACAAAAATTTATTATTTTTATTGTCCTCTTGACGGGGAGCATACCATTATTATAGTGGTTTATTTTTTTATTCCAATGCAACAAACATGTAAAATGTCTGATGTATTTTTGCAAGTTTTGTTCCATAGCAGTGTTTATCTTATTTTCCGTCTTCTTCTGAAAAACAGAATCATGATAATACTTATGGCAAATAGTAACCATACATGCCTGCTTGTTTCCAGACGAACCCCTGTTTCCGGTATTAATTGTGTGTTTTCGTTTGTGATTTTTAACTCAATCACGTCTCCTCGTGCAGCCTCAATCCGCTGTTTCATGACAGCTGTATTTCCATTCGATGTTGCCTGCACTGGATTTGAATACTTATCATTCTCTTCTTTTTTAGAAATCGAAACAGCGTATTTTGATGTATCAACAGTTTCTGTTATTATGATATCCGAAGATATATCTACATTTTTTAATGTAACTTTATCTCCATGTTTCAAAGAAGTTCTAATTGTCTTGCTACGCAGCTTTTGACCATCTTCCCAATAGAGAATTTCCATATCAAATGGCTTCTTGCGGTTTCCAAGTGGACCAGTGACTTCCTTTGTAATCTCAACCGTCACCCCGCCTTTTTGCGGATGATTGACGATATGTCTGTCCGAAACAGCTCTCCAGGTATTTGTCATCGGTGATTTCTCATATAGGAATAAAATATCGGATTCTACATCGACCATATATAAATTAAAGTTATCCTGATACTGTGTTTTGGTTTTATCTGCTTTGTCCTTTTTGTTTGGAGTAACAGATTCTACCATCCAGTATCGTCCGTTCTCAAAGTCCTCCGGTAATTGAAGCATTCCATTTTCATCTGTTTCTAAGGAACGATACGTCGTACACGTTTTTCCATCCTTTTTCAGAACGATATCGTCCTTGCTCTGTGTATTGTCATAATCTACTGTATATCCTGTATCATCCGCATATTCTTTCGTAACATCATCATACGGTACTTTGTAGAACAGAAAACCTGCACCAGCAAGTCGGTTTCTTGGAAGATCATCCGTCTTTAAGAAACTTCGTTCAGCAAGATTGAAATGCAGATTCTGCACTTCCAGTTCCATCTTGGAAACATCCTTGAACTCATTCTCATCCTTCGGGAATATTTGTTGTCCATTTGAATCGAAATACTGAATCTCTGGATAAATAACTTCATAATATAGGAAACCATCCCCGTAGTCCGAAGAATAATGTGTCTTTCCTATCTCGATTTCTTCCACCTTATATTCCACCGGATTTCTGTCCTGGAATAGTGGAACATTGTCGACTGTGTGTTCCCATCCGTTCTCTTCATTCAGCAAGAATTCCTGTCCTGTAGAAATTCCATTCTGATACAATCTGATTTTCACCTGTTTTTCCGTCAGTGCATCATTTGGATTTTCCCATGTCTTTTTGATATGCAGAGTGCCTGTTTTAGCAAAATTTCGGATATTAAGGCTGGTATCTCCTCGCTGAAGCAGAACAGATTTTCCGTCTATCTTACCATCAACTGGTGCCTTAACAGCCTCCTGATTTTCGTTAGCCTCCCTATCCACCAGTTTTGCATCAGTGATTTTGAATGCTCCATTGGCAATCTCAACTGTGATCTGTATATCTCCTGTGTCTACATATCCCGTCGGTAAGTTTGTCTCTCGCAACAAATACGTCTCAGTTGCTGTTCTGTTCTGTTTGTTTTCATCTTGTAACGGAATGTGAAGTTGTGCGATTCCGTATTTATCAGTTGTTACCGTTTCCTCCTCAACACCGTTCTTACTGACAGCAAAATTGATTTTCTCCATTCCCCGTCCGGTAGACTCATCAAATTTGTTCAGTGTGAGTATTCCCTCTTTCTGATAACGGTTCTCCAATTCAATAGTAAGAGTCTCACCACCGCGTCCAATTCCACGTCCTGTGAATTGAATTCCACTTTCTGGATATGCTTCCCATGAATTTACATTATCTCCTTGTTCATGAGAATTGTGAACATTGTACCAACCTGAAAATTTCACATTCGAATCTTTTGGCTTATAGTTGTACTCTTTTAATGTGTATTTCCAGAATGAGTCCGCCTTAACGATCCACGTACAGCTTGTATGTGTATCATCTGTCCATGTACCTACAACTTCTATTGGAGCATCCTCCGCTTGCGGAGCTTCTGCATCCGGTTTCTGGCTATCTTCTGAAGGAAGCACAAGTTTCATATGCTCATGAAATGCAGGTGGCTGAGGTTTTCCATCTAAAAGCTTTTCATCCATATCTACCTGGATATAATAATCTTTCTTGACTTTCTCTATTGCTTCCGGCATTCCGACAAAATCTTTCTTTACTGTCAGGTAACCATTTTTTGCTACAATACGTCCGTCAATATGCCACCCATCGGACATTTCACTTTTGAAAGAATACCAATAAATGGTGAAGAATTCGGTATCTAATTTCGATGGCGGAATCTCCCTGTCTCCGATACGAATCATACGTCCGCTTTCACGAATTGTCTGGAATACCTCTTCATCGGAAGGAATTCTATCTATCTTGTAGATATAGTCTCCATTTCCAATATATCCCTCATCTGGTTTAGTTCCCTGCAAAAGTTCTTGCACTCTCTTATTTCCATCCGCATACTGTTCCCACGTAGATGGATTCTTATTTCCAAGAACTGGAACATCATGCAATATACTTGCCTTCACATTACAGTTTGCCACGGCAACCGCACTTGTATAATCGTCTACATTCGTGGTTGGTAATGCTACCGAACCATCTTCCGGCATCGCTGACTTACAGATATAAAACTGTACCTGTTTTCGATTTTGGTTACTCACCTTACGCCACGCTGCATAGAGGGTGATTGGCTGTCTTGCATTATTATTTATAAGATCAGAAATAGAATCCCCTGCACCGCATTCCTGCCACTTTCCGTCTTTGTTTCTGTAATCCCAATGATCGAATTCATACTGTTCCAACTCTTTGCTGTCATTATCTTCATGATCATAAACCAGAGGATATGGTGACTTAACGTTATGTTTTCCAGCTTCTATTTCATTCTCATAATCATCTGTATGTCTTGTCTTATTCTCAACCTGAGGGGTCAACTTAGCTTCCTTAGGAAGTTTCTTCATATAACGAGTTGTATTATAGATAACCCTGACTGCCCCAGACTCCAGCGGTTTGTCTGCGATCACCTCATAAGATGAGTTAACATTCGGAATTTCAAATTTTACCTTATCATCTCCGGACGGTTCCGGAAGAACCTCATTTTCGTCCCTGTCATTAGATGTACAACTCCAGACAATCTCCTTGCCATAATACTCACCTTCTAAACTTGCCCTCTTTGGTACTTCCACAGTATATGCTTCCCCATGGCCTACATACTGTCTCTTAATCGCCTCTCTTTTGGTCAGGTTCAGTGGATCCAACACTTCAATCAGATGAAAACTTCCCTCTACACTGAAATGTCTTCCTGCCAGCCCAACCTGAGAAGAAAGTCCTGTCAAACGATCAAAATAATTTTCGATTCTGTCTGGATTCAGTGGGTTTGGCTGTGAGAAATAATAGACAGATACATCTTTCCCGTTTTTCAGGACAGGAATATACCATGTACCATCGTTGTCCTTATAAGGGTGCTGTACAAACACACGGCTGTCTGTCGCATAACCAAACAGAATCTTCTCTTTCTGATCTGCGCTGGGCTCCAGCTTGCTCGGAGTGAAACCAAACTCACTGTAAATTTTAGAAATCGTATCATCTGGTTTAGCTCGCAAATAATAACGACTGGCTCGGCCACTGTTTGCTTTGATTATGTAATGCTGCTCAGCATTGAGGTTCTTTATCAGCTTATAATGTCCATCGATAAATACATAAAAACTGATATTTGCTTCTTTTGTTGCTGCCGGTTTTTCTGTATTATCAGGAACAATCACATATGGACGTACTGCATCATCTGGCTTAATAGTAAAGCTCATGGTATGCTCTGCTTCATTTTTACTCCATGTAACTGCTGAAAGAGTACCATCTTCCTCTCTGCATTCCCAGTTTATATCCTGCGTTTGTTCTTCTACACGCGGCTTTGTACTAACTGTTCTTGTAAGTGTTGACTTTCTTGCAACAAAATCAATTGCCGGAAGATCACGCAAAGCTGTTTGGCTGTAAACCTGTCCATCGTCATCCTGTACTGTCACACTGTAAAAACCGTTATATCTATCATCGTCGTGTTCTAGTAAGGTCTTTGCACTCATTGTGGCAATATCCTGTCCGTCTGGCAGGTAATACACATCCATCGGCTCTCCGGACTTTCCTATATAAATACATTCATGACCTTCTATCGTGTATTTCCCTGCATTATGGATTGTATCGTAATCTCTCTTGGAATAATAAAAACGCTCTTTTGCTCCATTTTGAATAGAACCATCGTAATGGAATTTTTCAAAATGCTTTTTTAACTCATCATTAGAAATATAATAATAAACTGTTCCCGGCTTTGTTGTAGTATCTTTTATAACAGGAATTTCTTCGTTTAGAACATTATATCTCTCATTATTTACAAAAGTATAGAATTTAATGTTCAAGGTTGCTGGTGCAAAAGTGTTGCATGCAACCGTATATGGTTGCTCTATCTTCCCAATAGAAAAGGTTAGTTTATCGCCCTGTTTTACCGGAGAAATTGTTTTATTTTCATCCTCACTGGCACAAAGCCAATCGCTTTCCTTCGTATCTCCTGGATCAACGGAAATTGTGACCGCAGAATCTTTCTTATAGTAACTCACAGTTCGATTTCCATCCGGATTGATCACTGTAACCGAATAGAAACTGTTCTTATTCTGCTTAATCTGGTCTGAATCATTATCCGGAATTTTTTCGCCATCAGATGCTCCTTTTGGCATATAATAAACGTCTGTTGGTACAGTTGCTTCCTGCTTGTCCAGGTTATAAGATACATACTGCTGTCCTTTATAAGTTACCACTGTCGCCTGTGCTAATGTCTTCTCACCACGGACTGTATATGGAAAATAATGTCCGGATTGTGTTTCCTCTGCATTCAAGCCGAACTCTCTATAAATCTCAGCAAGATCACTGACAGATAAATAGCATCTGCCCTGACGGTTCCATTTATACACCTTTTTCAGAGAATCAGCCGGCAGCTTTCGAACCTCATTGTCCACATATATATAAAACTGAATATCAAAGGCTGTCTGGTCCGCTCTCTGGATCACATAAGACTGTGTGATTTTTCCAATTGCGAATCTCGTCTGGTTCCCCGATTCCCGTATACCATCTATCACCTTATCGTCTGTTCCCATACAGGTCCATTCGATCTGGTCTGTCTGGTCTGGCAATTTGGGATTAAAGTCAGCCACAGCTTCTTCCACTACAGTTCCTGTTAATGCATAACGGATCCGATCCTGCCCTTCGCCCTTTACCTCTACGGAATAAAACGAATTGTCCTTTTTTACAGAATCTTTTAAATTTAATGCAACGCCTTTTCCATTTGGAAGGTAGTAAACATCTACCGCTTCCCCTTGTTTATTCTGGCCATAATTGTAAGAAACATAGGTCTTTCCGGATTTTGTGTCTGTATAAACTTCTCCGTATTCTATCCTGCTTTTTCCCCGGTATGCAGATACAAACTTTTTTATCGCATCCGGATTCTGACTCTCGCTGTTTTTCACAAATCCAAATTCTTCATATATCCGGAGCAGGTCCTCAATGGAAACACCATGATAGGTAGTTCTTCCGTCTTTCCATGTTGCAATGCCAGTAATGTCATTATGCTGAAGCTTTACCTTGTTTCCGTCGATAATGACATAGAAATCAATATCAAAGCCTTCGGAAATCTCCTGAAGTTTCGGTGATTCCTCTTGTGCAATCTGCTCCTCGAAGGCTTTTTCTTCTTCTGAAATCTCTCCCTGGGATGGAGTAATTTCTTCCTCCGGAATCTCTTCTAATGGCGGGGTGATTTCCTCTCCAGGAGTCTCTTCTAATGGCGGGGTGATTTCCTCTCCAGGAGTCTCTTCTGATGGCGAAGTATTTTCTTCTTTCGACGTCTCTTCCGACAATGATGTACTTTCCTCCGGAATAAAATCTTCTGTGCGCATTTCACCCTCTTGAGTACTATTCATATTTGGAATATTCTCTTCTTCCACTGAAACTGCCAAAACTGTCGTTCCTGCGCTATTCATGCACAAAACCAATAAAAGTGTCCAGGCTATCCATCTTAGCCATCTCTTTTTCCTCTTCACACAAATTCCTCCTAAAAACATATTTTACTTTTCTCAACTATCTGCCTTTTTTATCCATTCCTTCTGCATTGCCGCTGCTATAAAGCACTGCAATAGTTTTTTTGAAAATACACCACATTCACCGTTGGCAATCATTCTTATGGCTTCTTCATGCTTTAATTTTCTTTTATAGGGGCGTACACTGACCAATGCATCATAAGCATCCACAAGGCCTACTATCTGAGCACAAAGTGGTATTTCATCACCTTTTAGTCCATCCGGGTAACCAGATCCATCATATCTTTCATGGTGATATCTGCATATTTCATAGCTATACTTATTAAGTTTTTCTGTCGTAGTTCCTTGTGGAAACCGCAATGTCATCTCTGCCCCTGTAAGAGGATGCTGCTTTACAATTTCCATCTCATCAGCTGTTAATTTACCGTTTTTGTTCAATATCTCTATCGGCACACGGATTTTTCCAATATCATGAATTGGAGCCAGATGAGAGACATTTTCTATTTCTTCCTCTGTAATCCCATACTCCGGATAGTTTTTCTGTAGTTGAAGATACACTTGTTTTGTATAAAAACAGATATCATCCTGATGTTCTGTTTCTATAAGATTATTGTGATTCAACACTGCAGCCAGAAGCGAAACCATTTTCCAATACTGTTTTGTCTCATCCTGTGCTTTTTGTCTTAATTCCCGTTCCATATTTACAATTGTGTTAGGGATAACTTTTGCATTATGGAATGTAATAACAGCAGTTTTCTCATTTTCATCCACAAATCTTTTTACTTCCATCCAAACATAAGTCTCTGAGTTTTTCTCGCTTCTTCTTTGATAAACGATATCTTCTTCTGAACAGCCCTTTTTCAAATGCTCTGTCAACGAATCGCTTTTCAAAAATTCCTGCAGTTTTTCACAATCTTTTTCACATACATATTTTTCACAATATACTTTCAGAAAATCATCATATGTTCCTGCAGTTTTTACATCATCATAAATCCCCCTGTTATGAGAATAGATACATTCATAACTGTTTTCCGCTAAATTAACTTTCAGAATGATATAAAATCGCCCAAAATATTCATCTTTCCCCGGTCTGATAATATCAGAGATTTTCACATTTTCTAATCGGTTATTGTAAGTGTTCTGTAAGTCCAATAAGACTTGATGTACTTTACAGCAATCCGTATAGTTTCTGGAGCAAAATCCATCCTTTTCAAGACAGCGACTGATTGCCATTGTTGATTCCATACATGATATGACATCAAATAAAGAAATCTTTTCTGGATTTTTGGCAAGGGCATATCCTCCACTGATACCTTCAGAAGCTGAAATAATCTTCTCTTTTTTTAACTGCTTTGTGATTTTGGGAATATAGCTCTCCGGAATCTTTAATTCAGAAGCTAATTTTGCCGTTGTAACCCTGCGCTTTTTTATTGCCAAATAACAGACAATCCTGATTGCATAATCCGTTGTATTAGTAAGCTGCATAGGTGCTCACCTCTCTCTCTTTTCTTTGTTCCGTACATAAACTCATTGATTGAAAAAGGAAGAATCAGAAAAAATTAGAAGCCAGGAACATGCTATTTTCAAATATGTTTTCCAATTCTTATGCCTCATTTTTCGCATCTTCCTTCCTGTTCTTCTGCTTCTCCATGAGTAATCCGCAAAGGCAGATAACTGAGCCAAAGAATAAGAACAAATAGCCTGCAACCGGACTATCATCACCTGTCTTTACCGGCGAACCATTATGAATAATATCCTTTGATCTTTGGGAAGATGGAACCGGGTTTTGATTTTTACCAGTTTGACCGGTATACGAGTTTTTGAATGAAACCTTCGATACTTTATCTCCATTTTCATTTTTGACCACTGTTACCGCCATCAGTTCATTATTGGAATCAAAGAATCCTTCAATCGTTACATCATAGGTTTTTGAATCATATGTATAATTTTCTTTATTCTCTGTTGCCTGGTACAGCTTGTAATGATATTCTCCTACCTGTCCGACATTCATAATCAGCTCTGTAGAAGAATTACCACTCATATTCCAGGTAAATGTTCTTCTATTGCTTCCCTCCGGCATTGGATTTTGTATCTGATCTGCTATTAAAACATAAGAGCCTGTTTTGTCAGCATCTGCAGAATTGTTTACTTCAAATATCTGTTCCACTGGTATTTTCACTGTTGTGTTTCTGTCAGCTGCCAGTACTGGTCTTTGAACACCCAGAAAGAATATCATGGACAGGAATATAACCATGGCTATTTTTGTCAAACGTGTTGTTCTCATACTTCTCCCTCTCCTTCTTTCTTCTTGTTTCTTTTCTTTTCTATCTGTCTTGCTATCAGAATCAGTACAAGGACAATCAGGATAAACCATACAATAACTGGCACTTTTCCTACTGCATTTTTCAGTTCATCAATTCCTGTACCTACGTTTTTGGCTTTTTCTTTTTCCGGATATATCTGATCTGTTAAGCGTCCCACCAGGATATTTCTTCCATTTGTCATATCCGATGTACAGGTGGTCAGCAAAACCAGATGATCATCTTCCGTTATATTCATATCTCTTTTATATAAAACATTGTTCTCGATTTCCTGCAGATACTCCTGTTTCGCTTCTGGTGTGTCCAGACACACATTGAAAATCGTCTCATTATAAGCATCTACCTGTAACAATGCATAAATTTCGATTCCATGATTTTTACCATCAAAGAACAGATTTCCATATGGATGTTCGTTGAAATACTGTTCCTTCGTAAACTCACCAATATCTCCAAACATCATGTGTTTTTCCATATGGTGACCATATATAATATTGTCAAAATCCGAAAAGTCCGGTTTATTTGCACAATGTAAAAAAATCGCTCCGCTCAGGGAATAGTTTCCTTCCGCATCTGTATTCATATAAGTCTCATCATTATCTGTCTGCACCAGCGGGTAATTGATGTTGGTATCATTGATTCTTATCCATCCAATCACATCTGGATTGATTTTCTGCAATTCTTCAAAAGATTTTGTATTCTTTTCTGTCGGAATATATGCTTCATAGTTCTTTGCATCTGCTGTCTGGTATACCTGGTGGGAGTCCCACAGCATATAACCTGAGAGAAACATGGCTGCAAGAATCAGCGATAAGGCTGTGAAGTTTACAATATGGTCTAATCCTCTGATAATTCCTTTCAGCACTTTCTTCATCCGAAGCATATGTACAAGTTCCTTTCACCATTTCTGTTTCTTTTATATTTATCAAAACTGGTTCATCTGACCAATTTGCTCGCAAAATTAGCAAAAAGGGATGCGGCGGAGCAACGCCGCACACATCCCCTTTCCTGGTTGCTATATTTTATTATTTCTGTAATCTTCTGCGTTTGAATCCTACAAAAGCAATCAGTGCTACACCGCAAAGTGCAATCATCAGAACGTATGGAAGAGTGTTCATGATGATACCAGTTACAGGTACATCGTTGTATGTATTGGTTACATCAACGGTATTCTGTTTCTGACCTAACTTCTGGTTCGTTACTGCTGTGAGTTCTGTATTGTATGATGTTTCAGCAACAGGAGTCAGTTTAGCACCATTGATGATGATTTCTGCACTACCTTTGTAGTTTTTGGCTGCAGACTCTTTTACAGTAATTGTTGTTCCTACTGGAACACCAGTGAACTTCATGTTTTCATTTGCTTTCAACTTGAATGTGTATGTTCCGCCCTCAACAGATGTAACAGTATCTCCATTAGCAGCCTTGATTCCGCCAAGTGTGTTTGCATCTGTTCCAGTCGGGAATGCAAATGTTGCTGTGAAAGCGAACTCATCGTCAGGAGTTGTTGCTGTACCATTTGCATTAATAACTGCTTTAGATACCTTCAAAGATCCATTATCCGGATATGTCGGATCTGGATTTTTCGGATTTTCGCCTGTACCTGCTTCCTGTACATAGGTGTTGGTGAATTTGAAATCATTAGTACCTGTATTTCCAATATCTACTTTACCAGTTGCTGTCTGACCTGCATCATTTTTTGTCTTATTTACAATGATATTAGAAATTTCTGTACCAGTTGCACCATCTGTAACATATACATCCATTGTATACTCAGCCTGTGACATGATCATTTTTTCATGCTCACCGTTAACTACTGCTGGATCTACTGTCTGTGTCTCTGTTACAGTATACTCATACTTTCCTGCTTCTGGATATGTTGGAAATGTAATCTGACCTCTCTTAGAAGTTGTTCCTGTTTCAGTATCGGTAAATGATAACTCCGGCATAGTAACCGCTGCATCTGTTGTAATTATACCAGTTCCTGTCTTGACCTGCTCTGCTGTAAAGCTAAACTTCTCAGCCTTTCCGACCTCTGTGTTGTAGGTCTTAGTAATCCATGCCTCCGTTGTCTTGCCCTCATCTGCCGCAAATGTTGGCATTGCCATTCCCATCGTCATGGCACCAGCAGCAACAACTGCGAGCACTTTTTTGAACATTTTGTTCATGCTCATAATGCTTCCTCCCTTGTAAATAATATTGTTTGTTTCTATTTGATTAACGGAGGAGGGGATTAGAGTCCTCTGGTCCGAATAACCGCAATCGCTTTTCCTTTGACATCTTTTACATTGATACAGCCATAGATTCTGCTGTCTGACGCCTCCGGTCTGTTATCACCCAGTACAAATATCTGACCTTCTCCAACGGTGATTGGGAAGTCAACTCCATTTTGAAACTGTGTGGTGTCAAAATAAATATCCTGTGAAATCTGCGTAGCACCGTTAATCATCAAACCGTCTTTTGTTATATCTACGGTATCACCTGCGACTGCTACGACCCTGCCTGTGGTTGTTCTGCCATCTTTCTTAAATACTGCAATATCACCGGACACAAAACGCTTGTCCAGTCGATAATACATGACCAGATCACCATCTTTTATTGCTGGTTTCATAGATACGTCATTGATTCTCGCCATCCCGTACATAAATGTAAAAACAAGGATGACTGCCAAAATGATAAGAACAATCTTCAATAACAGCTGAAAGATATCTTCTCCCAGTGTCGTTTCCTGTCTGGGAAGCTGTTTCTCATTATTCTGTTCTTTCTCAACCTGTTTCTTTTTCATGTTTCATTCCTGCTTCATATCAACTTAGATAATCAAGGTATCCTTTTATGTACTGGTTAAAGTATAGCACTTGTTTTTTGCAAAAATAATACAGAGAATAGGAATATATTTTCACGTTTTGCTACAAAAAATTTGTAGTTATCGGTTTTCGCAAAAAAAAAAGAAACCATACCATAGAGATATAGTTTCTCTTTGAATTACAGTGTTTCTGCCATTTTGAATAAAACGATTCCATTTCTAACAGCCAGCATCTCAGCAGAATTCTTGAAATCAATGCCGGAAATATCTTTTATTTTTTTCAATCGCCCTGAAAGAGTACGATAATTTACATAGAGTTTTTCAGCTGCTTTATTCGCACTCTTATCACAGTCCAGATACGCCTGCAACGTTTCAATCAGTTCTCCATCATGTTCTTTATCATACCAATATAATTTCACAAGTGACTCTGGCACATATTCCATCAGTTCATCACGATTTTCGATTTTTTCAAAAATCTGGAAAAAACCGAGCTTAGAAAAATCGGCTACCGATATATTCTTATCACCATAGAGATATCTGAGCATATCCATATAGTCTATGATTTTCTTTGAATCCTTAAAAGATTTTTTCAAATCTCCATATCCATTAACAATACTTCCAATGCCAATCTGAAAATCCGTTGTCTTATTTCTGTGAAAAATCTGCTTCTGTACTGTCTGATATAATTTTTCCATTTCTTCCCGGAACCCTGCTTGTGTTTCCCCATGCTTAATTTCATGAATACACACAATCTGATTCAGATTCTGGTAAATATGTTCATCCGGAAGTAATCTCTGAATCTCGCCTTCTATCACTCCGATTTCTTCTAATTCTTCTTTTGTATAATAATCTTCGCTATTGCTTGAAATCGTATGAAAACTTACCACACAATATTGAGCTGTATCTTTCAATTTTAGCATTCTTGCAGCTTTACTCAATTCATCGCCCGTTAATAAACCATTAAGCAAGCTATATTCAATATCTCGTTGATATTTTTTTTCTATCTCATTTTTAGCATATGTTTCCATAAAACTATACTGTAAAGTAATAACAGCATTTTCCAATGCCATATAGTCCAGTATTGTTAATGGCATATTCACTTCCGTGACTACCAAATAAATTTCTGTTCGGCCTAACACATGTATTTTTGTAATATATTGCGTATGCTCTTTTCTCTGTTTTTTGTATTCAAATCTGGTAACAATATCCGGTTTATATTTCTCAACATTTTTCTCAAATACAAAATCAGACAGATCCTGCGTTGTGGACGCACAGCAAGTTAAGTTACTATAATATAACGCTACCGGATTATCAATCATGGAAGACAATAGAAACAAAATATTTTTAGTTGGATCTTCAAAATCCTCTCCATCCAATAACATGTTAGAAATATTGTCGTGTGTCAATTTGAAATAAATCAACCGTGCGATATTTTCATCATAGATCTGCAGAATAACATATTTTATAATACCCCAATAATACTCATCTTCCGAAATTTCTATCACTGGAATATTACGTTCCGAACAAAACTTTAATAAAATATCATAATAATTGACTTTCTGTACCATGTCCGGATGCTGCTTTATAATAAATCCACTGACCTGTTTCTTCTCCAGTTCATTCAAATGTTTCCGAAACTCTCTGTCCGTTTCTCCGAAATACACTTTCATATTTGTAAGAAGAAGCTCTCCTCCAGTCAGATATCTTTCCATATCTTCTATTTCGATAATTCGTATACCTTTAATTTCCTGATTCAGATTTTCTTTACATGTCACTAATCTCATATCAGGAAATTGTTTCGATTCTAATAATTGTTTTACCGTATAAGCCATTCAGCACCTCGTCAAATTCGTCTTTTGTTGTCTACTTTGGTTGTACCAGCATCTGATGTTGTGTTTTCAAAAGTGGCATAAGTATACAGTGTAATTATACCCCCCCCCGAAATTTTCTGTCAATTTCTTCATGCGTATAAAATGCATATTTTATATAGATTCAAATAAAAAAGACAGCTCGCATCTTTGTCGAACTGTCCATTACTTCTTCAGGCTGCGGATAAAAGTCATAAAAATTTCTCTTTCCTTCTCATCCAAGCCATCCCAAATCTCAAGTATTTCTTTTTGCTCTTTTGTCAGATCCAATCTGCTTTCATCATCTGAAAAAAATTGTGCGATTGTAATTTCAAATGCATCACATATTTTTTCCAGATTAGCCATCGTCGGCATACTCTTCTGATTCAGCATATTTCCCAGAGCCGTCTGCGTTATTCCTGTAAGCTGAGCTAACCTATATTTTGTATATCCTCGCTTCCGGCATAGTTCCGCAATTCTTAACGGAATATACTCTTCCACACACAAGTATATACACCTCTCTTCTAGTCTATGATACCAATATTGTACCTGTTGACCAGAAGATTTATTAGACATTTATTTATTGATTATATACTCTTGTGCACAAGACTATTCAAGTAAAAAAAATATAGCTGGACAGTCCACGATATTCAGTTGTTGCATATATTTATGATACTTTCTACGAGGAAATCTGTCAAATACATGTTGTTAAAAAATGATATTATAACTCAAAAAATCCTGATAGATAACTTTATCTATGCAGTTACCTATCAGGATGGGAATTTTATCTTACACCACGATCAGCTCCTCTCTCCGGCTTCTGTTGATATTGTCAGTATAGCAAAATAAGCTTTTGCAATATACATCCATAATAAAAAATTAAATCTTTATAATTCCCATTTTTGAGGAATAACACAAAATAAGGCCCAAAAGGACACTTTCCCTTTTGAGCCTATACACTTTATCAACTAACGTATTTTGCTTTCATTTTTCCATGTCTACACATGACATTTTTCTCTTAAATCGCATCCTATGATAGTTCTTTCATCTTGCTGATATCCTTTGCCTGCATTTTTCTTGAAGTGCTATATGGTGGTACCAGTTTTAAAGACAACCGTCCTTTTCTGATCATATACGTTTCACTTCCATCCTCCGCAGATCCTTTCAACCAGCAATCATCCGGATACTTCTCAGCAAAAGTCCGTAACCGTTTCTGCAAACTCTGATTGAAGGTATACACATCATAGAATCCGTCATCTTCATTGGTCAGAATAATCGTTTCTTTTTCACACTTTAACCTTCGCATATTCTACCCCCGCTTTCTTTCCATTTCCTGATCCAGGTATTGGGGTATCGGCTTTCCGGACCGGCGAGCAATAGCAATCTGTTTCTGATGGAGTCGCTTGATCACAGATCTTCGTTTCTTAGGTTTATTATCCTGTTCATTTCGGGAAGTCTG
This sequence comes from Blautia sp. SF-50, assembly GCF_900101315.1. Taxonomy (NCBI): domain Bacteria; kingdom Bacillati; phylum Bacillota; class Clostridia; order Lachnospirales; family Lachnospiraceae; genus Blautia; species Blautia sp. SF-50. Next base: position 29,087 of record NZ_FMUW01000026.1, read on the forward strand.
TTTGTTGCTGCGAGCATCAAAGGTCTTTTCCTGATTCCTCTTCTGATTATTCACCAAACCATCCACCATATCATAATTAGCTTCGGTACCGGATTCTCTGCTCCGTTCATAAGTGCCGTTCTGGTAGAACTTCTGGTAATGTTCCAGACGGATTTGACCATCTTGTTTTAACTGTTCGACTGAATTTAGCGGTGCCTGCTGTTGAATGTAATTATGGATCTTTTGTTTTGTTTTTTCGTCGAATTTCTTACATTCCTCGACAACCATTTTCCCATAGGCATCCAGGATAACACCTTGAGCCTGATCCCGGTATACTTGATGCTCCATCAGATAAAACTGTTTCCCGTCGATGATGATGGTGTCTGTTGCAATCCAGTTCCCTTTTTTTCCGTCAATTTGATAATTCTCAGTCTCCATAGTGATCAGTGCGCCCGATGTATTGATACGAATGAATCCGGCCAGATACTGTGGATAGTTCTCATCTACATAGTAGCAGTTGATTTCTCCATCCCTGTTCAGTACAAGTACGTCACTGACTTCGCATTGCTTTTTCATTCGTTTCCAGATGTCAGCGACTTTTTCTTCTTCCTGCATTTCATGAATCGAGATTACTCGGTAATTTTCGACAGTAATCGACACATTCTGCTGTCTTGCTTCTTGATATGGCAGATGCCACAGTGCTTTTCCTGCTGTCTGCTGATCTACTCGGTAGACTGCAAATTGATTAAGATTCATAGGCATCGTCCTCCAAGTTATTCAGATAATAATTCAGGTCCAGAGAATAGTAGTATTTGTCTTCGATCTGCTGTAATTTTCCAACTGTAGAATTGATGATCTCAATCATTTCATCATTCTCAGGATCACTTTCTTCCTGTTCCAAAACTTCCAAAGCTTCTTTCAGTGTTTGGATTGTTTCTTCCTTTGTGTGCTGCTGGAAGATAGCAGTAATAGTCAGTTCGTTTTCTTCCAAGTTTACATTTCTCATAGGCTCATTTCCCCCCTTTTCTTTTTCGGTATTGGTTTCATCTGTATATTCAGCTCCTTCTCGTTTTTTTCTTCGCTTATATTTTTTTCGTTATTCACTTTCTTATTGAATTTCAGTGGATTTTCCACATTTGGATGTCTTTCTTCCAAGTACTTTTCCACACGACTGATTGCATTTTGCACATAAGAATTTTCTCTAAATCCAGGAATCGAATTCAAAAATTCTTTCTGTATTTTTCCTTCAATCATCAGACTCTGCATTCCTTCATAATCACTTCCGTCTTTCAGATCAAAGCCAACACATTTCAGTCCATGCATACGTTCTGATGGGATTTTCTCATAAGCTTCCAAGGCTTCTGGTAATGTCAGGTCATAATGTACTTCACCCATTACAGGAAATTCAGCACATTCAGCCGCATAAAAGCTGATACATGTAAGATCATTTTCATAATCCACATTTTCTATTTCCGGGACAATATCGAGTATTTTTTCTCTTTGTGCTGCAAAGTCTGGAAGTTCTGCAAATCCAAATCGATCCACGTAATATGCCTGCATATCCCCACCACGGTTTGTAATGATAACATCATTGACCGACATAGAATGTGCTTTATAATCTGCCGGTGGATTATCGTTGAATACGGCATACAAATCATCCAGCTTTTCATTTTCATGTAATCTGCCAGAATAGACACATTTATAATTTGCTGCATCGATTGTAATGCCATCTTCTTTGACCATTGCCATATTCATAAATAAATGTTGTTTTCCCGGTGTGCCTTCATCCACATGGTAAATCGCATAGCGGTCACCATTACCTCTGAACATTTCTTCCTCTAGGGTATAATCAAACTTAAATGGATACAAAGCCCGATCAACTCTCTCCGAAATATCCGTTCCTTCTGCAATCGTATCTTCCAGCCAATCTTTGATATCTCCCCATGATTCAAACTGCAAATACCCGGCAATTTCATGTGTCCCATCCGGTGCCAGTACAATATGTCCCGGTTCGCTTTCCCGATAATCATAGCGGTATCCGGCTGCTTCCAGTGCATCTACCAGAATGCCGTATTTTTCATGTAATTCTGTTTTCTGTTTTTCTTCAAGAATGATTTCCAGTTCTTCTGTAAGCTGATCGATCATTTCACCGGCTGTCTTGCGGATCACATCCATAGATGCTTTCATTTCCTTCATTTCCCGGCTGCTGCTCCAACCTGCAATATAAGGAAAACTGTAATCCGATGTATCCAAACCAAAGGAAGAACACACACAGTAAGCAACGGATTCTGCTTCAACCTCTTTTGTCAGACGGTCTTTTTCTACACCCAAGCTTTCCATGATTTCCTTGTCATGCAGTTTAGCATGGGCTGTTTCATGAATAGCAGTCTTTAAGGTCTGACTTTCACTGAGCCCTTTTTTGATCACGATTTCCTTGTCTGCATTGTGATAATATCCATTGGCATTGCCATCGATCTCATCGAATCGAATCGGCACTGGGGATATTTTCTGAATAGCCTGCATGAAAGAATCAAAATCCTGTACAGCTGCAGTCAGTAATTCCGGTGCCAGTGTCTGGATTGGTTCCCCGGATGTCTGAGCAATATCAAAGACGGTAACTGCTTTAAAATGCGGAACTGTAACTTCCACCTGTTCAGTCTTAGGTTTTCCATCAGTTCCCATGATTGGTCGCTGATTTTCATCCAGAACCTCTTTTTCCTTCATTTTCTTATATGGTGCCGGTGCAATGATTGTAATTCCTTTTTCCCCTTTCATGACCTGTCTACCCATGGACTGCCAGTTTTTGTAACTGGTAACAAGCGTAGCATCCGGTCGCTGCATGGCGATTAGCATTGTATTATTAAAAGAATAATTGTGAAACTTTGCCATGGTTTTAAGAAATTCCTGATAGCGGTTACTTGTAAAAAGTTCTTCCACACCGGATTCCAGTGACTGCATAATGCTGTCCATATCTTTTCCCTGGACCGGCAGTGGAATAGTAGTAGTTTTATTTTGTTCTGTCATAATACTCCTTTCCAAAAACGCCCTACGACATTGTGTTTATGCCGCAGGGCTTTTTATTAGTTGACGAGATGATTATTTTTTATTAGAGTTCCATATCGTGCTTCTTTGTTTTCGGTTTCTGATCCGGCTGTTCTTTTCCAACTTTCTCTGTTTTTGCAACCTGCGCTTCTTTTTCTTTCTGACGTTCTGTGAACCTGTCTGCCTTTTCAAAGACGTGATCCTTTGTGTCAAAGTGATATACATCATTGGTAAGGCGTTCTGCTGGTGCTACCTGAGTGGCATTAACTTCTTTTACCATATCTCTTAACATTTCCGCATCCACTTGCCCGTCATCCGGCAAGATCAGCATTTGATGGATGGATGATGGCAAAATGAAGAAATCATTTCCCAGAAGTTCCCCCATGTTATCCATGAATTCCGGATAAAAGATCACACCGGCTCCATCAATTCTTTCTGTATTTGTAACAACAAAGAATGTCGGCATCTCGCTTGACTCCTGCAATGTTTCTAGCAGCATTTCACGTTCATCTGGTGTCAGCATGAGAATATTTTTCTGATATATTTCATCTATCAGTACACCTATACTTGATACCTCTGGGGCCATGACACGCGGTGAACTTTTCATAGCGTCTTCATGAATCTGCTCCTGTGTCACTCCATATTCCTTCATCATTTCATTTGTAATCAGCATGGAACTTAATCCATCCTGATTCTTGCCTACTGCCACATGATAGGTAATTGCAAGATCTTCCTTTAGCTGGTGTGGCACAATTTCGAGGACTTCCTTATTTGCTTCGGCTGATGACACACGGATAAACAGCTTGTCCTTCACATCTTCATAGTTTAAAATAGCTTTCAGATCAACCTGTATCGGTGCCTCAATAACTATATCTGCAATCTTTCTGCATACAGTTTCCATTGTTACGCCAGGCTGTGCTTTATATGCTTCATACAGCTGGTTAAGATTGATCGTCGGGGTAAGCATCTCACCTTCTTTTCTCACCATCAGTCCCGTATAGGCACGGTTCAGTTTATGACACTCCATCGTTGATACTTCTGCATTCTCATAATCCCTTGGTAAAAAGAGTTTGATATTGTCCTTTACTTCATTTACAAATTCATTAAAATTCATTCTTCGTTTCCTCCTCTAATCTGTTTTCTTATTTCTTTTTGCTTTTGTTTTTTGGTTTCTTTTTGGGAAAGGATAAAGAAAAATTCACCCTTCCGGTTTCATCTGCATCCATATGAAGATCTGCCTCAAAGTACATATTCTTCTTTCTGGAATACAGGTCTTTTACATGCACACATCCACTTTTCAGAAGTTCTGCAGCCATCTTTTTATCCATGGTTTTTTCCATGCTCTGCAGATAGCGGTTATCTTTCCAGAGAGCAAAGTGACAATCGTGGTTGCTACAATAGAAGTTGGTTTTGCTTTCATATACCAGGCTTCCACATACCGGACATGTTCCAATGCTTTCTCTGGTCTGAAATCTTCTTGTTTCTTCTTCGGAAATCGCATCGCATCCATTCAGCATCATGGTCAGCATGTTTTTGATCCCGGTCATAAACTGTTCCGGTGCAATCTCTCCATGCTCCATCAAGAGCAGCTGATTTTCCCATTCTGCAGTCATACTTGCAGATTTCAGAAAGTCTGGCAGGATCTCCACAAGGACTTTTCCATCATCTGTTGGAAGGATCTGTTTCCCTTTTCGGGTGGCATACTGGGAATAGATCAGTTTTTCGATGATACCAGCTCTTGTTGCCGGAGTTCCTAATCCTTTCTTTTCTGTGTCTTCATCGAATTCCTTATTTCCAGCAGTTTCCATTGCTGCAAGGAGAGTATCTTCACTGTATGGTTTTGGTGGCGATGTAAAATGTTCTGTCTTTTCTGCAGCTACAGCATAGAAAGTCTGTCCCTGGGTTACTTTCGGCATCCTCTCTTTCATTTCCTGATCCGGATCTACGATTGCCATGCGATCCTTATTCTTGAAGCAGTTTTCAAAGAGTTTCCATCCATCCTGCAACACAGTTCTTCCTTTTGCTTTGAAGATTTCTCCCTGGCATTCCACTTCAATCTCTGTTTCCTGGTAAATGTGATCCTTACTCATTGCCATGACCGTATGGACTGCAATCAGGAACAGAATCTTTTCTTCCCAGGATTTCAGTTCATCCAGATGGCTGGATGCAAGCTCCATCGTTGGGATGATTGCATGGTGATCTGTCACTTTGCTGTTATTCATGACTTTCTTCACATCTGGCTGCTCCGGCTGATCAAACGGACCTGTCAGCTGATATTTCTCATAAATCTGACGAACCACATTTCTTGCGGTCTGTTCCATATCTTCTGTCAGATACTGGCTGTCTGTTCTTGGATAAGTGATCAGTTTCTTTTCGTACAGGCTCTGAGCGGTATCCAGTGTCTGTTTGGCTGTCATTCCATAGATACGGTTTGCTTCTCTCTGCAGTGTGGTCAGGTCATAAAGCTTTGGTGCTTTTACTTTCTTTTCCGTTTCTTTTACTGAAGTGACAATAGCTTCATTTCCATGGCATCTGCTTCTTAACTGTTCCGCCTCATCCGGATCAAAGATTTTTGGCTTTACTGCCGGAATTCCGTCACAATCCAGTTCTACATTGAAATACTTTTCTTTCTGGAAATTGCTGATCTGTCCGGCACGTTCCACCAACATGGCAAGTGTCGGTGTCTGAACCCTTCCAACGGTCAGCTTTTTGAAGTACTTTGTGGTGTAAGCTCTGGTTGCATTCATTCCGACCAACCAGTCAGCCTGAGAACGGCATACAGCAGCTTCGGCCAGATGTCGGTATTCCTCTGCGGATCTCAGATGCTGCATTCCATCAAGGATTGCGGAATCTTCCAGAGAACTGATCCATAATCGTTTCACCGGCTTTTTACTTCCGGATAAGTCATAGACATGTTTGAAGATTAATTCTCCTTCACGTCCGGCATCACAGGCATTTACGACGTATTCAATTTCCGGACTGTTGAGCAGTCTTTTTAAGATATAGAACTGATCTTTCTTATCTTCTGAGACTGTAACTTTCCAGTCTTTCGGGATGATCGGGAGATCTTCATATCTCCACTGGTTAAATTTCTCATCGTAAGCATCCGGTGAAACATATTCGGCCAGATGTCCGAAGCACCAGCTGACCATACAGTCGGTTCCTTGTAAATATCCGTCTTCTCGTTCCTGTGCTCCAATCACTTCTGCGATTGCTCTTGATACACTTGGTTTTTCTGCAATTACTAAATACATGATGTATTACCTCCTTCATATAACGAAACGGAGAGAGCATGTTTTACAGCCCCCTCCGCTAAAAAAGTTTATTTATTTTTCATTTTCTTCAAAATCTTCGTCTTCAGACTCTTCCTCATCCGGAACTTCTTCCAGTCCACCTGTTTCCAAACCTTCCGGCTGATCATCCTCATCTTCCTCTTTTTTAGGTTTATAGATCTTGAAGTAGTAGTAAGCTGCCACACCGCCGAGAGCCAAAATCAGGATTGTTGCCATTGCACCCATATTGGTTTTTGCAGATGCTGTTTTCTCCGGATCAATGGTAGCTTCCTTGTCTACATCCTCATTATTTGTTTCATCCAGCACTACCTTTGATTTATCTGGCTGTGGTGTTACGACAGTAGCAGTGCTGTCTTTATCCAGAAATTCGGACAGATCATTCTCATCAATCTGGGATAACATATAGACATTCTGTGATGTGGCACTACGGTCGATCACGATATAGAAAGTGTTGTTATTCTTCGTTGTAACCGTAAGAAATTCCTTTGTGGAATCATCGGTAATGTCATCCTTGACTTCACCATTGCCAGGTGTCGTAAATGCAGTTCCCTTGTCTGTTCCATCTTCCGGCAGCACCTCGTTTGTGTTTGTCGCCTCGTCCTTTTTCTCTTCTTTGTCTGTTGACTGTTCCGTCTGAGTTGTCTCTACTTTGGATGCCTCTGCCGATTCATCCACATAGGCAAATGCTGTGGTTGATGCTGTAAAAAGCATCATGACTCCCAACAGCAGTCCTGCCATTTTCTTATTCATTTTCTTCCATTTCACCATTCTGATATTCCTCCTTATTTTCTTCTGTGAATACAAAGGAGCCTGAACCTTCATCGTCAGACTCCCTGCTTACCTGAAATTTAACTTTTCCACTCTGGATACCATCCAAAAGATCATATAACTGATTATTATCCATCTTCATACCACGGATGCACCTGATCATCTCATTGTCCTCTTCCTGCTTTAATGCAGCCTGGACACCCCTAAGATATTGCTGCAGATCCGCGATCTTTTTCTCTGTCTTGGCAATCTCATCCAGATATTTTTTTATCTTTTTATTCAAACTTTCACCTCCCTTCGTTCACCCCTTTATGGCAGTCTTCCAAAGCACATGAAATGTTGCTGCCAGTAGGATGTGCTGATATTTGAGTAATGGATCGGATCCCCGCAATGGATCATCATATTGTTACCGACATAGATACCCACATGGCTTGCACCAGATGTGTTATACGTTCCCTGGAAGAAGATCAAATCTCCTGGTTTTGCTTCTCCCGGTGATACATAAGTACATGCACCTCTTAATCCTTCCGCGGTCAATCGTCCATAGTTCCAGCCATTACCACAGTGATTAATGACATAGGATACGAAACCTGAGCAGTCAAATCCAGATGGAGAGTAGCCACCCCATACATAAGGTACTCCCAGATATTTTTCTGCTTCTCGGATCATCCGGGCAAATTCTTCATCCTGCAGTGCTTCCGGTGGAATCTCATAACTCATTCCATTACCGCCTGATCCACTGGTCACATTGTTTACATCCCACAGATAATTTCTGTTTCCATAGGTCGTATTTAATGCATTGTAAATGATCAGCTGCTCTGCATTCAGATTGGCTCTTGCCACAGCATCAAAGCTTCCATTTGTCAGTGTCACATATAGAATCTTCTTAGTGCTGGTACTGGTAACCGTTACTTCCTGACTGCCATTGTCATCTGCGATATAGGCTTCCCAGGTCTGGTGTCCATGAGCAGAAGCGGCAGCATGGTTATCATAGTAAACGTCAAACTGCACACCATATCGTGCAAAGGCTCCGGTATCCTCAACCGTGTATTCCACACCATTCATTACTACCTTAGTTCCAATCGGCACAAATGGATTGGATGCATCTACAGCAATGGTATGGTTTGCAGTAGGATATGCCCCACTGGCAGTTGGACCTCCGGACCATACACCACAACAGATTCGACAATTACAATATCCGCTTGTCACTACCTGTCCCAATGATTCTCCAACGCGAACATTTCTAGTTTCTGTCACCGTTTCTGTTCGACCTTCTGTATTCAGATGATATTGTGCTTCAAAAAGAGATTGCAGCTCGTTTTCAACATCTGAGTACGTCCAGTCCCCATATTTTGCAGTAAGATACGAGATAAGATGGTATGGATTATGACCAATCTCAGCAATGTTGTACTGATACTCGTCATAATTTGGATGTCTTCGTTCCATCTCATTGATCTGCTGATTCAAGGCACTTTCCAAAGCAGCATATTGATTTTCAGCAGCATAAATATCCTCGTCTGAACTTGGATACGTTGTAATACCGATCACAGATCCAGCACCCTCGATAGAAGCACTGCAGCTTCCCAGAGATACCGCTATGACAAGAAAAAGAAGCGCAAAAATACCGATGCCTGCGAACATGGCACGATTACGCTTTATGATCTCTTTCAAGGCAATCTTTGCTTTTACCGTCATGTTCTCGACACCGGCAATGGTTGTTGCTCCACCTAGACTGCCAGCGGATTTTCCGGCTCTGGCTGCCCGGTATGCATCCTTATATCGTTTTTTCTGAAAGAAGCGGTTATAGAAATGTCTCTTTTGTTCGGCTTTCTTTACCGTTTCTGCATTCTTGACTCCTTCCATACTTTCTGCAGAACCAAATTTCAGTTTCTTTTCTACGGCAGCCTCACGATAACCTCTGCGATGGGTTTTCACATCCGTTCGTTTGCTTCGAATCTGAGCATGACGCAGACCACGTAACGCAGCTTCTGTTTCACGCTCTGCAAGTCTGGCACTTTCCACACCTGCATTTTCATCTGTTTCTTCCTCTTCGGAAGAGACTGCTTTCATACCAGATATAACAGCTTGTGTGGCAATGTATTTCCCGGCTGTCCCTCCCGGTTTCATGCCAGCACCTTTCACCATCTGATTTCCTTCATCATCAAAGGATAATCTTCCGGCTTTTGCCTGTTCTTTGGTCATCTGTTTTTGCAGCTGTTTCTTCCGAATGGATTTCTTTTGGCTGTTCAGATTGTTATCATCATCCGGGATTTTTTCATGGCGATGCAGTTTCTTTCGATATCCGGATACTTTTTCTTCCGGTGTAACTTCAACTGTATTCTCAACAGCTTCCTGCCGGACAGAAGATTTCCGGATTTTTTCCATCTGCAGTCGTTTACCTTTTCCCGATTTTGAATCTTCATTCTCAGCCTTTTTCCGTTCCCGTTCAGGAACAAATTCTTCTTTAGTTTCCGGTCGCCCACGGCTCCTGTGACTGATATCTTTTACACTACCATCATGGAGATTTTCTTCTGTCAGACCATCTCTGGTCATCTTTGCGACCTTTTTATCTTTGCCTTTAAATTCTTTTCCAGCTATAGGTCATCACCTCCTGGCACAACTTTTCTTTCTGTACTCATTCAGTTCCTGGCGTCCTATAATCGGGATACCAGGATAACCATCTGCCTGTGTCCTGATTGCCGGAGAGCTTGCCTGAATATGAAATACCCAGTTCAGCTCACTCGGATCTCTTGGCCAGAATCCATTGATCAGCATGGCTTCCTTGAACTGGTTATTGTACAGATGGATCTGGGTTCGTTTATACAAAACTTCTTTCAGATCATCACTGGTAAGATGTGGGTAGATCTTTTGTGCCGGATAGAAATTCCAGAATACCCAGTCAAGGATAATATTCTGTGTTTCCAGCGGAAGCTCATACAGATGATGATCGTCATTAACTGTATGAACACGGTATCCAGGCTGCGCATTTTCCAGATTTTTCATCTGAATGTAAGGATTATCCTGGTTCCACTGCCTGATTCGGATCTTATCGATTTCCTTCATGTTTTTCCGCCTCCATTTCTTTCTCTCGTTTTTCAACTTCTTCCGGTTTTGTAGTCATCAAACTGTACAGCTTCAAGGTCTTATCGAACTTGTCCTTAAATGGAATAATTGTTGTTCCATAGAAAAGAAGTCCTTCTCCTTCCCCGGAATTCGTCACATAAGACAACTGATATGGGGAAATATTCAACTGTTTTGCAAGGATCTGTCTGTCACCTGCCGCCTGGTTCAGCATCAGGATAAAATCACTGTTCTCAAAGATATTTTCAATTTCCCTGCTGGCAAGAAGATCTTTGATATTCTGTGTGATTCCAGTCGGTACGCCTCCCCATTTTCTGAATCTCTTCCATATTTCTACGGAATAAGCTGCTGTCTGTTCTTCTTTGAGCAGAAATCTCGATAGGTCAGACGCTTTCACGCCTTTCGCCCCGAGCCACACCGTGCAAGCAACTTTCATTGCACACGGCGTTCCATGGGATAAGTCTTTATTGCTAATACAGTTACTTCAAAGTCTGGTTAATTGTTATAAGGTTAATTGCTTCCAATCCTGCTTTAGCTCTCCATTTGTTGAGCTTTGCAATCTTGGCAGGTGCCCTACAATCGAATAAATCGATGAGGGACTTGATGATTTTCACGTCATTAGAATAGATAAGGCTCTTTATATCTTTGTGTACGATTCTGAGGTTTGCATATTCATCCGTACCACCTTGGCTTGGTGGATTAAGATATATGCATT
>NZ_FMUW01000029.1:0-38278 GCF_900101315.1 Blautia sp. SF-50
GCATGTGTATATGGAAACAGTGGAAACTTCCAAGAACAAAGAAAAGAAATCTGATAAAGATGGGAGTACACGAATACTATGCGAACATGGCGGCAAACTGCCGAAGAGGACACTGGTATTGTGCGAATTTGACAACAGTTAAGAAAGCCATGACAAAAGAAAGACTGATAAACGGTGGCTTTTATGATTTAGCCACAGCCTATCAGTCTGTGCACATCAACTATTGAAACCGCCGTGTACCGAACGGTACGCACGGTGGTGTGAGAGGACGGGAGCTAATCACTCCCTCCTACTCGATTGATTTCTAATCTCTTTTCTTGAAATTGCTGAAACAATGATTTGAAATATACAGCTTTTTTTTGTGCCAGAGGAAGTATTGTGCCAGAATCTAAATATATGTCAAAACCTTTTATATATCGGATATGATTTAAGTTTACAAGGTAACTCTTATGTGGTGAATCAAAAAAATAAGGCCGAAACTTAGAAGACAATTCTTTTAGCGTATAGTTGCCCAGGTATTCGCCTTGATCCGTAGAGATTATTACTTTACGGGAATTGTGTTCAAAATAATGAATTTGGCTTGGCTTGACATTTAGTATTCCTGTATCTGTGCGAAGAGAAAAAGTGTTTTCTGCGGAGGAATTTGCAATATAGTATAAAGCATCATCCAAAGTGTGAAAAATGTTTTGTTCACGGATCGGCAGTGGTATAAAATCAAATGCATGAAATTGAAATGCATATCTGTAATCAGGTATATTTGCAACTATTATAATTTTGCTTTCCGAATTTTCTAGGCAAAATTTGCGGATGATTTCTGTCTTGACAGAATCGCAAACGCATAAAAAGGCAATATCCGTATTAGGTTTATTCGATAATATGACTTCGTTTCCATGAAAAGAATTTATAGAAAAACATATCTTTTTAATCTCTTCGTATTTTTTCAGAAGGTATACTAATTGTTTGTTAATATAAAGGCTATTGTCGTAAATTGCAATTCTCATTTTTGGTGATTCCTTTGTTCTAAAATTATATACACAAAATTTCAAATCCGATGTTACCATAGAATTTATTTAAAAAATTAAAGTCCATAAAAATGTGGGCGAACTCGCTAAAATTCATTTTTTTACTGTAAATAAGCAAATAATGCGAAAAAATCATTTTACAAACGGAAAAATGGATTTTTAACGAGCAGTTTGGTTTTTTTACCGAGTTGCAAAAAAAGTAGACATTTGATGATAGAATACAGTCGTTCATTCGATATCAAGAAATTTTTATGTATAAAGGGGGAAACTTATGCAGTAAAGATTGTAATAGTAATCAAAAATCAATACAAAAATCGCAATGTATAGGATATATATTGATGATTTTTGGCTAATCGGCGACATAATTATTCTAAAAACAAAAAAGGAGATCAAGATGAAACGAATAACAAAGAGTTTACCTTTCAAGCTATTGCTTGGCGTATGTATCGGAATTATTGTGGGACTTTTGGCCGGAGAAGGCTTGATGAACATTATCGTAACCGTTAAATATATCTTAGGTCAGTATATAAATTTCTGTGTACCTTTGATTGTAATCGGCTTTATTGCCCCTTCAATTCCTAAACTGGGAAATAATGCATCAAAAATGTTAGCAGTGGCATTGGTTATTGCGTATGTGTCTTCACTGGGCGCAGCAGTTTTTTCCGTATTGACAGGAAATGTTATTATTCCATATTTATCAATAGCATCTAGCGTGGGAGATTTGAAAGTCTTACCAGAAGTAGTATTTAAATTGGATATTCCTCAAATTATGGGGGTAATGAGTGCACTTGTTTTTTCCTTATTGGTTGGTCTGGCGGCAACGTGGACAAGGGCAGTAACGGTTATAAACTTGTTGGATGAATTTCAGGAAATTGTTTTGAAAATAGTAACAAATACGGTTATTCCCGTTTTACCAGTTTTCATTGCTACAACATTTTGTACATTGGCTTATGAGGGAACAATTACAAAACAGTTGCCAGTATTCATTCAGGTTGTTGTGATCGTTATGGTAGGCCACTATATATGGCTGGCAATGCTTTACCTGATTGCCGGCGCTTATGCTGGAAGAAATCCATTGGAAGTTCTTAAACATTACGGCGCTGCTTATATTACGGCTGTTGGAACCATGTCATCAGCCGCTACTCTTGCCGTTGCTTTGAGATGCGCAAGAAAATCAAAGGTTTTAAGAAATGATATGATTGATTTTGGTATTCCGCTGTTTGCCAATATACATTTATGTGGTTCGGTTTTAACGGAAACATTTTTTGTAATGGTGGTGTCTAAAATATTGTACGGAGATATTCCGGATATGAAAATGATGGTACTTTTCTGCATCCTGCTGGGGATTTTTGCAATAGGCGCTCCGGGAGTTCCGGGGGGAACTGTAATGGCATCTTTAGGATTAATTACTGGGATTTTAGGATTTAACGAAACTGGTACAGCATTAATTCTTACCGTTTTTGCACTACAGGATAGTTTTGGTACTGCCTGCAATATAACCGGGGATGGTGCGTTGACACTTATACTAACTGGATATGCGAATAGACATGGAATCTCAGAAAAACGGTAAAGAATTCTGATTGCTAAAAGGGTAGATTGTGGGGTGGAATATTCTTATAGATGAAATTATTTTAGATGTAAAAACTGCAAAAAAGATGGACCCTGCAGCGAAAAGCTATGCGGAAATACTATTTTTATATCAGGGGGGTCATGCGCTGATTACTTATCGGATTGCACACTGGTTATATATAAGAAAACACTTTTTCTTGGCAAGATGGATTTCTCAGCACTCACGAAAGAGAACATTGATTGAAATCCATTCAGGAGCTATTTTAGGACATGGCATTTTTATTGATCATGGAGCCGGCGTAGTAATTGGAGAAACTGCTGAAGTGGGCGATAATTGCCTGATCTATCAATGTGTCACATTAGGTGGAACAGGAAAGGATATAGGGAAACGGCATCCGACGTTGGGAAAGAATGTTATGGTTGGAGCCAGCGCACAGGTTTTGGGTCCTATTTATATTGGAGATAATTGCAAGGTTGCATCAAATGCCGTAGTGTTAATTCTGTACCTGCTGGTACTACAGAAGCGGGAATGCCTGCTAAATCAGTGGTAAAGAGAAAAAAAGTAACCGCATGTGCTGTATGATGACAAGGAGATCAATAATGATGGAACGAACACAATCATTTTTTTTAAAAGAACCTAATTCTAATGATAAAATAAGGATTTTTTGCTTCCCATATGCAGGAGGCGGAGCTTCAGCATATAGAAATTGGGGAACGTATTTACCAAATTATGTTGGGGTATATCCGATACAAATTCCTGGGAGAGAAAACCGTATTACTGAAAAAGCATTGACTGATATGTGTAAGCTTACTGACAAAATTGTAAGTGCAATACATCCGTATTTGGATACACCATATCTGGTATTTGGACATAGCTTAGGGGCAAAAATATCTTACGAAGTGTGTAATGAACTGAGAGAAAAGCAAGACAATGCGCCATGTCATTTGATTGTTTCGGGCAGCAGAGCGCCACATATTCCCGAACCGGAGCCATTACATCATTTACAGGATGTTGATTTCATTGAGGCGATGAAGAGATACTCAGGAATGAGTAAGGAATTTCTTGAAAACAGAGATTTGTTGAATTTATTTTTGCCGATTTTTAGAGCTGATTTTATTTTGGACGAGACGTATTGCTTTACAAAGTATGAGAAATTTGATTTTCCGATAACTGCTCTATATGGAGATCAGGACCAGGATTCTGAAATAGATACGGTAGAGGCATGGAGTGAATATACAAATACGTCTTTTAATAAAAAAGTATTTCATGGAGAACACTTTTTTATTAAAACATCAGAAAAGGAAGTATTGGCCTATATTAAGGACATTGTCTCGCGGTATGTTTAAATCAGAACGGGTTTTTGATGATAATTTGTTGTTAAGCTATTTTGATGATGGTTACATATCAGACAGAATAGCGATTAAAGACAGTGAAATCCATGTATGGTTCCTAGATATTGGAAATTATGATGAATATCATATGAAAAGTCTGTTCGATATATTGACATTAGATGAAAAAGCGAAAATGTCACATTATGTGCATGTGGCAGATCAGAAGCGCTTTCTAGTAGGGCATAGTATGCTGCGCATATTATTATCGCGGTATTTAGCGAGAGAGCCAGACGATATTATATTATTGAACAGTAAACATGGAAAACTATATATGCCGCAATCTAATGTATCTTTTAATATTTCTCATTCCGGGAACAGGGTTGCGCTTGCTTTTGTAAAAGAGAAAAAGATTGGTGTAGACATTGAACGGATGAATAGTTTAGATGATTATTCGCAGATCGCTAAAAATTTTTTTTTGCCACCAGAAAGTGAACGGATTTGTGCTCAAACAGATGCGGCGAAAGGTATGGAAAAATTTTATGAAATATGGACGGTAAAAGAAGCCTTTGTAAAAGCTCTTGGACATGGCTTGAGTAGATCGCTAAAATCTTTTGAAGTCTCAGAACAAGGGACTATAAATGACTATACAAATAACAGCAGATATAACTATTATACAAAGCAACTAAGTGATAATTATTTATGTTCTTTAGTTGTTGTGTGAAAGGAAGTGTAAAGAATATTAATGGATGGAAAAAAAGTCTATAAGAGTATGTATGAATGGCTGAATATGTGGGCTGAACAATATGGAAGCCATGAAGCACTGTGTGATAATAAAGGCAGTTATTCCTATGAATCTCTTAATACCAGCGTAAAAAACTTATCTATCGGGTTTGCAGATATGGGATTGCGAAAAAGCGATAAAGTAATTCTGCAGTTGGATAATTGTAATGAGTTTGTTATTGTGTGTTTTGCGTTAATGTCAATGGGTGTAATTCCTATTCTGGCAGTTCCAGGACTCAGAGTGAACGATTTGGATATAATAGCCAAAAAAGCAAACCCAGTTATGTATATCAGACCGGATGAATATATGGGTTTTATTTATGCTGAAACGGGAAGAAAATTGCAGATAATGAATCCAAGCATCAAATATGTTTTGGGAACAAGCGACATCAATAAAATGATGGAGCAATCAAATAACAGTGCAGTAGAAATTGAACAACCCAAAGCGGAAGATATTGGTTTGATTTTACTGTCAGGTGGAACTACTAATATACCCAAACTGATTCCTGTTACACATTATGCTTTTGCTTATCATGCAAGCGAAGCTGGTAAAACGTGCCGGTTTAATAGAGAGACTATCTATATGGCAGTTATGCCAGTAGAGCATAAATTAACGTTGTTTAGTCCGGGCATTATGGGAACATTATTCTGCGGTGGTAAGGTTGTTATGTGTTCTGACAGTAGTTGTGAAACAGCCTTCTCGCTTATCGAGGAAGAACAAGTAAACGTGGTCAGCTTAGTCCCTTCGGTAGCCAAAATGTGGGTGGAAGATTTGGAATGGGATGATTCTTATGATTTTTCTTCGCTTAAATATTGTATGTTGGGTGGGGCAAAGCTTGAAGAGACAGACGCTCGCAAAATAATGGATTCAATGAACTGCGATATTATTCAGGGATATGGGATGTCAGAGGGATTTTTGAGTTTAAGCACATGGAAAGATTCCGTTTATGAACGTATTAACTATCAAGGCAAGCCTATGTCAGATGAGGATCAAGTGATTATTGTAGATGATGATGGAAAAGAACAACCCTATGGAATCGAGGGGGAAATTCTTGTTAAAGGACCATATTTATTCTCTGGCTATTATGAAATGGATAGTTCTGAATGCTTTAATGCGGATGGATTCTATCATACTGGAGACTTGGGATACATTACTGCTGATGGATATATAAAAATCACAGGCAGAAAGAGTGACCAAATCAATCGGATGGGTGAAAAAATAATGCCTTCGGAAATCGAGAGCTATTTGGCTGAACACGAGAAAATTATGGAAGTGGTAGTAATGGGGATACCTGACACTATATTGGGTGAAAGAAGCTGTGCATTTTTAAGAATGGCTAAGGGTAATGTGAAACCGGAAGAACTGAGGGAACATTTGAGCAAAAAAGGAGTTGCTCAATATAAAGTACCGGATCAGATGATTCTTTTAGATGAGTTTCCCCATACTGCAACCGGGAAGATAAATAAAAGAATGCTACTTACAATGGCAAATAAATAGAGGAGATACAATGATGAACAATGAAGCAACTCATGTAAAAACTCAGGAGGATTACTCCAAATTTAGTTCAATTGTAAATGAGTTTTTGCAGGAACAAATGAATGAAGATTTTATGGAAAAAAATCTGCTTGAAGCGGGAGTAACATCTCTGCAGATGATGAGAATTTCAAATGCACTCAGAAAGCATGGGTATAAGATTTCGTTTGCAAAAATGATTTCGGACCCTTATGTAAAACATTGGTGGGATAACGCAGATATAAATGTGAAAAGAAAATCTGTTCCACCATTGGAAACATCCAATAATAGTCCTAAACAGTTCCCTTTGACAGATGTTCAATATGCATACTGGGTTGGACGGAAAGAAGGCCAGGTTCTTGGGGGAAATGCTTGTCATGCGTATTTTGAGTTTGATCCAGACACGGTAAATTTGGAGAGACTACAGGAAGCATGGGAAGAACTGCAGGCGCGGCATCCTATGTTAAGGGCGAAGTTCAATAACAATGGTACGCAGGAGATTATGGAAAAACCATATTCGGCAAAATTACAAATCTATGATTTTAGAAAATCAGATGATTTTGAACATGATTTGTTGGCCGTTCGGGAAAAACTTTCTCATCGGAAGCTGGATATTGCTAATGGACAAGTAGCTGAATTGGGAATCAGCCTTCTTCCAGAGGACAAATTAAGAATGCATTTTGACATTGATCTGCTTGTAGCCGATATGCAAAGCTTACAGATTATTTTTAGGGATTTAGCCGCGATCTACAATTCAGAATACAGACCAGCAATACCTGAAAATTGGGATTTTGGTATTTACCTGGAAAATGAAAAAAACAATAAAATAAATGATTATCGTAAAGCTGAAAAATATTGGAAAAGTGAAATAGAATCATTACCTTTAGGACCAGCTTTGACGTTAAGAACACAACCGGAAACGATTGCTGCTCCTAAGTTTAGCAGAAGAAAATATCTGTTGGAGCATAAAAAATGGGAAAAGTTAAAATCTTTAGCAGCGCAATATTGTACAACACCGGCAATGGTGTTATTGACATTGTATGCAGCGGTGCTTGATAGATGGAGTACAAATCAGTCTTTCCTTATTAACATGCCGTTGTTTGACAGAAACACGGAAATTGAAAATATTGATAACGTGATTGCTGATTTTACCAATGTTTTACTGTTCCATGCTGATTGTAAGGAAAACTGTACATTTTATGAACAGTTGCAAAAGGTGCAGAACCAGTTCCGGGAGTCTGTTGATAATTCAGAGTATTCAGGGGTACAGGTAGTAAGAGAATTATCAAAACTTCATCCCGGAGAAAAATGTATTGCACCGGTTGTATTTTCATGTAATTATGGTACTCCATTTGTTGACGACAAATTTGAGAAAACTTTTGGCAGCCTGAACTATATGGTTTCTCAAACACCGCAGGTATGGATTGATTTTCAGATTTTTGAAATAAATAATGGTCTGAACCTTTCGTGGGATGCTGTAGATGAACTTTTCCCGGACGGAATGTTAGATAAGATGTTTGCAGCATTTGTGGCCATGTTAAATGAGTTGGTATCCGTTAAAGATTGGAATAAATATGTGGAACTATTGCCAGATTTAGCCCAAGAGCGCGGAATAGATAATATTACAGAATATTATGGCAATGGGCAACTATTACATTCTGCTTTCTTTGTTAATGCAGTAAAAAAGAAAAATCAAATTGCGATTATTGATGAAAATGACGGTAGAAACTATACATATGAAGAGGTAGCCAATAAAGCGAAAAGAGTTTCTTCCTATTTAAAAGAGCAGGGTGTTGCGCCGGGGGACTTACTTGCTGTCTCATTGTCTAGAGGTATAAATCAGATTATTTCTATTTTGGGTATTTTGGCTGCAGGAGCTGGATATATACCTATCAATGTTAATCAGCCTTTGAGCAGACGGGAAAGGATTTATAGTAAGTCAGATATAAAGTTTGCTATTACAGATACAAGACTGAAAAAGGAACTGGAGTGGCCAGAAACTGTTACGGTGTTGGATGTTATGGAGGCAGATGCATATGACCCGCTAAATACTATTGAAAATTATCCGGATAGTAATACTGCTTATGTAATTTTTACTTCTGGCTCTACAGGAGAACCTAAAGGAGTGGAAATTGCTCACTTTGCTGCTGTCAATACAATTGAGACAATTAATAAACAGTACAGGGTATCTGCTGACGATAAAATCATTGCTGTTTCATCCTATGATTTTGACTTATCAGTATATGACATTTTTGGAATCTTGAGTGCGGGTGGTACATTGATTTTAATTAAAGACAGTAATAGTAGAGATGCAGAAGTATGGTTGGATATTGCTGAGCGCCATAGTGTGACATTGTGGAATTCTGTTCCGACTTTATTGAATATGCTGTTAATCGTAGCGGAAGGAAAGGGAAAAGAAATTCCTTCATTAAGATTGGCTATGCTTTCTGGTGACTGGATTGGCATGGATATTCCAGAAAGATTAAATCACGTTGCAAAAAATTCTCATCTTTTATCTATGGGTGGAGCCACGGAAGCTTCAATTTGGTCCAATTTTTTTGATGTAGAATTGCCAGTACCAGAGGAATGGAGTTCTATACCATATGGAAAACCGTTGAAAAATCAGTATTACAGAGTAGTGGATTCAAAAGGAAGAGATTGCCCAACATGGGTACCAGGAGAATTATGGATTGGAGGTACCGGTGTAGCAAAAGGATATATCGGGGACTCCGAAATTACAGATAAAAGTTTCGTTAATTGGAATAAAAATCGCTGGTATAAGACTGGAGATCTTGGGCGTTATTGGGCTGATGGAAATATTGAATTTCTTGGAAGAAAAGATTTTCAGGTAAAAATTCGTGGACACAGGATTGAATTGGGAGAAATTGAAGCTGCGATGAATAAATACCCTGGTGTTAAGAAATCGGTAGCAGCAGCTGTTGGTGATGTTCAGGGGAATAAATACTTGGCAGGATATATTATTCCAGAAAACGGGTACCCGGAAAGTCTTTTTGATGTCAATAAAGTGCCGGATACTGATTTGATGTATAAATGGGATAGACTTTGGGCTGATTTAAAAGAAGGTGTGGCAGAAGTAACTGCAGAAAATAACGTGCAGGAATATTTGACACTTGCAAACTGCCTTGATGAAGTCAGCAGAGAGTATATGTATTCTCTTATGCGTACATTAGGTATTTGGGTGGAACCTGGAACAAAATATAAACTTTCGGCGCTGCTTATGAGTGCGGGAATAGATTTATCCTATCAGGAGTTAATTCAGCAATGGGTAAATGAATTGGTAAAAATTGGGCGAATACTCGCGGAAGAAGATTATTTTGTAAATTGTTCTAGTCCAAAAGAAATGGATAGAGCTGCGTTTATTGAAAAATATCCGGAGTGGAAACATGAAATCGACGATGCGTTGAAGTATTTAGAACAGTTCAAAAAATACTGCCATGCGATTATGACAGGAAATATGGATACGCCACAGCTTCTTGCAAAAGAAGATTATATATCTCCAGATGCCTATATGGCAACACTGCCTGGAGCTATTGAATGCAAGCGGACAATAAAAAATATATTGTCCTTTCAGAAAAAAGAGGGTACTGCTGGTCAGACCGTTAGAATTATGGAATTAGGTGCAAGAAATTTGGGGCTGACTTCGGAATTATTGGATTGTATGGATGGTATAGAATATGAATATGTGTGTACAGACGCATCTTCTTATTATCTTAACCAAGCAAAAGAAAAATTCAAAAATAATTCCAGAGTACATTATGAGAATCTGGATATAAATTCAGCTCCTAATACACAAGGACTTGCAATGCATTATTTTGATGTAGTTCTTGCAGTAAGTACATTGCATCGTTGCAGAGATATTAAAGCATCCTTAAAATATGCAGGCGAATATCTGCGAGCAGGCGGATTGTTAATTCTTCTTGAAACTACAGAGAATACAATTTTACAACATGTAAGTACCGGAATATTAGAAAAAGGTTTTTCAACTGTTACAGATGAGAGGAAAGGCACTGGAAAACCATTATTAACAAAAGACCAATGGAGTGATGCGGTTCTTAAATGCGGATTTGCAAAGGTTAATACAGCCCCAAATGATCAGCTTGATTTACCAATTTATAATCAGGGAGTTATTGTAGCGTTGGCTCAACCAGAAACATATGCTTTTAATTCTACAAAATTGAAAGCATATTTAGAGAACATGATCCCATCGTATATGATTCCTACAGCATTTATGGAAATAGATAAATTTCCATTATCTGCAAATGGTAAAGTTGATAGAAAGGCCCTCCCTGTTCCAGTCGGTGAGACGAGAGAAAATGCAAAGGATCAATTTCAGGAACCGGAAACTGCTGTAGAAAAAGAATTGGCTGCAATTTGGAAAACAGTATTACATACTGAAAATATTAGCAGGAATGACAATTACTTTGAATTGGGAGGAGACTCTCTTCTTGCTACGCAGTTAAATGCAGAAATTAACAAAAAGTTCAACATTAACTTATCGCTGGAAAAGATTTTCTCAAATCCAATTTTTGCAGAACAGGCAATAAGTATTGCATCCATGTTAGAAGATTGTGAAGTAAAAAATATGAATGCAGAAAAACTTGAAATGGTTTCTCCGAAACCAAAGGAATGGGGAGAACCGTTCCCATTGACGGATGTTCAGCAGTCATACTGGCTGGGAAGAAACGGTGGATTTGCTTTAGGAGATGTATCAACGCATTGCTATTTTGAAATGGATTGTGGTGGATTAGATACGGATTTGGCGGAAGAAAAATGGAGAAGATTGATTTTGCGCCATGGAATGATGCGAGCAGTATTTTTGAATGACGGTCAGAATCAGAAAATATTGAGTAATGTTCCAGAGTATGAAATAAAAGTATATGATTTGGCCTCACAGGAAGAGACTGTAGACGAGAAACTCGAATCAATCAGGAAAGAGATGGCATATCAGATTTTTGATACTTCTAAGTGGCCGTTATTTGATGTAAGATTTTCAAAACTTCCGGGAGGAAATGTACGCTTACATATTAGTTTTGACAACATTATTTTTGATGGCTGGAGTATGTTCCTGATTTTACGGGAATGGAAAATGTTATATGACAATCCGGAAAAGGAAGTTGAACCGCTTGATTTATCTTTTAGAGATTATGTTCTGGCATATGAAGATATTAAGAAAACTGAGTTTTATAAGAGAGATGAAGAATATTGGCAGAAGAGACTTCCAGATATTTTCCCGGCTCCCGAATTGCCAGTTATAAAAGAAAATGGGAATACGGCAGTACAGAAATTTATTCGTTATGAGTCAAAATTGACTGGTAGCCAATGGTCAGCGATTAAAAATATGGCTTCTCAGAATGGCCTGACAGCCTCCGGAGTATTGATGACAGCTTATGCCGAAGTGCTTGGAAGATGGAGCAAATCTCAAAAATTTACAATTAATTTGACGAGATTTAATCGGTTGCCTATTCATAATCAAATCATGGATGTGGTTGGAGACTTTACTTCGCTTACATTGTTATCTATAGATAATACAGCAGGGAAATCATTCTTAGAACGGTGTAAGAATCTGCAGCAACAGCTATGGTCTGATCTGGCACATCCATATTACAGTGGCGTGGAGTTGGAACGGGAAATTAGCAAAAAGCAGGAAATACGCAACGCGGCCATCATGCCTATCGTATTTACAAGCGGGCTTGGAATTAAACAGGGTGGCAGCAATGAACAAGAAGAATATTTTGGCGAAATGCTTTATGGCCTTTCACAAACACCACAGGTATGGATTGACCATCAGGTAACAGAACAAAATGAGCGCCTTGTTTTGACTTGGGATGCCGTACAGGATATTTTCCCGGCAGGTGTGTTAGATGAAATGTTTGCGGCATATATTTCACTTTTAGAAGTGCTTTCTACAGAACAGGAAGCATGGAATCGTGAATCAAATTCTCTTGTTCAAATTCCAAATATGGAAAATAGGGAATTGGCAAATTCCGTAAATGGTAAGATTCCGGATGAAACATTAATCTCTTTAGTTGAAAAAAGCATGAAAGAGAATCCAGAGCGGATTGCGATTATTAATAATGAAAGAAAATTATCCTATGGTGAACTGGAACGGTATTCTACCGGGATCGGACATATTTTACAGCGTGAAAATGTGGAAAGAAACTCTTTGGTGGCTATTGTGATGGAAAAAGGCTGGGAACAAATTGTAGCGGCAATCTCCATATTAAAGGCAGGAGCAGCATACTTACCAATTGATCCTTCATTCCCGGAGGAAAGAGTACATCTTCTTTTGAAAAATGCATCTGTCAAGGTAGTATTGACACAGGAAAAAGTAAACAGAGAGGTAAACTGGCCGGAAGATACAACAATAATCTGTGTTGATGGTGTGGATGTAGAGAGCATAGATACTACAGATTTTGAGAGTATTGCAACGGGTAATGATTTGGCTTATGTAATTTATACATCAGGTTCAACAGGAATGCCGAAAGGTGTAATGATCGAACATCGGGCTGCCGTTAATACAATTATAGATGTAAATGAACGCTTCGCAGTTGGGAAGGATGATAAATGTATTGCACTATCAAATCTGAATTTTGATTTGTCAGTCTATGATATTTTTGGACTTTTGATTGCAGGAGGTACAGTGGTAATTCCTGATGCAAAACAGGTAAAAGAACCGCAGCACTGGTTGGAAATCATGCAGGAAAATAAAATCACTGTTTGGAACAGCGTACCGGCATTCATGCAGATGTTCATGGAATTTCTTTCAACAAAACCGGATACAAAATTACCATTGCGGGTAGTTATTATGAGCGGAGACTGGATTCCTATGGAATTGCCAGAAATGATAAAAATGCATTCAGAATCTGTAAGAATGATAAGTATGGGTGGAGCAACTGAAGCATCTATTTGGTCTAATTACTATGAAGTTGAATCCGTAAAGGATGGTTGGACAAGTATTCCTTATGGAAAGCCATTAACTAATCAGAAATTTTATGTTCTGGATCAGGAAATGAATGACTGCCCGAACTGGGTGGCAGGCAGATTGTTTATTGCCGGCGAAGGATTGGCTCGTGGTTATTGGAAGGACCGTAAAAGAACGGAGGAAAGATTCATCAATCATCCAGTTACTCATGAGAGATTGTATTATACCGGTGATTTAGGACGTTACTGGCCTGATGGAAACATTGAATTCTTAGGAAGAGAAGACACTCAAGTTAAGGTTAGAGGACATCGTATTGAACTGGGAGAAGCAGAAAATGTTTTATTAACACATGAGCTTATCAAGAGTGCTGTTGTGGTTGTAGAAGAAGATAAAAGCGGATTGGCAGCGGCAGTTGTTTTGAATGAGGATTCTGATTGTTGCGATAATAAGAACGTGGAAAAGATTCTTCACGAATACTTAGGCAAGAAACTTCCTGAATATATGGTTCCGGGAAAAATACTTGTGATGGAGCAGTTGCCTTTGAGTGTTAATGGTAAGGTTGATAGAAAAGCTTTAAGAAAAATTCTTGGAGGCTATCAGGGACAGATCTCGGAAGAAAAGAAAAAGGAAGCACCGCAGGGAGAATTAGAAGTGAAGATTGCTGCTATATGGGAAAGAGTTTTAGGAACTAAGGAAATTTCACGAGATGATGATTTCTTTATGTGCGGGGGAGATTCTTTGAAGGCAGTGAAGATTATTTCTGAATTAAATGCGACAGAAGGCCTGCCGAATGACTTGGCTATTCAAACGTTATTTGCGTTACCAACTGTTGCACTTCTCGCAGAACAGATTGAAAAGTTGGTTTCTTTATTAGACGTAGAAGAAAATACAGAATACGAAGAAGGAGTTTTATAATGATGGAGGATTTAATTAAAGCATATGAAGACCGGGGTGTGAAATTCTGGGTTGAAAATGGTCAGTTAAAATTTAAAGCGCCGTCAGGAACATTAAATGCTGAAGATAAAGTAAAACTGCGAAATGTGAAAGAAAAATTGATTGAATATTATGAGAGAAAGGATAAGTCCGCGCTTAAAGCGGACTTATCCAAACGATATGAACCGTTTCCTCTTACAGGTATTCAGTCTGCCTATTTACTTGGCAGAAATCATAATTATGAATATGGCGGTGTTGGATGCCATGCATATTTTGAATTGTCAATGCCTCATATGGATGCAGAAAGGTTGGAGAGTGCTTGGCATAAAGTGATTATGCGGCATGATATGTTACGTGCTGTTTTTCTTCAAAATGGTACACAGAAGATTTTGGAGCATGTTGACTTGCCGAAACTTACCTATTTTAATATGAAGGAAGCTGGAGCCGAAACTACGGATTCAAAACTTAATGAAATCAGGGCTGAGTTGGCGCATAAGCAGTATCAGGCGGACTGTTGGCCACTTTTTGATCTGTATCTGACAGACACGATTGATAAGAGTATTCTTCATTTTTCTATTGATATGCTGTTATCTGATTTTATTAGTATGAAGACTATATTGAATGATTTGGATGCATTCTATTACGAAGATGGAAAAAATCTGAAACCTCTGCAGGTATCATTCAGGGATGTACTGGTATATCAAAAAGAACATGAAAATGATGAAGAAGTGCGTACGAAAAAAGATCGGGATTGTGAGTATTGGAAAAAGCGGTTGCAGAACTTCCCAGATGCACCGGAACTGCCGATTTTACCAGAATCGAAATGTGAAAAAGTTACTTTTACACAATACAGACATTTCATTACGCCGGAAAATTGGAGCAAATTATGTGAAAAGGCGAGAATGCAGAGGCTTACTCCCTCGGGAGTAGTTTTATCCGCATATGCAGAGATTATTGGACGTTGGTCAAAAAGAAAAGATTTCTGTATAGACATTACCATATTAAACAGACCGTCAATACATTCTCAAATTAATGAAATCGTGGGAGACTTTACTGAGGTAGATATTTTGGAAATCAGTCCCGAATATCCAAGTAATTTTGTTGAAAGGACACGCAAAATTCAAAATCAGTTATGGGAAGATCTTAGTCACAGCGCATTTACCGGTATTGATGTATTGCGGGAAATTAACAGGCAAAGCGAAAAGAAAGCTATTATTCCGGTTGTATACACAAGCACAGTGGGAGCGGCTGATTCCGAACAGCAGGAAAACTGGGAGTTTATGAGAAATTCCCGTATTACTTATAAAATAAGTCAAACGCCTCAAGTATGGATAGACTGTCAGGTGTCAGAAGATAATGGTGGAGTTTTAATCAATTGGGATGTAAGGGATGGTGTATTTCCTGAAGGATTTGTTAATGATGCTTTCGAAGCTTTTTCCCTGCTTATTGAACGGTTATGTACAAATTTGAAGGTATGGGAACAGGTACATCCGGTAGAATTACCTTTGAAGACCGGAAAAGTAAGAAAATCCGTAAATAAAACAGAAAAAGACCTGCCTGATAAAATGCTTCATGAGGGATTTTACAACTGTTTACAGAATTGTCCGGATGAGATTGCGTTGATTGCAGCCGAGGGAACATTTTCTTATAAAAAATTAGGATCATATGTTGCCGGAATTCAAAATGAACTGTGTAAGTCTGGATTCCGTAAAGGGGATTTTGTTGCAATATCTGCTGATAAAGGGATGTGGCAGATTGCAGCAGTATTGGCTGTTTTATTTTCTGGAGGAGTCTATTTACCCTTTGATGTGTCACAGCCAATTGCAAGGCAGAATAAAATTTTGGAAAAGTCCGGAACAAAATATTTGATTACGAATAAAAAGTATCAATCGCTTGAGTGGAAAGAGCACATTGTCGTTTTGGCAGCAGAAGATATTAACAGAACGGAACAAGCACTTACTATAGTTGAAATTCCATTGGAAAATCCGGCCTATATTATACATACATCAGGGACCACCGGTGACCCCAAGGGGGTTGTCATTAGTCATAAAGCAGCAGTTAATACAATTGAGGATATTAATTCCAGATTTGATATTAACAGTGCTGACAGAATGTTTGGTTTGGCCAATTTAGCATTTGATCTTTCTGTTTATGACATTTTTGGTGCATTTAATGCGGGAGCAGCGTTGGTACTTCCTGATCCTGAAAAGCAAAAAGATCCATATTACTGGGTTGAAACTATTAAAAAGAATGAAATTACTGTATGGAACTCGGTTCCGGCTCAAATGCAGATGTTAGTCTCTGTATTGGAAAGCAGAGGTGTTTCAGGCGATTTCCCATTAAAGGTGGTTCTGTTATCAGGAGACTGGATTCCTGTAACCCTTCCGGATCAGATTCATACATCTTGTAAAAAAGCTAAAGTTGTTAGTCTGGGTGGTGCTACAGAAGCTGCAATTTGGTCAATTTATCATGAAATAGAGGAAGTACCGGATGGCGCAGTAAGTATACCTTATGGAAAGCCGCTTGCAAATCAGAAATTCTATGTGTTGAATGAAAAAATGGAACAATGCCCGGATTGGGTACCTGGAGATTTATATATCGGTGGTAAGGGTCTTGCTCTTGAGTATTTGAATAAACCGGAAGAAACGAATGCACACTTTATGTATGATGAACAGTTACAGGAAAGAATATATAAAACTGGAGATATTGGTCGATATTGGCCAGATGGAACAATTGAATTTATGGGGAGGGAAGATACCCAGGTAAAAATTCATGGACATAGGATCGAATTGAGTGAGATTGAGAGTGCATTATTAAGTAATACATTAGTGAAGACGGCTGTTGCCGTGATTGTTGGTAAACGTCCGCAAGATTATAAGATCGTCGCTTTTGTTGAGGGGAATATTGAAGTTTCGGAACTTACTGAATATATTAAAACACAGGTGCCGGAATATATGGTTCCATCAAGATTTGAAGTAAACGAGAAAATTCCGTTGTCTGCAAATGGAAAAGTTGAAAGGAAAGCTTTGAAAAAATTAGCAGAGACATACTTCCAAAATACTGGTAAATGTGAAATGCCGCCACATGAAGGATTGGAGAAAGAGATAGCTGAATTATGGAAAACTCTATTAAAGATTGATAGAGTAAATCGAACAGATAATTTCTATGACATTGGTGGCGATTCATTATTAGTTGCTCAGGCTGTGTCAAAAACAAAGGAAGCTATTAATGTGGCCAAGGATGTAGAATGGGATAGATTAATGATTGGAATGCTTCAAAATCCAACTATTATGGATTTTGCACAATTTTTAAATTCTGTTCAAATAGGTACTTCGCATGAGGAAAACGAAATATCTGAAACACCATTGAATATCATCGCAGATATTCCAGAAGGTGGAGAAGTGATGAAAGTTTTCTTCCCGGGTGGAATTGGCTTCCTTCAGCAATTTAATACTTTATTCCAAATTCTTGTGAATAATCCGGAGCGAACAGAAGGCATTGCAGCATTTAACTATACAGAGGATAAGGAATACCTGGATTCTGAAGAAAAAGATCATATTGTAACAATTGGAAGACGCTATGCAGATTTACTTTTGAATAGTGGTTATAGAAAATTTAAGTTAATTGGATACTGTATGGGTGGATTAGTTGCAATTGAAGCTGCAAGAGCTCTTTTAGAAGCAGGCGCAGAGGTTTTACCGGTAGTAACGATTGATACAATTCCGATCGTTCTCGAAATGGAGGGCGACTTGTTGATGGAACGAAGCTATGGATTAATGGTCGGTGCGGATGTATCAAAAGCAGGTCATGTTAAGCGTGATGAATTAGTACAGATGGCACTTGAATTATTGAAGGATCATAACAATGGTTTTATTGAAGAGGATGCAATATTAGGTCTGACAGGAGAGTTGTCGGAACTGGCAGCTTGCTATAAAAAACAAAAAACACTTTCAAAAAGAGAGCGTATGGAGAACTTAAAAAATGCAATTCCAGAAAATAGTATGCAGCTATCCAGTGAGGATATGAACCGATTTGATGAACTTTTTGAAATTTACAAGAGGAATTATCGGTGTGCGATTGGTTATACACCGAAACCGTTCGCGGGAGATTTACAGGCATTGAGTTGTATGGATGACCATTCTCCATTTGTTCCTGTAATGAAACCGGGAACAGAGGCATTTCTTAGTAAATGTGCACTTGGAAATTTAGAGGTTCTGCCAATAGGAGGAAATCATTTAAGCTGTTTAATGACACCTAATGTTGAAGGAATGGCGAATTTGTTGGATGGGAAAGGAGAACGGGTATGAATACATATGAGAAACCATTAAAAGTGCTTGTATGCGGAACTAACTTCGGTAGAGTATATTTAAAAGGGCTGGAGCGATGTGGCGACAAATTTAAGATTGCAGGTATTTTTTCTCATGGAAGCACACAATCAAAGCAAGAAGCAGAAAAATATGGAGTTCCATTGATTACAGATCTTAATGAGGTAAGCAAAAAAGATTTTGATATGGCTTGTGTTGTCATTCGTTCTACTGCAGTTGGAGGAAAAGGGACAGAGATTGCCGGTGCGTTACTTGAAAAGGGAATACATGTAATACAGGAGCATCCGGTGCATTATAATGATATTGTGAAACTTCTTAAAGTAGCAAAGGAGAATAACTGTGTATATCAGGTTAATAGTTTTTATCCCAATGTGAAGAATGTACAGGAATTCATCGTCAAGTCAAATAAATTACTTAAAAAGAGCAGACCGACATATATTGATGCGACTTGTAGTACTCAGGTATTATTCCCGATGATCAGTATTCTTGGAAAAGCATTAAGTGGATTCCATACATGGAAATTGCAGACAATCGATTCAGTAAATAGCAAATTTCCGTTTAAAGTTCTTAGTGGAGAAATCAGAGGGATTCCCGCTATTGTAAAGATTCAGAATCAGCTTGACCCGAAGGATCCGGACAATAATGGGTTTCTATTACATAGAATTGTATTAGGAACGACAGAAGGATGTTTATGCTTGGATAATTCAAATGGTCTCGTTATTTGGAATCCTCAAATGTATGTACCACATGCAGAGGGTGTTTTGGATATGTATGGAAATAATAGTTACGTAGAGCTTCCAGTAAGTGAAGTTGCGGCCGGAGTTAGAAATACAACATATGCAGAAGTATATAAAGAATTGTGGCCTGAGGGAATCGTATGCGCATTAAATGATTTTGCAAGAGCTATTACAGAAAATTCTCAAAAGAATATAATGGCGCAGCAGATGTTGACTATAAGTGAAATCTGGAAAGACTTATCAGAAAAAATCGGCAGTCCTCAATTAATAGTAACTCCGGAGAGAAATGGGATTCGCTTAGCTGATATTGCAGAATAATTATTATAATTTGATTTAGGTAAGAACAGCATTGAATATATGCACTTGGTGGTAATTCAATGCTGTTCTTTTTTTGGAAAAACTGTTATAATATTTTTAATTTATTAATTGTTATCGAAAGTGGGAAATTGATATGAAAATATTATCGAATCGATTGGCGTTAGTACTTGCGGAATATAGTGAATTACCTTCAAGTGTTCAAAAAGTTATAGACGGGAATAATAAAAAGGACATAAATATGAAAGGAGTTTTACGTCTTTATAAATGTGGAGACAAATATCTATACGTGTTACCAGAATTATTTGAAAAATCGGAATTAACCTCAATATATGGCAATCGAATAGATCGATGCAATGAAGATAGTTTTGATACATTACTGTATCATTATTTTTCTTGGTTGAATCTTCCTATGGATGAGACATCTCTAACAACATATGTAAAGGGGCTCGAAACCTATACAAAGAGTATGTGTATCGAAGAGACTTGGCATATATTAAATCTTGCAATACAATGTTTGGAGAATTCTTACAATTCTAATTTTAGTGCAGTATTAACGTTTTATGCATTAATCGAAATTTTGATTTTGACCGATAAAGAAAAAAGAGATAAAGGGAATTTTATTCGTGAAGAGTGTAGTAGAAAGCTGCCACAATTTTTAAAAAAGGATAGTATAACATATTTAGGATTACAACCATTCATCAATAAAGATCTGTCAGAAAAAGATATTTTTGATAAGTTGACGCATATAAGGCATAAAGTAATTCATGGTATTCTTAAAGAGGCCAGAGAAATTTTGAGAGAATTATTTCCTATGCGGAAGGGGAAATATGGTGGAGCTACTGAAGACGCTGAGAGTTCAGTATTTCAAGATCAATTGAGGTGTTTAAATTGCCTAATCAGATTAGTGCTTGTTAATATTTTGATGGAATGGATGCATGATCCAAACAATCTGTTGCAAATAAAGAATAGAGATTATATCGAGACTGATTAAGAAAAATGAAGGGCTGCGTTTTATAGCAGCCCTTATATCTCTCAATATGCTTTATTAGAGAGCATTCACTCTTTTTCTGATATATGCTCTAGTGTTTGCGCTAGAATCCATTTCACATGATCGTCGCTTAATCGATAAAATATATTCTTTCCAGATCTTCTTGATTTAACCAAATGGGCGGAACGTAGTGACTTTAATTGATGTGAAATGGCTGATTCATTAAAATCCATTTTATATGCTAATTCACTTACACAAAGTTCTCCCTCCATTAAAAACCATAGTATTTTCATTCTGGTTAGATCGCCCATAGCCCGGTATAATTTAGTGAGCTGTTCTAATTCGATGCTGGATGGAATATTATTTTCTATTTTCAAATAATCACCTCTTTCCCCTATATATATTGACAATCTTTAAGTCAAGAACTATCATAAGATTGATAGTAGGAGGAGATATAATGTCACATTACAACTTACCTCATAATCACGGTCAAAGTATTGATCGTGTGTTAGAGAATATGCCAACTACTGAAAGTTTTCAAGAAGTGTCTATTCTTTTTCAGCAGCTTGGTGATGGGAGCCGGTTACGAATATTATGGCTTCTTTGTCATTGCGAGGAATGCGTTACTAATATTGCGGCAGCGCTGAATATGAGCAAACCTGCTGTGTCCCACCACCTAAGGACACTAAAGGATAATAAACTGATTGAAAGCAGGCGTGAAGGAAAGGAAGTGTACTATAAAATATCAAATACAAATCAGGCACATTTCCTTCATGAAGCTATAGATGCCATGTTTGAAATGTCTTGTCCCATAGAGTAGTGTAAATGCGCTGCATTTCAATAGTCGTATTGAAATGCAGCGCATTGTTTAAACATTGTTTTCTTATAGGTAGTTGGCATTATAGAGAATTGAAATTTAGTTTGAATTCTCTAATTATATTTTTTGACATTCATAGCGCGTATGGCATTAAGAATGGCAATAACAGATACACCTACATCAGCGAAAACAGCAGCCCACATAGAAGCATAGCCGATAGCACCTAAAAACAATACGAGAAATTTTACTGCTAAAGCAAAAACAATATTCTCATGAGCTATACGAAGTGTTTTTCGGGCAATCTTTATTACAGTAGCAATTTTTGATGGTTCATCGGTCATTAATACTACATCAGCAGCCTCAATAGCGGCATCGGAACCAAGGCCGCCCATAGCAATTCCTACATCGGCTCTTGCCAGAACAGGGGCATCATTAATTCCGTCTCCAACAAATGCCAGACTGGTTTTATCATTTTTGCCTGACAAAAGACGTTCTACGCGTTCTACTTTGTCAGCAGGTAGCAATTCAGTATATGCATGATCAAGTCCAAGTTTTGATGCAACTTTTTGACCAACTGCATCAGAGTCGCCTGTCAGCATGATTGTTTGACGAACTCCACAGCTTTTCAGTGAAGTTATTGCTTCCGCCGCATCAGGCTTGATTTCATCCTCGATAACGATATGTCCCCAATACTTATTATTAACGGCAATGTAAATCAGCGTGCCGACATCTGAAGTATAAGGAATAGTAATTCCTTCACGTTCCATTAATTTTGTATTACCAGCAAATACTGATTGACCATCAATGATAGCATGCACACCATGTCCGGCAATTTCCTGAACATCTTGAATTCTGGATGAATCGATCACTTTGTTGTAAGCCTTCTTAATGGATTGTGATATTGGATGGTTCGAGTAATCTTCCGCATATGCGGCAATCTCAAGTAATTGATCTTTAGAAACACCTTCTGTACGAAGTTCTGTTACGGCAAAAGATCCTTTTGTTAATGTGCCCGTCTTATCAAATACTACGATTTCTGTGTTGGCTAGTATTTCCAAGTAATTGCTTCCCTTTACCAAGACACCACTCTTAGAGGCACCACCGATACCGCCAAAAAAGCTGAGTGGAATTGAAATAACTAATGCACACGGGCAGGAAATAACCAAAAATGTTAATGCACGATATATCCATGCCATAAATGGCTGACCGGTTATTAAGGGAGGTAAGATTGCTAAAGCAAGAGCACCAATAACAACAGCAGGTGTATAATACTTCGCAAATCTTGTTATAAAGTTCTCCGTTTTAGCTTTTTTATCACTGGCATTTTCCACTAAGTCAAGTATTTTGGATACGGTTGATTCTCCAAATTCTTTTGTGGTTCTGATATGCAGAATACCAGTTTGATTGATGCAACCGCTGATAACATCCATTCCGGCTTCTACGTCACGTGGCATAGATTCACCTGTAAGAGCAGAAGTGTCTAAAGTAGATGTTCCTTTAAGTATTGTTCCGTCTAAAGGAATTCTTTCGCCAGGTCGGACGATGATAATGTCGCCTACTTTGACCTCTTCTGGGTCCACTTGTTGCAGCTCTCCGTTTCGCTCTACATTTGCATAGTCAGGTCTTATATCCATAAGATTTGTAATAGATTTTCGGGATTTACTTACGGCATAGGATTGAAACCATTCACCAATTTGATAAAATAGCATAACCGCAACACCTTCTGAGTATTCTCCGAGAACAAGAGCGCCGACAGTTGCAATCGTCATTAAAAAGTTTTCATCAAAAATCTGGCCATGTGTAATATTTGTAATGGCTTTCCATACTATATCCCAACCAATAACGGCATAGCATAACAAATATAGTGTTAATTGAGGAATTCCTTCAAGTGGAAGAAATATGCCTGCAATATATATGACAGCCGCAATGATAATTCGGGTAAGTAATTTTTTTTGCCGTTTAGTCATTCATTTCCACTCCTTTCAGTAAAATAATATCAGCTATGATTTGGTCTGACGTTCATTTTCATACCATAGCTCATTTGCTGTTTTTTCCCAATTTTCAGCATAAAGTTCGCATTTATCACATAGATGATCTACAGATTCAGGAGATTGCAGGTCAGTTGATTCTGCACCTGATTGCTTAACCATTTTTCGTAGATATTTAGGATTTTCCAGCATGGGGCATGGCCGGAGCATATTTTGGTTAAATGGCTGTCCATTGTGATATGCCATAAATAGAGGACTTTTCAAGGAATCTAATAAGCTGCATTCATGAATATTTACATTTGAATAGTGAATGAATACGCAAGGTTCCACATCTCCTGCAGCGTTAATATGGAGATATCTTCGTCCACCTGCAATACATCCGCCTACATATTCAGCATCATTCTGAAAATCCATACTGAATATAGGTTTAGTTTCTCTAAAACGCCGAATACGCTCATAAATAAGCTTTCGCTGTTCCGGCGTTGGTAGAAGTGCAGGTACAGCATCATTACCAACTGGCATGTAATGGAAAAACCACACAAACATTGCGCCTGCATCAATCAGCATATCAAAAAAGGCTTCGCTGGTAATATCTTGGTAGTTTGCACTGGTATAACAAGTTGAGATTCCAAAAGGTAAATTATGCTTTTTCAGCAATTTCATAGCATTTTGTACTTTGGTAAATACACCTTTACCTCTTCGGCCATCGTTGGCCCCCTCAAATCCTTCTAAGCTAATTGCCGGAACAAAGTTTTTTACCCTGATCATTTCTTTACAGAATTCTTCATCAATTAAAGTTCCGTTTGTGAACGAGAGAAATTCGCAATCTGGATGGCGTTCGCATAATGTTATTAAATCTTTTTTGCGAACCATAGGTTCACCGCCGGTATATATATACATATATGTACCGAGTTCCTTACCTTGCTGAATGATATTATCAATAGTGTCTAGGCTAAGGCTGAGCTTATGACCGTACTCTGCAGCCCAACATCCGGTACAATGCAGATTGCACGCAGATGTTGGGTCTAAGAGAATTGCCCACGGTACATTACAATTTTCACGCTGGGCAATTTCCTCCTGTATGGCGCTACCCTTTAAAGCTGAATTCATGATGAAATTCCGAAAGAAAGTTTTTCTGACGCCTTCATCCAACTGGTAAGCTTTTAAAATAAGTTGGTACCAATTGTTTTTTTCCGTTATTGCTTTACGAAACGCTGCTCTTTGACTCTCATACCACCCATCCGGCACTACTTTATCAATGAGATCCATAGCTTTTGGAATATTAATTTCAGGGTCTTTCTCCAAATAATGCAGTGTGGATGTCAAAGCGGTATTGAAAGCTGCATTTTTTACTGTATTTATAATGTTCATTTGTTTGTTCTCCATTGAACCGATTTACAATTTAACTGTTACGTCCGGTTCGATTTTCTTGATAAGATTTTTGGCTTCTGCAAAAATGGCATCGAATTTATCATCGGGAGCTTCGAGATCCATTTTCTGTTTGATGAAGCTTACAGATACATTAGTTACTCCGTCAATTTTTTTTACAGCATTTTCAATTTTGGCTGCGCAGTGTCCGCAATCCAGGTCAATAAGTTTAATGGTCTTTTTCATTATAAAGATCCCCTTTCTAAATATATTTTTTTGGTTAGACTAATGAATGATTAAACGATTGTTTAATCGTTCATGCGATTAGTATATGAATGATTTTTTTAGTAGTCAATAGTTTTGGAGCGGATACATCCTTTTGGAGTCAAAAACCTACGGAATGGATTGAAAAAAATGGGAAATTCCTTTTGGAGTCAAAAACCTACTTTGTGGAGCGGACAAAATAAGAAAGATACAGGTATAATATGAATCGGTCATGAGAATGGTCGGGTGTACACTATTATTTTTCGCAAGAGGTTTTTAGCATTTTCCCCAATGCTTTGGACCTCATTATTTATAAATTATGAGTACCCTACAGGGGAGGGGTGCAATATATTGAGAAAGAAGGGATAAAGTTGCAAAAGGAACAGTTCGATATAACAGGCATGACTTGTTCGGCCTGCTCTGCCCGTGTTGAAAAGAGTGTTTCAAAACTTCCGGGTATACAGGAGGTTGCAGTAAACTTGTTAAAAAACAGTATGGTTGCCTCTTATGATGAAACCGTTTTAAGTGCGGATGAAATCGTAAAAGCTGTGGAGAAGGCAGGATATGGGGCTTTTCCGCAGGCGTTAGGTAAATCTAAGAAGACTGAAAAAAATGTCGGAGATGACACAGCAAAAATTGAATATCAAAAAATGAAAAAACGTTTAGTTATTTCATTGGTGTTTGGAGGTTTACTTTTCTACATTTCAATGGGACATATGATGGGGTGGCCTTTGCCCCCAATCCTTACAGGAATGAAAAATGCAATGATTTTTGCTTTTACTCAGTTTTTGTTACTGCTTCCAATTGTATATGTGAATTTCCGATATTATAAAGTCGGTTTTAAAACGTTATTCCAAGGAGCACCTAATATGGATTCACTTATTGCTATAGGGTCCAGTGCTGCAATTGTATATGGAATATATGCCATATATAAGATCGGATATGGATTCGGGCATAGTGATATGCAAATGGTACATAACTTTATGATGGATTTGTACTTTGAGTCTGCAGGAATGATTCTAGCACTCATTACTCTTGGGAAGTTTTTTGAAGCACGTGCAAAAGGAAAGACTTCGGATGCGATAACAAAACTAATGAATTTGGCGCCTAAGACAGCTACAATTCTTAGAAATGGTATTGAATTGCAAATACCAGTAGAAGAAGTAAATCAAGGCGATATATTAATTGTTAAAAGTGGAGAGGCGATTCCGGTTGATGGTGAAATAATCGAGGGAACGGCTTCAATTGACGAATCAGCATTGACAGGAGAGAGTATTCCAGTAGAAAAACACGTAGATGATAAAGTAATTGGCGCTACTATTAACAAAGCGGGCTATTTCAAAATGAAAGCCACTAAAGTTGGGGATGATACGACTTTAGCACAGATTGTAAAGCTTGTTGATGAAGCGACAAGTTCCAAAGCTCCAATTGCAAAAATGGCTGACAAAGTAAGTGGAATTTTTGTGCCGGTTGTGATCACAATAGCGTTATTGGCAGTAGTAGTATGGCTGATAGCCGGACAAAGTTTTGAATTTGCTTTATCTATTGGAATTTCTGTTTTAGTTATTTCGTGCCCTTGCGCATTAGGACTTGCAACTCCTACTGCAATCATGGTGGGAACAGGTAAAGGCGCGACAAATGGAATTTTGCTGAAATCTGCAGAAGCACTTGAAACGGCACATAGTGTGGATACGGTTGTACTTGATAAAACAGGAACAATTACTCAGGGAAAGCCTACCGTAACAAATATTATCTGTTCAAATGGAGTAACAGAGAGAGAGTTAATCCAAATAGCAGCATCTTTGGAAAAACTGTCAGAACATCCGTTGGCAGATGCGATTGTTGCAGAAGCTGACAAAAGAAATTTAAATTATCTGGGTGTAAGTGAGTTTAAACAGATTCCAGGGCAGGGAATTACCGGAATTATTAATGGCTCGATTTGTCTTGCCGGCAATACACGGTTACTTGGTTCTAGTCATGTTGCTGGTGGTGCGCTTCAAAAAATTGGCGGAGAAATGGCCGAGCAGGGAATGACACCGTTATTTTTTGCGAAAGATCAAGAGTTGATTGGCATTATCGGTGTAGCCGATGTGGTCAAGCCCACAAGCCGACAGGCGATTGAAGAACTTAGAAATATGGGAATTGAGACCGTGATGTTGACCGGTGATAATACAAAAACAGCAACAGCAATTCAAAAGCAGGTAGGAGTAGACCGAATAGTTGCAGAAGTATTGCCTCAAGATAAGGAACGCGAAGTGCGTCAATTACAAGGCTCCGGAAAAAAGGTGGCAATGGTAGGGGATGGTATTAATGATGCACCTGCATTGGCAAGAGCGGACATTGGAATTGCAATTGGCGCAGGTACAGATGTTGCGATTGAATCGGCTGATATCGTGTTGATGAAAAGTGACCTTTTGGATGTTGTAACCGCCATTCAATTAAGTAAATCGGTAATCCGAAATATTAAACAAAATTTATTTTGGGCGTTCTTTTATAACACGATTGGAATTCCGATTGCAGCAGGATTGTTTTATTCAGGTTTTGGCTTGAAATTAAACCCTATGATCGGAGCATTTGCAATGAGCTTTAGTTCTGTTTTTGTTGTGACTAATGCATTAAGGTTAAGATTTTTTAAACCAAAACATATGACAGATACTGATTTATAAAGAAAAGGAGAAAAAATAAAATGAAAAAAACGATTAATATTGAAGGAATGGTATGTGGCAATTGTGTGATGCATGTTAAAAATGCGCTTATGGATGTGAGCGGCGTAACAAATGTCGATGTGAGCCTTGAAAAAAAGACGGCAGAAGTTACGTTGGGAGTTAAAGTATCTGATGTAATTTTATCTGATGCAGTTAAAGAAGCTGGATATGAAGTAAAAAAAATACAGTGATAGTTGCTTAAGTATAAAAATAGGTATATTTCAGGTATCTATGAAACACTTCCTGCTGTACGTAAGGAGGAATTATAAGTGAAGGCTAAAAAAACGGATGTATCTCATAAACTGAAGGTTGCCCGTGGACAATTAGACGGCATATTAAAAATGGTTGATGAAAATAGATATTGTGTAGATATATCTAATCAGCTATTGGCTACACAAGCGCTATTAAAAAGCGCAAATCAAGAAATTATGCAGGCACATATACGGAGTTGTGTTGCAGAAGCATTACAGACAGACAAGCCAAATCCTAAATTGGAAG
The DNA here is from genome assembly GCF_900101315.1 of Blautia sp. SF-50. NCBI lineage: Bacteria > Bacillati > Bacillota > Clostridia > Lachnospirales > Lachnospiraceae > Blautia > Blautia sp. SF-50. The sequence continues at coordinate 28,101 of NZ_FMUW01000029.1, forward strand.
AAGCATTAAGTTTATTGGAAAAAATGTCTAATTAGCATAAGGCTGAATAACTCCAGGAAGCTTTTGTTCTCATAGGAAAAATTTGTCTACATTATGATGAGCATATTTTTCCTATGAGAGAAAAGTGTGCCTGGGGAAACGGTCATCATGGAAGCAGAATATGATTGTAAAACGAGCTGTTTATGAATTATTGAAAAAGATTTGATATTGGCTTGTTTGCTTGAACATAGATAGTATTGTATGAAACTAGAAAAAGAAGTTAATAGAACCATGTCCAAACGAAATGGTTAAAAAGTTAGGAGAATATAAATATGCTAAAGTTAGAGCAATTATCCTTTGATGTGAAGGAGGAAAAAGGTACAAAGAAAATTTTGAGTAATATTAATCTTACGGTAGATGATGGAAAGTTTGTAGTAGTTACAGGGCCAAATGGAGGAGGTAAATCTACATTGGCAAATCTGATTGCAGGTATTGAGCGTCCGGCATCCGGCTCTATTTTTATGGAAGGGCATGATATTACCGACATGAGTATTTCGGAACGTGCTAAAAATGGAATTAGTTTTGCATTTCAACAACCCGTCAGGTTCAAAGGGATTCGAGTGTTGGATTTGCTCCGAATGGCTTCTGGCAGAAACTTGTCATTTGGAGATGCCTGCGAATATTTATCTGAAGTAGGGTTATGTGCAAAGGATTATATCAATCGTGAGTTAAATGCGAGTCTTTCAGGAGGAGAATTAAAACGGATTGAAATTGCCATGGTACTTGCCAGAGGAACCAAGCTCTCTATTTTTGATGAACCAGAGGCAGGAATTGATTTGTGGAGTTTTCAAAACTTAATCCAGGTATTTGAACGAATGCGTGAGAGGAATAAAGGAAGAATAATTATTATAATTTCCCATCAGGAGAGAATTTTAAAAATTGCTGATGATATCGTAGTCATTTCAGAAGGAAAAATTATCAGAAAAGGAAGCAGGGATGAGGTTCTACCAGAACTTTTAGGGACTGTTTCTGCGGTGGATATGTGTAAAAAGTTTTATGAAGGAGGCAGGAGATAATGGATAAGATTCAGAAGAGATTATTAGAAGAGGTTGCAGATCTTCATGAAATTCCTGCGGGAGCTTATAATATCCGTGCCAATGGTCAAATGACAGCAAGAAATACAACAGCCAATATTAATATTGTTTCCAAAGAAGGAAAGAGTGGAATTGATATAAGAATTAAGCCGGGAACCAAGAAGGAAAGTGTACATATTCCCGTAATACTAAGCAAAAGTGGCTTTAAGGAAGTGGTCTATAATGACTTTTATATTGGTAACGATTGTGATGTGGTAATTGTTGCCGGATGTGGCATTCATAACAGTGGTGCGTTAGATTCCCAACACGATGGAATTCATCGCTTTTTTGTGGGAAGGAATGCTAAAGTTAAATACGTAGAAAAACATTATGGAACTGGGGAGGGATATGGAAAGCGTATTCTGAATCCTGTTACAGAGGTATATCAGGAAGAAGGAAGCTATGTGGAGATGGAAATGGTACAGATTAAAGGAGTGGATTCTACGATTCGTACTTCAAAAGCAGTGCTTTCGAAAGGTGCAAAGCTGGTAATTAAGGAACGGCTTATGACACATGGAAAACAGAAAGCAACCAGTATTTATGAAGTGGAATTAAAAGGGGAATTTTCCAATGCTGATGTCATTTCCCGTTCTGTTGCTAAAGATTATTCTAATCAGAGCTTCGAGGCCAATATTATAGGTGCGAATATATGTAACGGACATGCAGAATGTGATGCAATCATTATGGATCAAGCAAGGGTACTTTCTATCCCGAAATTGGATGCTAGGCATGTGGATGCAATGCTTATTCATGAAGCAGCAATTGGCAAAATCGCCGGTGAGCAGTTAATAAAACTCATGACTTTGGGATTAACGGAAAAAGAGGCGGAAGAATGTATTGTAAACGGATTCTTGAAATAGATCCGATTGACAGGAAATGAATGTTTTGGGAAGTAGGGACGGCAGCGCGTTTTATATAGAACAAACAAATGATTTCTAAATGGAGCTGAAACCCTGCTAAACAGAGCGGACAAAATGCGATATGATTCGCTATAATAAAAAATGGTTAGACTAAGCTAATTTATTTTTTGGAGGAATCAACAATGGAAAAAGCAATTGATACAAGAACAAAGTTATTGACCAAAAATCCATTTTCTCTCATGTTAGAATTAAGCATACCAGCAATCTTAGGTATGGTTGTTGTCGGGCTTTATAATATGATGGATTCAATTTTTATAGGACAGATGGTAGGGGCGGCTCAGATGGGCGCCGTATCGGTGTCTTATCCTTTTACACTCATCAATGCGGGTTCTGCGGCAATGTTAGGAGTTGGATCTGCTTCTGTGTTATCCAGGGCGATTGGAAAGAAAGATGAAGGGACAATCAAAAAGATTATGGGAAATCTGGTAGCAATGGTTATTTTGCTGTCTGTTATTTATACAATAATAGGTATGGTATTTACCAGACAACTTCTTTCTTTGGCTGGAGCTAGTGATAACATTTTAAATTATGCGGAAAAATACTTGCGTATTGTCTTTGCAGGTTCCTTATTTGTAAACTTCTTTCAGAGTGCTAACATGGTCATTCGTGGAGAAGGGCAGCTTAAAAAGGCAATGAGTATTATTGCCAGCGGTGCCATTTTAAATATTATCCTTGATCCAATATTTATTACTATTTTGAAACCTTATGGTATGGGAATTGAAGCGGCAGCTTTTGCAACAATTCTTTCTCAATTTGTTCAGGCAGTTATTACGCTTTGGTATTTCAGGAAAAAAAGTCCAAATGTAAAGATTGGACGTATCCGTATTGATGGAGAGCTGCTTCCGCAGGTTCTTTCAGTAGGTGTATCGGCGCTGCTGATGCAGATTTTGACTTTGGTACAGCAGACGGTTATTTATCGAGTTGCAGCTAATTATGGTGGAGAAACTTCACAAATTCTTTTGGGTGCAGCCCTCCGGTTCTGGAATTTCTCCTTTGTTCCACTTTGGGGAATTAGCCAAGGTTTTCAGCCGGCGGCAGGCACAAATTACGGTGCAAAGGATTATGACAGGGTAAAGACACTGACAAAGGTTTTTGTAATTGCTGCGACAGTATTATCTTTGATATTCTACATTCCGGCGGAACTGTTCCCGGCCAAAGTATTGTCCATGTTTATTACAACACCGGGCGTGGCAGCTTCGGGTGCTACAAATTTCCGTATTATGTTCAGTACATATGTTTTGCAGGGAAGTTTCATGATCGCTGTGACACTGTTCCAGTCTCTGGGTAAGGCGAATAAGGCGACATGGCTGGTTCTGTTCCGTCAGATTATTCTGTTTATTCCGCTTTGTGTGCTTCTGCCGATGATTGGTGGTATGGGAATTCGTGGTGTCTGGTTGGCAATTGCCTTGACGGATGCAATCCTTGTAGTGATTACTATTTCCATGATGATCTCTGAGTTTCGTAAAATGCCGTCAACTGTAATGGCAAAACGATAGGAGGGAAGTATATGTATCTTTGTGATGGGAAGATAGATAACAATTATAAAGTTACTGATATTGAATTGCCTACCAATATAGGAAAGCGCCTTGAAGCATTAGGAATGACCTGTGGTACTCCTGTCACTGTCTTAAATAGCAAAAACCATGGTGTCCTGATTGTAAAAGTTCGAGGAACGCGTTTCGCCCTTGGGCGCAATATCACAAAAAAAGTATTAGTGGGGTAAATTTCGATGAGTGAGAATTTGACAATAGGCTTCATCGGAAATCCAAACTGTGGGAAAACTACACTTTTCAATGCATATACCGGTGCAAATCTAAAAGTAGCAAATTGGCCAGGTGTTACCGTTGAAAAGGTGGAGGGAGCAATCAAGGATCATGACTTAAATATCCGCTTGGTTGATCTCCCCGGTACATACAGCCTGACTTCTTACACTATGGAGGAACAGGTGTCTCGACAGTTCATACTAAGTGATGAAGTCGATGTGATTATTGACGTTGCGGATGCTTCAGCATTGGAACGGAATCTATACTTAACTTTACAACTTTTGGAGTTGGGGAAGCCAGTTGTGTTGGCACTGAACATGATGGATATTGTCGAAAAACGTGGTATGGAGATTGATACGCACAGGCTGCCGGAATTGTTAGGTATCCCTGTGATTCCGGTTTCTGCCAGAAAGCGGACAGGGTTGGATGTGTTACTTCATGCTGCGGCACATCATAAAGACTGTAAAGATCCTGAATGCTTGATTCATCATCATAAATATATATCAAAACACAGACATAACCATCATGCGGAATATGCAATGGTATACAGTGATAACATTGAAGATAAGATTGACCTTATCATTGAGGAACTGAAACGGAAATATCCAGATTTAACCAATTATCGTTGGCACGCAATCAAGCTGTTGGAGCAGGATCAGGAGATTACGAAACGCTATTCCGTCAATCTTCCAACAGTGATTGATCGTAATTATGAATCGGATATCATTAACGAGAAGTATGATTTCATTCAGGAGATTATAAAAGAAGTGCTGGTTAATAAAGATCGGCAGGACGCTCTGACGGAGAAAGCAGACAGGGCACTGACGCACCGAGTTTGGGGCATTCCGATTTTCCTTGGCATTATGGCAGTAGTATTCTTCTTGACTTTTACTATTGGGGACTGGATTAAGGGATATTTAGAGGTAGGAATTGAAAGTTTTTCTGCCTTGGTTAGTGATATGCTGGTCGCTACAGGAGTGAATGAAGTGCTATGTTCTCTGATTGTGGACGGAATCATTGCTGGTGTGGGAGGTATTCTGACTTTCCTGCCGAATATCTTCATTCTTTTTTTAGCTCTAGCTTTTCTGGAGGATAGCGGGTATATGGCTCGTGTTGCTTATGTCATGGAAGGAATCATGAGCAAACTTGGACTATCTGGTAGAGCTTTCATACCTATGATTTTAGGATTTGGGTGTACGGTTCCCGCAATTATGGCTTCCAGAACTTTAGAGAATAAGCATGATCGCTTTAAAGTAATGCTGATTACTCCGTTTATGAGCTGTAGCGCACGTTTGCCAATTTATATATTGTTTGCGGAAATGTTCTTTAAAGAACGTGCAATGATAGTTGCATACTCCATGTATCTGATTGGCCTGGTGGTTGCTATTCTGGTAGCGGCAGTCATTCATCTGATTGATAAGAGAAAATCGGAAAATTACCTGTTGATTGAATTACCGGAATATAAAATCCCTAGTTCCCGAACCGTGGCAATATACGTATGGGAAAAAGTAAAAGATTATCTTACAAAAGCGGGTACTACGATTTTTGTTGCGTCTATTGCTATGTGGATACTCTTGAACTTTGGACCACATGGTTACACAACGGAAATGGTTGACAGTTTTGGAGCTGTTCTTGGACATTGGCTAGTGCCTTTCTTTGAACCGATTGGGCTTGGTTACTGGCAGATTGCAGTGGCTTTAATCGCAGGCATTTCTGCAAAAGAAGTTGTGGTATCCAGTTGTGCAGTTTTATTTGGTATTCCCAATATTACTTCAGAAGCTGGTATGAACACTTTGGTAGGGATTCTCGGTACCGCAGGCTTCGGGCAGTTAAATGCATTCTGCTTGATGATTTTTTGCCTGCTCTATATACCATGTGCAGCGGCAATGGCAACAATCAAGAGAGAAGCAAGAAGTTGGAAGTGGATGTGTTTTTCAGCAGTATTTCAGCTTGCTGTTGCATGGGGAATGACTTTTATTATTTATCATATTGGGAGGATTGTATAGTATGAAAGGTGGGAAGAAAATGGTCACTATTATTTTAGCAGTTGCAATTTTGGCATATGCTGGATGGGCGATTTATAAAATCAGGATGAAAAAGAAAAATGGCGGATGCTGTAATGGCAGTTGTGGCAGTTGTGTGAGCAAAAACAAATGTTTGTAATATTTGATTGGTGTTAGTTGTACAAGAAATAACATGGAGTCATGTATGATTTTGAGTAGCATGATTCCATGTTAAATCTTTATGTACAAATGAATCTTTAAAGAGTAAAATGTATTTAAGAGTTAATAATTTCAAATCTGTGGGAGGATGTATGGATTCTAATATAAAAATGAAAGTGATGAAAAATGCATCCGTAATTCAAAAGGAAAATGGATTCGGACGCTTACTAAAATTTGACTGTTCCGATGGCTTGGGATTGATGACAGTATATAATGTATTTCCGGGAATAGAGTTGATTTATAATGAGTTTGAAACCACAGAGTTTAGCTGGAAGAATAATACATCAGGGAATGTTATGGAGATAAATCATTGCCGTGAGGGTAGGGAAGGATCTCAACTTAAAAATGGAGCTTATTTGTATTTAGGTGAGGGTGATCTATCTATACATATGATGGAAAATTGTGCACCGGTAATGAGTTTTCCTTTAAAACACTATAGGGGCATTTCTGTAGTTATAGATCTTGATATAATTTCTGAAAATCCACCAGATTCGTTAAAAGACACAGAGATCGATTTTATTGGCTTTAAAGAGAAGTTTTGTGGAAAAGACACAAGTTTTATTATGCCGGCCAAGGATGAGATTGAACATATTTTTTCAGAATTATATAGAGTTCCGGAAGGAATTCAAATGGCATATTTCAAGTTGAAAATACAGGAATTATTATTATTTTTGTGTATGGTTGATGTTAGATCCGAAAATCAGCGTGCTCAATATATGCCACCACAAGTGGAAGTGGTAAAGAAAATACATAAGAAACTGATTGCTAATCTTAAAGAGAGACCAACAATTGAAGAATTATCGAAAGAATATTTAATTAATACATCCACGCTTAAAGAAACTTTTAAGGGAATTTATGGTATGCCTATTGCTAGCTACATGAAAACGTATAGAATAAAGCAGGCAGCAGTTCTGTTAAGACAGACACAGGATACGGTAGCAGATATAGCACAACAAGTGGGATACATAAATCAAAGTAAATTTGCTACCGCTTTTCGAGAAATTATGAAGATTTCTCCGACAGAATATCGTAGTCAATATGAAGCGAATCCCAAAACTATATTGGACGATTGATTATTTGGGATAAATGGAATTATTGAATACCTAAATTAAGAAATATTTGGTGTAAAAAACGCAGAAAATTTCAAGAAAATGAAATTTTTCTGCGTTTTTTATTTTGATTTTAAAAAAATTTATCATTATCGACAAAAATAGAAATACATAATACTACAAATAAAGTATCCATAAACTCTATTATTGGTATTGCTCGGAGCCTTTTTAGATAAAATAAATGTAAAGAGCGAGGAGAATGCGATGAAAAATAGAGTTAAAGAACTAAGAGAAGCAAAACATTTAACGCAAACTGGCTTAGCGCTGAAAGTTGGTTCTACGCAACAAACTATTAGTAAGATTGAAAGAGAAATTGGAGTTCCAAAACTGGATTTAGCGCTTATAATGGCAGATTTTTTCAACGTTACATTAGAGTATTTGTTTTGCTTGTCGGATAAAAAGCATAAATTGGAACATCAAATTAAAATAGATAAGACTATTGAGGAGTTTTATGATTTTTTTGTGGACTATCAGGATTTAAATTCTGATGAATATTCCTGTGCGGTAACACCGCAAATCCGGCAGACGGGAAACCGTCTATCCGGTAATGCGGGAACCGCTTATGCGAGTTTACTCGCGTAACATTTTATCCAAGCCATACACCTCTCTCATAGAGATATCATGCTCAGCATCAATGCTTGTGATATTGATCCTGTAGCTGTCATGTGCGATTCGATCAATAATCGCATCGGCCAATGGACTGTCGTCACCACCAAGCTGATCATACCATTCTTCGAATCCATACTGAGAGCAGAAAATCGTAGATGATTTCTTGCGTCTCCGATGCAAAAGTTCAAAAATGTCCTTTTGCTCGATTTCAGTAGGTTTCAAAAGAAGCCACTCATCAAGAATAAGCACCAGTGGATTGGCATATTTGGCAAGAACTTTTCGGTAATTCCCTTCTGACCGTGCAATCTCAAGATCAATAAGCAGATCTGGAAGGCGGATATATTTAGTAGTGAAATACCGTTTACATGCTTCCATGCCAAAAGCACAAGCCATATAGGTTTTTCCACAGCCTGTTGCACCGGTAATAAAGAGATTCCGGTGTTCCGATATATACTCGCAGGTAGCAAGCCTGCTAATGAGGTTTTTATTAAGTTTACGTCCGGAAGTATAATTGATATCCATGATATTTGCTTCCGGTTGGTCGAATCCGGCATTATGAATCAGTCGTTTCAGGCGGTTGTTCTTACGGTTGCTGTATTCAATATCTACCAGCATCCCAAAACGATCTTCAAATGCAACTTCCTTAAATTCAGGATCATTGAGTTGGTTGCGAAATGCATCTGCCATTGATGTAAGACGCATCTCAATTAATTTATCTATTGTACTCTGATTTGTCATATGTGATTACCTCCGATAGTAGTCAGCACCTCTTGTGATGCCGCGTGCTTTGTGTGTGGTCTTGGAATCCGATGCTTCTGATTCCTGTTTTACAGAACCTGTTACAAGGATGTTTTTGATACTCTTGTAACTTGGCGATGCTGTATAGGATAACGCCTTTTTGCAGGCTGCTTCCAACATAGCTTCTGAATATTTATCCGTAAGCTTCAGAAGTCCCATACAACTTCGGTAAGTTTGTTGTTCCACACGTTTGGAGGTTAGTATCGCATTGACCACAGTGTACGTGTTTATCCCAATTCGCTCAGCCCATTTGCGGAATCGGTCGCCGTTCCATTCCAGATATTTCTGATGGTCTTCCGGCATATGTTCCGTGACAGTGCTGTACTTTCCAGGTCGTCCTTTCAGACGGCGGTGGGAGGCAATTCGGTTATGGTTGTAAAAAATTTCAATGGTGGTATCTGTTACTTTTACATCAACTTTCTTTTTGATGTATTCATAAGGAACTGAGTATAGCATTCCGTCCACAGATATGTGATAATTAAACTGAACGGTGGCTGTTTTCCAGTCGCTCAGTTCAAAACGGGAAGCGGGTAACGGTGCCAGTAATGGCTTTTCATCTTCAAGGAATAAACTGAGCCGGCTTCCCTCTTTCTTTTGAAAGAGCCTTTGGTTGAACTGCTCAAGCTTTTCTCTGATTGCACGATTCAATTCGGCAAGGGAAAAGAACTGTTCATTTCGAAGGGCTGCTGTTATCCAGGTAGAGATATTCCCTACTGTTCCTTCTGCATTCGGCTTATCCTTGGGAGTTCTGACACGCGCCGGAATGATTGCTGTACCGTAGTGCTCAGCCAGTTCCTGATAAGTTTCATTGATCTGCTGGTCTTTCCAGCCGCCATTGTGAACAACTGCTGTCTTGCAGTTATCCGGCACGAGAATTCTGGCAACACCGCCAAAGAACTCGTACATATGGACATGAGCAGTGATCCATGATTTTTGTTTCATATCCAGAAATGCTTCTATATACGCATACTGACTGTATGTCATCACACCAACAAATAGATAGGTTTTGATAATCTCTCTGGTATCAGGATCAATGATTGTTGCAGGATCACCCGCCCAGTCAACTTCCACCTGTTCACCGGGTTTGCGGTTGATATGCATGGTAGCACGTCGCTTTTGCTCATCCTGTTGGATGTGATAGCAGAATTGTGAATACATGAGCGGTTCATCGCCATTGGCACGGCAGTCTTCCATGTATTCTGTCCACAGGAGCTTTTTAGTGACTCCATTACGGAGTAGCTCCTTACGGATGTAATCATAGTCCGGCATCCGCTTAGTGGATGTGGTTTGCTTTGCAGAAGGGAAAAACTTTTCTGCAAGGGCAGCATCCGTGTCATTTTCTGCAAGCGGCCAGGAAATACCCAGTTCTTCTGCACGCTTTAAGACACGGTTTACTGTCTTTTTTGATACATTGCAGCTGTTAGCAATGTTTTGCTGACTGAGATTCAGGCTTTTAAGTCTGAGAATCTCTCGATATTTGGTCATGACTGTGACCTCCTTAAAATGTATTTACACCATTTGGTGCATGATTACATTCTAAGGATATAGAATAAAGGTTTCCACTACCGGAATGGTGGTTTCCTCAAAAACGGATTTACGGTTTCCTGAGTCCGGACAGCAGGGACACGGAGCCCGGATTATTCAT
>NZ_FMUW01000077.1:0-1157 GCF_900101315.1 Blautia sp. SF-50
CACAGTAACCAAAAAGATTACAAGTACGAGCGTTTATACCGTTTGCTCTACAATGAGGAACTGTACTTAACCGCTTATCAAAACATTTATTCCAATGACGGAAGTATGACAAAAGGTACTGACAAGCAAACGGTTGACGGTATGAGTATCGAAAGAATACGGAAAATCATAGTTTCGCTCAAAGATGAAAGCTATCAGCCAAAACCTGCAAGAAGAACCTATATTCCAAAGAAGAACGGAAAAATGCGTCCACTCGGAATACCGTCCTTTGAGGATAAATTGCTTCAAGAGGTTATCAGAATGATTTTAGAAGCTATCTATGAGGGGCATTTTGAAAATACTTCTCATGGGTTCAGACCTAATAGAAGCTGTCATACGGCACTCAATGAAATTCAAAAAACTTTCACGGGTGTGAAATGGTTTATCGAAGGAGACATTAAAGGTTTTTTTGATAACATCAACCATGCTACGTTGATTGGAATTTTACGAGAACGTATCAATGACGAGAGATTTCTTCGACTGGTAAGAAAATTTCTGAATGCAGGCTATATTGAGAATTGGACTTTTCATAACACCTATTCGGGAACACCGCAGGGTGGCATTATCAGTCCTATTCTTGCAAACATTTATTTGGATAAATTTGATAAGTATGTAAATGAGTATGTCCGAAAATTTAAAAAAGGTAAAAAGCGTATGCGTACAAAAGAGTACCGCAGGAACGAAGTCGAATTAAGCAAAGCCAGAATCGCATTGAAAAATGCAAACGACGACTGTGAAAGAGAAAATGCGATTGCACGCATAAGGCAGTTGGAAAAAGAACGGGTGAATATTCCCCCAAGTGACCCTATGGATAACAATTATGCAAGGCTGGTCTATGTCAGATATGCTGATGATTGGCTGTGCGGAGTTATCGGTTCGAAAGAGGATTGTAAGAAAATAAAAGAAGATTTTAAGAATTTTCTCAAAGAACAATTACAGTTGGAGCTATCAGAAGAGAAAACGCTGATTACCAATGCCCAAAAAAGTGCGAAATTTCTCAGTTATGAAATCAGAGTACGGCATAGCAATCTAACCAAGAGAGATAAAACAGGCAAGCTCGTTCGTAATTACACGGGCAGAATTGTACTGGAAGTTTCAAGTGATACAATCAGGAAACA
>NZ_FMUW01000001.1:0-268974 GCF_900101315.1 Blautia sp. SF-50
CTGTATTCTTCGATACTTATAGGAATATTCTGTACCAGTCTGACATTTCAGGACAGGACGCCCAGTCCGCTTCCATCCCCCCGCATGTTTTTTCCTGTCGTTTGGAAGCGTCAGCCAGAAGAAGGTGGCATCGGGCCGGGCTGCTGCGGAGGAGGGGTGATTACTACTCGGGCTGCGGGAGACGGCGTTATTGAGGCAGGGTCTGCTGTCTGAGCCGAAGGCGAGTTCTGACCCTGCCGCAATGCTTTTAGCCGTCTCACGGAGCCCTAGTAGTATCCCCCGACGGAGTCCCTGCCCGGAGCGATGCCACCTTCCTCTGGCGTCCCTCGACCACATCCATACACACCAAAAAAAGCCCGGCATCTTCATATTCCAAAGACACCGGACTCCCATCAGTCATATATAAGCTGGAAATGAGACTCGAACTCACGACCCCTTCATTACGAGTGAAGTGCTCTACCGACTGAGCTATTCCAGCTTGTGCTAAATACAACTGATATTATACCGTATTTTACAAAAAATGCAAGCACTTTTTCCTACAATCCACTCAAATCCTTACCCTCCAATCACCCCCAACCATATTCCCATTTAATTCACAAACCATCACTCATCCCCGGAAGCCCCTTTCCTGCGAGAAGCCACCCGTTTCACAACCTTTACCGCATCCTTTACAGCCACAGATTTTTCAACCACCTTCATTTTCGCCTTATCCATACGCTTTCCCCTGCTTTTCCCCACAGTCTTTTTCACATTTCCTTTCTTCACAGAGTTTTTCTTCACATCCCCCTTCTCCGGTGTACACCCAAATACCGCCACACCATAAGCCGGAAGCTTCAGCTTCAAAGAAAACTCCCTGTTATCACACTCCATATGAACAGTAGCTTTCGCCCGTGCGTTCACCACACCCTGTCCGCCAAACTTTTCACTGTCACTGTTGAAAATTTCCTTATATTTCCCCGCAAAAGGCACACCAACCCGGTAACTGTCATAAGATACCGGTGAAAAATTACACACCGCAAGAATCGTTTCTTCCGGCTTTTCCGTCTTACGAAGAAACGCAACCACATTCTCATCATAGCTGGTAAACTGGATCCACTCAAACCCATCCGAATTACCATCCATTGCATACAACGCCGGATGATTCCTGTAAAGTTCATTCAGATCATGCAGATACGCCCTCATTTCCGGCCCCACATCCCCATCCGGCGCTGTCATCTTCACACCCGGATGAAGCATCAGATAGCCATACGCAGCACGCAGCTGAGCATCCTTCTGCCTTGAAGATCCCGGAAGCTTCTCCAGAAACTCTTTTAACGTACCCACATCTCTCTTCCCCAGAGTCAGTACATAATGCTCACTATATGCATACATCATGGAAAGCGTCAGCTGATCATAATAATTTCGTCTGTCCAAAGGCTCTGCTTCCAGGTAAGAAAGAAGATCCTTTGTCCAGCCACCACTCCATTTATAGTCAAACCCCAGATGATCATTCTCCACACTGTCTGTAAGCTGCGGCCATAAACCATCCTCCTGTGCGATCAGAAGAATCCCCGGATACTGCTTCTTCACAATAGAATTCAGATGCTTCAGAAACTCCATTGCCTGAAGGTTCTCATTGGAACTATAAAGATTAGCCGTCCACTGTCCCGCCTCTCTTCCAAAATCCAGATACAGCATCGCATCTACATCATCCATCCGAAATCCGTCCACATGAAATTCATCCAGCCAGAAAAACGCATTAGAAATAAGAAAATCTTTGACCATAGGACTTCCGTAATTATAAAGCATGGTGCCCCACATCGGATGAACGGCCATAGCCGGATCCTGTACTTCATAAAGAGAAGTTCCGTCAAATTTCTCAAGCCCTGCATCAAACCGCGGAAACTGAGCCGGTGTCCAGTCCAGGATCACGCCAATCCCTGCCTGATGAAGATCCTCCACCAGTGTCCGGAAATCTGCCGCAGTCCCAAAACGGGTAGTCACAGCATAATACGCAGACGTAGAATATCCTCCTGAACTTCGGTCAAGATACTCCATCACCGGATGAAATTCTACATGCGTATAACCGGTTTCCTTCAGAAACTCCACCAGTTCACCACTGTTTTTCCACTCTGTTACATCCGTTTCATAAATAGAAACCGGAACTTCACGGCTGGCAAACCTTTCACGTTCCTTCATCCACGCTTCATCCTGCCATAAAAAATCCCCCAGCTCTGTTACAACAGAAATCACAGACGGCGCTCCCTGAGTTCCATTTCCGTAAGGATCAGACTTCCGCTGTACATCGCCGCCTTTGATCTTGATCTCATACTGGTAAGAGTCCCCTGCCTCTACACCTGGAACAAAAATCTCAAAAATTCCGGACATTGGCATCCGATGCATCGGAAGACGCCTTCCATCCCACCTGTCAAAATCACCGACCACACTGACACGGATTGCATTGGGTGCCCAGACAGCAAAATATGTTCCTTCTACCTCGCCACAGGTCCCCGGATGCGCTCCCAGCTTCTCATATGCCTTGTAATAGACACCGGCACAAAAAGCTCGTTCCTCCTCTTCCGTGATCTGGCATGGACATTCATACGCATCGTAAAAAGTCTCTTTCCTGCTTCCTCTTATCACACGGAAACGATATTCCGGAATCCTTTTCAGTGGAAGCATTACAGCATAATAACCAGCCTCATCTTCCAGGATCATCGGATAACTCTTTTCCCCTACAACAACCTCTGCAGCATCCGCTCCCGGAAAAAATCCCTGGATCAGAACGCCATCCTCTGTTACCCTTGGCTGCATCACATCACGAGGTGATGCCTCCTCCCCATAAACGATCGCCTCGATCCGGGGCCAATCCATATATTCATACGCTTTATCAGCCATAATCGTCTCCTCCATCATATTTGTTGTTTTATAGACTAAGTTTACCACCATTTTACAGAAAAATAAAGATAACAGTTCTAATCTTCGCAAAAAGCACCACAAGTAACCGGTAACAGAACAGAAAATAATTCGATTTGGTTCTTCCCAAAATCATGTGTAACGATTATAATATGAAGCAGAATATGAAACAAATAACTTATCAGGAGGAATCATCAATGGAAAACAGACAGTATGATGTAACAGCTCTCGGCGAGCTTCTGATCGACTTCACAGAAAACGGTGACAGTTCCCAAGGAAACCCTACTTTCGAGGCAAACCCGGGCGGAGCTCCCTGTAACGTTCTTGCCATGCTGAACCGTCTTGGCAAAAAAACTGCATTTATCGGAAAGGTCGGAAACGACATGTTCGGCAAGCAGCTGAAGGCTGCCGTAGAAGAATGCGGCATTGATACCAGAAATCTTGTCATGGACGATGAAATTCACACTACCCTTGCTTTTGTACATACTTACCCGGACGGAGACCGTGATTTTTCTTTCTACCGTAATCCAGGTGCAGATATGATGCTGACAAAGGATGAGGTAGATGCCGATCTGATCCGCAATTCCAGGATCTTCCATTTCGGCACGCTTTCTTCCACACATGAGGGTGTCCGTGAAGCAACCCGCTATGCTCTTGACGTGGCAAAAGAAGCCGGATGCATCATCACCTTTGACCCGAACTTACGCCCTCCACTCTGGAAGGATCTGAACGATGCCCGCAAAGAGATCGAATACGGCATGGAACGCTGTGATGTACTGAAGATTTCTGATAATGAAGTGGAATTTCTTTTTGACACAACAGATTATGACAAGGGTGCTGCCCTTATCGAAGAAAAATATCATATCCCGCTTGTGCTGATCACAATGGGAAAAGACGGAAGCCGCGCTTATTATCGCGGACGGAAGGTCGAGGCTGCTCCTTTCCTTCAGGAAAAAACCATTGAAACCACCGGTGCAGGAGACACCTTCTGTGCAAGCACCCTGAATTATGTGCTGGAACACGGTCTTGAGGATCTCACTGACGAAAATCTCGCAGAGCTGCTTACTTTTGCAAATGCAGCAGCTTCTCTCATCACAACAAAGAAGGGAGCACTCCGCGTAATGCCTGAAAGAGATGAAGTTCTTGACTTCATTGCATCCCGCAAGTAGTGTATGTTTTTCTTTTATTGAATTATTTTTTTGTTTATTGGCTTTGAAAAGCTGAGAAAACACCGCAGGGGGAGAAAGCACTCAAAGTTACGAAGCCCGTTTTTCTCCCCCTGCACCCCCTCTTTCCGGGCACGTACCGCGGAAACGGCGCTTCGCGCCTATCCGCCAATTGTTGTGTATTCTTCATATTTTCCCTGTTATATCATATATTTTTATTAATATCTTATCGTATAAAAATTTACAGCCAATATCATTACGCATATTATATTTGCACATTATATTTGTATTTGATATATTTACATTTAATATATTCGCATTTGATATATTTACACTTAATATATTTGCATTTGATATATTTACATTTGATCATTTGATATATTTGCATTTGATCATTTGATATATCTGCATTTGATATATTTCCCCCTCAAATTCACTTCTATATTATTCCAAAAAATCCGCAGATGTGCCCCGCACATCGAGACCTGCCAACGCCCTCCCACCCTCACTCTCGGCTCAACCTTCCACATCCAATACCGTCACATACCTATAACGCCTCAAGACTTTTTCACTCTCAACAACCCCTTCAGGCCGTTCTCCTCCATCGGCTCAACCTTTCGTTCCGAGCACCGTCGCATACAGACACAAGTCAACAAAACTCCCGTCCTCCACAACCAAGCACTCCTAAAAAAAGCCCGAGGGGTGTGCAGAGGGGCCGCGGCTTTGCGGCCCCTTTGCGGTTTTCCTTTTTTCCTCAAAAAAATACTGTGCGCCATTCGCCAAAAAAAGCAAACGCCACACAGTATTTAAAAAAAAGTATTTCTAACCTCTTGTTACTTTACTTAACAACACGCACCCTATACATTCCCTCAATCTCCTTGAGTTCATCTAACGCCTTAGCAGACGCCGCACTCTCAAGATCAATAAGAGTATAAGCAAACTCCCCTTTACTCTTATTCGTCATATCCGCAATATTCAGTCCCTCAGATCCAAGGATCTTGGTAACCTGACTGATCATATTCGGTGTGTTGCTGTGCGCAAGAGAGATTCTTCCGACAGCCACACAGGTACCCATATCACAGTTCGGATAATTAACAGAATTTTTGATATTACCATTCTCAAGGTAATCACGGATCTCTTTTACAGCCATCTCTGCACAGTTCTCTTCAGATTCCTCTGTAGACGCACCAAGATGCGGAGTTACCAGAATACCCTCGCGTCCTGCAACTGTCTCATTTGCAAAGTCAGTTACATACTTCTTAACCTTGCCACTCTCAACAGCCTCGATCAGCGCATCCTCATCAACAAGAAGATCTCTTGCAAAATTCAGAAGAACTACGCCGTCCTTCATCTTATCGAAAGCTTCTTTGTTAATCATCTTCTTAGTGCTGTCAAGAAGCGGCACATGAATGGTGATATAATCGCACTGGCTGTAGATCTCATCCAGGCTCTTGCTGTGCTTGATGGTTCTGGACAGGTTCCATGCCGCATCAATAGAAAGATATGGGTCATAGCCATATACTTCCATGCCAAGACCGCATGCTGCGTTTGCCACCATGGCTCCAATGGCTCCAAGACCGATGATACCAAGCTTTTTGCCGCTGATCTCGCATCCTGCGAACTGTTTTTTCTGCTTCTCGGCAAGCTTGCCGATGTGCTCTTTATCTTTCTCCTGTGCAACCCACTCGATACCTCCTACGATATCTCTGGATGCAAGGAGCATACCTGCAAGTACCAGCTCTTTTACGCCGTTTGCGTTAGCTCCAGGCGTGTTGAATACAACAACCCCCTTCTCTGCATACTCCTTAACCGGAATATTATTGACGCCTGCACCTGCACGTGCAACTGCGCAAACGCTCTTCGGCAGCTCCATGTCGTGCATTTTTGCACTTCTTACAAGGATTGCATCACACTGGTCAGCGGTCTCTGTTTTTTTATAATTATCGCCAAAAAGTTTCAGACCTTTTTCAGCGATAGGATTCAGGCAATGATACTGGAACATTATGCATTCTCCTCCTCGAATTTTTTCATGAATGCAACCAGTGCCTCTACGCCGGCCTTTGGCATGGCATTGTAGATGCTGGCACGCATTCCGCCAACAGTACGGTGTCCTTTCAGGTTTACAAGTCCTGCTTCAGTTGCCTCTTTGACAAACTTGGCATCCATTTCCTTGTCACCGGTTACGAACGGTACATTCATAAGAGATCTGTCTTCCGGAACTACAGTTCCTTTGAACAGCTTGCTGGAATCCAGGTAATCATAAAGGATTTTTGCTTTTTCCTCATTGCGCTGTTTCATCACTTCCAGACCGCCCATCTTCTTCAGCCATTTAAATACTTTTCCGCATACATAGATGCAGTAAGCATTCGGCGTATTGTAAAGAGAGCCTGCGTCTGCATGTGTCTTATAAGTAAGCATGGTTGGGGTTCCCGGAAGAACATCCTCTGTGATCAGGTCCTCACGGATGATCACGATAACCATGCCTGCCGGTCCGATGTTCTTCTGAACACCGCCATAGATAATACCATATTTGCTTACATCCACCGGCTCAGACAGGAAGCAGGAGGATACATCTGCTACCAGAGTCTTACCTTTTGTGTTTGGAAGTTTTTTGAATTTTGTGCCGTAAATGGTGTTGTTCTCACAGATGTATACGTAGTCTGCATCCGGGCTGATCGGCAGATCACTGCAGTCCGGGATATAGCTGAAGGTTTTATCTTCAGAAGAGGCGATCTTGTTTGCTTTTCCGTATTTCTGAGCTTCCTGATAAGCTTTTTTTGCCCACTGTCCTGTTACGATATAATCTGCGACCTTGTTTTTCATAAGGTTCATCGGGATCATGGCAAACTGCTGGGATGCTCCTCCCTGAAGGAAAAGTACCTTGTAGTTATCCGGAATGTTCATAAGCTCGCGAAGATCTTTCTCTGCAGTATCAATGATCTCCTGAAAAGCTGCACTTCTGTGGCTCATTTCCATAACAGACATTCCTGTGCCGTTATAATCCATCATCTCATCCGCTACTTCTTTGAGTACTTCCTCTGGAAGCACTGCCGGTCCGGCAGAAAAATTATACACTCTACTCATGTTTCTTCATATCCTCCTCGTCAAATACATCATCAAGGTTCGCACCAGCCGGTACCATCGGGAACACACTCAGATCCTGATCGATCCAGCAATCCAGAACGACAGGTCCCTCTGCTGCCAGTGCCATCTTAAGTGCAGGCTCCACATCCTCCATCTTTGTCACACGAATGGCTTTTGCACCCAGCGCCTCTGATAATTTCACAAAATCAACGGCGTCATCCAGTACTGTGGAAGAGTACCTCTTTCCATAGAAAAGCGTCTGCCACTGACGCACCATTCCCAGTACATGATTGTTCATAACAATCTGGATCAGCTGTCTGCCACAGCGTGCAGCTGTTGCCAGCTCATTCATATTCATACGGAAGCATCCGTCACCTGCTATATTTACAACTGTTTTTTCCGGTCTGCCCATCTTCGCGCCAATTGCAGCGCCAAGGCCGTAGCCCATGGTTCCAAGTCCGCCGGAAGTAAGAAGAGTTCTCGGCTCTTTGTATTTATAATACTGCGCCGCCCACATCTGATGCTGTCCAACATCTGTGGAGATGATCGCATCACCGTTGGTCAACTCATAAAGCTTCTCTATAATATACGGACCTGTAAGCTGTGTGTGATCATAATTCAGCGGATATTTTGATTTCAATTCCTGGATATGTGCGATCCACTCCGGATGTTCTTTCTTCGGAATTTCCTCCAGAAGGCGTTTCAGCACTTCCTTCACATCACCGATCACACTGGCATCCACTTTGATATTTTTATTGATCTCCGCAGCATCCACATCGATCTGAAGGATTTTTGCATTATGTGCAAAAGTTTTGGTATTTCCTGTTACACGGTCACTGAAGCGTGCACCGAGAACAATAAGAAGATCGCACTCTGTTACGCCAAGATCGGAAGTCTTGGTTCCGTGCATACCTACCATACCTGTATAGAGAGGATCTTCTCCCGGGAAGGTACCCTTGCCCATCAGAGTATCGCAGACGGGAGCCTGGATCCTGCGAGCCAGCTCACGTACTTCCTGGTCAGCACCGGAGATCACACATCCGCCGCCAACAAAAATAAACGGTTTCTCTGCCTCTCTGATCATTTCCAGTGCCTGATCAATATCTTCTTTACGGATACTTTTGATCTCACGGTTAACCATAGCCGGATGGCATGGCTCATATTCATATTTCATTCCTGTGATATCCTTCGGGACATCCACAAGCACCGGGCCGGGTCTTCCGCTTTTTGCAATATAAAATGCTCTTCTTAACGTATCTGCAAGATCTTCGATATTCTTTACGATGAAACTGTATTTTGTTACAGGCATTACGATACCTGCGATATCAACCTCCTGGAAAGAATCTCTTCCCAGGAGTGGTCTTCCTACGTTTGCAGTAATGGCTACCATCGGTACGGAATCCATGTATGCAGTCGCGATCCCTGTTACCAGGTTAGTTGCTCCTGGACCGGAGGTTGCCAGGCAGACACCCACCTTTCCGGTCGCTCTTGCATAACCGTCAGCAGCATGGGATGCACCCTGCTCGTGGGAGGTCAGTACATGTGTGATCTCATCTTTGTATTCATATAAGGCATCGTAAACATTCAGGATCGCGCCGCCCGGATATCCAAATACGGTATCAACGCCCTGTTCCTTCAGACATTCTACGATGATCTCTGCACCTGTAAGCTGCATATCTTTCGTTCCTCCTTATTTTGCTTTCGGTACTTCCAGGATCGCACCACGGTTTCCGGATGTTACCATGGAAGCGTATCTTGCCAGATATCCGGTTGTCACCTTCGGCTCTCTTGGCTGCCATTTTTCTCTTCTAGCCTGCATCTCTTCATCTGAAACCTTGATCTCCAGTTTCAGCTCCGGAATATTGATGCTGATGATATCGCCTTCCTCAACCAGTGCGATCGGGCCGCCTACTGCTGCCTCCGGTGATACGTGTCCGATAGCGGCTCCTCTGGATGCACCGCTGAAACGTCCGTCAGTGATCAGGGCTACGGAAGAACCAAGTCCCATTCCCACGATGGCAGATGTAGGGTTCAGCATCTCTCTCATTCCAGGGCCACCCTTTGGTCCCTCATAGCGGATGACCACAACATCTCCCTCTACGATCTTGCCGCTCTTGATGGCAACAATTGCGTCATCCTCGCTGTCAAATACACGTGCAGGACCTTCATGTACCAGCATCTCCGGTACAACTGCAGAACGTTTTACAACACCACCATCCGGTGCAAGGTTTCCTTTCAGTACGGCAAGTCCGCCTGTCTTTGTATACGGATTGTCGATCGGGCGGATAACCTCCGGATTCAGGTTTACACAGTTTTTGATATTCTCACCTACTGTTTTTCCGGTTACTGTCATACACTCTGTATGAAGAAGTCCCAGCTTGTTCAGCTCATTCATGACCGCATAGACACCACCGGCCTCATTAAGATCTTCCATGTAGGTCGGGCCTGCCGGTGCAAGGTGGCAAAGGTTCGGGGTCTTCTCACTGATCTCATTTGCAAAGCTGATATCAAAATCCATTCCGATCTCATGTGCGATAGCCGGAAGATGAAGCATACTGTTTGTGGAGCATCCAAGTGCCATATCTACTGTAAGTGCATTTAAAACTGCCTCTTTTGTCATAATGTCTCTTGGGCGGATGTTCCTTCTGTACATTTCCATTACCTGCATTCCTGCATGCTTTGCAAGACGGATACGTTCAGAGTATACTGCCGGGATGGTACCGTTTCCTTTCAGTCCCATACCGAGAACCTCTGTCAGGCAGTTCATGCTGTTCGCAGTGTACATACCGGAACATGATCCACAGGTCGGGCAGGTTTTGTTCTCGAATTCTTCCAGATCATCTGCTGTGATGGTTCCTGCTGCATAGGATCCTACTGCCTCAAACATACTGGAAAGACTGGTTTTGTGTCCTTTTACATGGCCGGCAAGCATCGGACCGCCGCTTACGAATACAGTAGGAACGTTGATCCTTGCCGCTGCCATCAGAAGGCCAGGTACGTTTTTGTCACAGTTGGGAACCATGACCAGAGCATCGAACTGATGAGCCAGTGCCATGGCCTCTGTGGAATCTGCGATCAGGTCACGTGTTACAAGGGAATATTTCATTCCAACGTGTCCCATTGCGATTCCGTCACATACTGCGATCGCCGGAAATACAACCGGTGTGCCGCCAGCCATTGCAACGCCGAGCTTTACAGCATTTACAATTTTGTCAAGGTTCATATGTCCCGGTACGATCTCGTTATAAGAGCTTACGATTCCTACCAGTGGTTTGTCCATTTCTTCCTTTGTCATTCCAAGGGCATTGAACAGGGAACGATGTGGTGCCTGCTGTGTGCCTTTTCTTACGGTATCACTTTTCATTTTTAAGGTCTCTCCTTTTTATTCTTTACGATAGGATCCGGTATCTGTTTATAGACTTCCTCTTCCAGGTACCGGTTTTTTCTGTTCTGTTTCGTTTTCTTCTCTCTGTCCCACTTTATTTATGCAATGGCATCTGCGATCAGATTGCCCATCTCTCTGGTTCCGACAAGCTTGCATCCGTCAGACATGATATCTCCTGTTCTGTAACCATCTGTAAGAACCTTCTGTACTGCTGCTTCCACAGCATCTGCTTCTTTATCAAGATCCAGAGAATATCTCAGCATCATAGCAGCGGAAAGAATGGTTGCGATGGGGTTTGCCTTGTTCTGTCCTGCGATATCCGGTGCTGAACCGTGGCTCGGCTCATAGAGACCAAGCTTTGTCTCATTTAAGCTTGCGGAGGAAAGCATTCCAATGGAACCGGTCACCATACTTGCCTCATCAGAGAGGATATCTCCAAACATGTTTTCTGTAAGGATAACATCAAACTGCTTCGGATCACGTACCAGCTGCATTGCACAGTTATCAACCAGCATATGCTCCAGTGTTACATCCGGATAATCCTTTGCCACATCCTCCACTACACTTCTCCAGAGTCTGGAAGAATCAAGAACATTGGCTTTATCTACACTTGTAACCTTATTTCTTCTCTTACGTGCAATCTCAAATGCCTTAATGGCAATACGGCGGATCTCATTCTCATTATAAGAAAGAGTATCTACTGCTGTGCGGACTCCGTTCTCCTCAGTAGTCTTTCTTGCTCCGAAGTAAAGACCTCCTGTAAGCTCTCTTACAATGATCATGTCAAAACCATCTCCGATGATCTCATCACGGAGCGGGCATGCATCACGAAGCTCATTGTAAAGATAAGCCGGACGAAGGTTTGCAAACAGGTTCAACGCCTTACGTATCGCAAGAAGACCTGCCTCCGGGCGTTTGGACGGCTCCAGCTTGTACCACGGGGATGTCTTGGCATCGCCGCCAATGGAACCCATCAGTACTGCATCAGAAGCTTTTGCCTGGGCAATGGCTTCCTCTGTAAGAGGTACTCCGTGAGCATCAATGGATGCCCCTCCTAAAAGAACCTCTGTGTATGAAAATTTATGACTGTATTTCTCACATACTCTGTCTAAAACTTTTTTGGCCTCGGCAACAATCTCCGGACCGATTCCGTCTCCCGGAATCAGGGCAATCTTGTACTCCATTTTATTCACTCCTCCGATTTCCCCTGTGCTGTAAAATTTTAACGCACTGGTGTGGATAATTGTTATTATCATAACGCACTTTTCGACGGATTTCAACCTATTAAATAGATAAAGTTATTTCCGGAATGCAAAAAATAAACGGCAATTCCCTGTTTCTGCCGCCACAGAGACATACTTTCGCACACAGAAAAAAGAAAAACTGCCTACCATTCCGGTACAGCAGTCTTTCTTTTTTTATCATATTCTGTTTTTCCTGATGATCTTCTCAGAATTTCCCGCTGGAACCACCGAAGGTATCACCGGAAGATGAGGTATGGGTGCTGGAACCACCGTTATTATCCTCATTTTTCGGTTTTGCAGATTTTGATACCGTACTGTAGAGGTAAAAATCATTACTTCTGGTCACATTCATACTGCCCTGCCGCACATAAGAAGCCGCCCGATCCTGTTTTCGCACAGTTTTCAGCTTTCTTCTCATATTTCCGGTCACCAGTAATCCTGCCACAAGCCCCACAGCAAGAGCGATCAGCAGGTTTATCCCAACCGCAAAAGGCTCATCCGGAAGGTTTTCCACATCGTATGGCTCTGCCTCATTTGCCTGCGTGATAAAATCATCGCATTCCGTGGCAAACTTATGAAACGCTTCGTTATAATCACCGTCACTTAAATAAGGCTTCACCTGATCCATGATGTAGGACTGTCCGGCATCCGTAAACACTTCTATCGCATATCCGTGTGTTGCAATGGCCCAGTTACGGTCTCCCATATCCAACAGGAATAAAATACCGTCACCATTTTCCCCCTGCCCATATCCATGGTCAATAAAATAATCCTCCGCATACGCCTGGGCTGTTTTTCCCTCAAGACTGTTAACGGTAACGACCACAACATCTACCTGATCCCGCTCACTGATCTCATCCAGAGTACTGCTCAGGCTCTCCTGCTGCTCTGCATCCAGAAGTCCCGCCTGATCATCCAGACGGCTTACGGTGCCTGCCCATACCGGAAAAGCACATGCCAGACACAAAAGGATCGATATCAAAAATACAGATATTCTTTTTTTCATGGCATCCACCTCCCTACAAAGCCCAGATCAGATACAGGATAATATAAGTGATCACACCCACGACCCCCGTTGTTCCCAGGAACCATCGTGCAAAAGCGTTCTTGTCTGTAGGCAGATTTCCCACAAATTTCCCTGTCTGACCATTCATGGCAAATATGTAATTATCCCCCTTCCACTTCGTCTGCAGAATCCATACGGGATATAGCGCATATTTCGTTGTCCCATTATGAAGCCGGATACTGGTATTCTCCGGTACCACACTGGCGTATCCTCTCACCGTATCCCGGAATGCAGCCTCTGTGCTGCGGCGGATACGCTCATTGGCACGTTCCTCACACTCACTGGCTGTCACATCATATTTATCTGCAAAATATCCAGCCAGATACGCAGTCTGAAAATCCACTGCTTCTTTGAAATCAAAAGGCTCTATAGACTCCATCAGATCATTTTCCATGCTGGCAGAGCCATCCACCGGTACATGATCAAAACCAAGAGAACCACTTCTGTGTACTGCATAATAGCTGGTCTCCGTATAATCATAATCACTATCGCTCCAGAACCGGGTCTTTGTTGCACGGTAACGGATATCTGCATCTGCGTCTGTGTCATACAGCCAAAACGGAACGTAGATGCCCTTAACCTCGCTGATATGATTCTCTGACTTAAATGCTTTCGGCAAAAGCCTCTTACCGGTAAGATGCTTTTTCAGCCTCTCCTTTGCCGCTTTCTTGTCCAGCTTAAACGGGATCACATAATCCGGCTTCAGTGCACCGGACAGCTGCCCGGTCATTACCACCGGACTTCCGCAAAACGGGCAGGCCGTTGCTGCCGTGTTGGCATCTCCCACGATCTCACCGCCACAGGACTTGCACACATAGGTACGCAGCCCCTCACTCTCCCCGTCCTGCCACTCACTGCCGGCCTCATCCGACCAGCTCATATCCTCAGGCTGTTCTTCCTCCACAGTCTGAGCATATTCCGATAACGTACCAACATCAAACTCCGTATCACAAAACGGACACTTCATCTTCTGCACAGAACTGTCAAACTCTATGGAGCCACCACAGCACGGACACTTAAACTCCTGCATCTTCGCCATATATTCACCTCACTTCATCATTCTGTATCCAACAACCGACAGGAGTTACCCTGCATTTTGCTCCTGACCATCTCTCTTTCTGATCTATACTGCATCCTCCGGTCCGAACGGATCACCGCACTCCGGGCAGAATTTCGGTGGATTCTCCGGATCTGCCGGTTCCCATCCGCACCTGCTGCAACGATACTGCATCTTTTTCTCCGGCTTCTTCGCTCCGCAGTTCATACAGAACTTTCCTTTATTCACCGTACCGCAGGAACAGGTCCAGCTGTCCTCCACCGGACGCGATGCACCACACTCCGGACAGAATTTCCCCGAAGAAACCGCACCACAGCTGCAGGTCCAGGAACCAGCCGCAGCCCCTGCTCCGTTCCCTGCCGGCGAAACCGGCTGCGCTGCCTGCTGCTGTACACTCTGCTGTTGCGCCTGCTGCTTCTGGCCCATCTCAAACAACTGCTGAGCATTCAGACCACCTGCATTAGCAGCCATACCCATGCCCATAAAGCCAGTCATAGCCCCTGCTGAATTAGAAGCCGCAGCCTTCATAGCATCCGCCTGGGCCCCGGTCAGAGTAGCCGCAGCCATAGCAGGATCACGCATCATAGCCGTACGCTGAGCCTGCTTGATCATCTCGGCATCCTCATCCGGCAATGTCACAGAACCAAGTGCCACACTGACCACCTTAAGCCCACGAAGCTCCTCCCACTTGGCAGAAAGCACCTCATTCATGGCATTCTCCAGCTCCGTATTATGAGTCACGATCTGATTCGGACGCAACTCCAGCTCCGAAAGCCTTCCGAAAGCAGGCTGCAGCGCACTGATAAACTCCGCCTTCAGCTGTCCGTCCAGCTCCTCTCTGGTATACTCCCGCTCCACATTTCCACACACATTCGTATAAAAAAGAAGGGGATCCGCGATCCTGTAGGAATAAACACCATGACACCTCACAGCCACATCCACATCCAGCCCGATCCTAGAATCCACAACCCGGAACGGGATCGGATTAGCAGTACCAAACTTGTTATCCACAAGCTCCTTGGTATTAAAATAATACACCCTCTGATCCTTACCCGTATCACCGCCAAAAGCAAACCTCTTCCCGATCGTATCAAAGGTCTTCCTGATTCCGTCACCCAGACTACCTGAAAAAATACTCGGCTCCGTAGAAGCATCATACGTATACTCTCCCGGATCCGCACAAACCTCAACAACCTTTCCCTGCTCCACGATCATCATACACTGACCATCCGCCACAGCGATCCCGCTGCCGCTGGAAATGATATTATCACTCCCATGTTTATTGGAAGACCTGGAAGAAGACCTCTTCGTCCCCTTCACAACCATCACTTCTTTATCCATAGCCTCACAGTAAAAAAACTCCTTCCACTGATCCGCCAACGTACCACCCGCTGCACCCACAGCCGCTCTGATAAGACCCATAAATCCAACCCCTTTCTGAAAATTCATTCTTATTTACAATTTTACGATATTCCAAAGCTATCGTCACTCTCATTTCTGATAGTAACATCATTATTACACGAATTTTACCAAAAATCCACTTATTTCTATACAATATTACAATTGTCATATTCCCATCACATCCACACTCCCAGCACATCCGCAATCTCAGCACATCCGCAATCCAGGCTGACAGCGCAGCGCCTCAGCCGTCCCCCCAACCAAACACAAACTCAGCCATTGCAGTCGTCCAGCGCAGCGCTGACGACCCACAACCAACCGTCAAACGACACTATTTCTCACCGGAAGCACCAGCCGGGGAAGGGGATGCTGGATGGCTCTGCTTCTGCAGGAGGGGAGCTGATTCTTGGACGGCGGGAATCTGCGTTGTTTTTCAAAAGTCCGCTGTCTGAGCGGCAGCAGGCCGCGAGTTCGGACTTTTGAAAAACGCTTTTAGCAGATTTCCGGCGTCCTAGAAGCCAGCCCCCGACGAAGCCGCAGACCAGCCAGCATCCCCTTCCCCGGCGTCCCTTCATCCCTTCATCCCCCATCCAAACAAAAAAAGACACCACGTCACAAAAAAACGCAGTGCCTCTCTCATATTCAAGTTATTGCGAAAAAAGCATCAAGCAGAAGCCTGATCAGCCTTCTCAACCTCAGCAATCGCCTGCTTCCTCATAGGAATACGGCAATTCTTATTATTACCAAACTCAACAATAACATCTTCCTCAGTCATATCAATAACAACACCATAAAAACCACTGGTAGTAACAACACTGTCACCAACCTCCATGCTGTTCAACATAGTCTGAGTTCTCTTCTGCTCCTTCTTCTGCGGACGGATCATCATAAAATACATAATTCCAAACAGAACTACGATCCAGACAATACCAAGACCCGCGCTAAGTCCGCCAGCTGCCGCTGTAGATGATGCGATCATTTCAAATTCCTCCTGCTAAAAACAAATAATCTGCGGTACCCCCGCCGTTACTGACCTCTAAAAGTGTCACTTCGTACTATCATACACAAAAACCAAAAAACCTTCAAGAGTTTTCTTATAAAATCAAAGTAATTTACACAAATTTTATAAATAAAACTTACCGGTTCCCGTTGATCCTGCCTTCCTCAAAGCCTTCCAGACGCATCTTCTTATAAGCCGCAAAATTCCCTGCATCCAGCGCATCTCTGATCTCTTCCATCATATGATTATAGAAATACAGATTATGCAGAACACAAAGCCTCATGCCAAGCATCTCCTTCGCCTTCAGAAGATGACGGATATACGCTCTGCTGTAATGACGGCAGGTCGGGCACTGGCACTCCTCATCGATCGGTTTGGAATCCAGCTCATACTTTGCATTAAAAAGATTCATCTTGCCATGGTTGGTATACACGTGACCATGACGGCCGTTACGGCTGGGATATACACAATCAAAAAAGTCAATACCACGCTCAACCCCCTCCAGGATATTGGCCGGGGTACCAACCCCCATAAGATACGTCGGCTTGTTCTGCGGCAAATGCGGAACCACCTCATCCAGGATCCTGTACATCTCCTCATGACTTTCACCAACTGCAAGGCCGCCCACTGCATAGCCGTCCAGATCCATCTCCGCGATAGCCTGGGCATGCTCAATACGGATATCTTCATAAACAGCCCCCTGGTTAATGCCAAAAAGAAGCTGGTTCTTGTTAATGGTATCCGGCAGACTGTTCAGACGAGCCATCTCATCCTTGCATCTTTTAAGCCAGCGTGTTGTACGCGCTACCGATTTCTGTACATAATCCCTGTCTGCCACACTGCTTGGGCACTCATCAAAGGCCATTGCAATGGTAGAAGCCAGATTTGACTGGATCTGCATGCTCTGCTCCGGTCCCATAAAAATCTTATGACCATCGATATGAGAGTTAAAATACACGCCCTCTTCCTTGATCTTACGAAGCTTCGCCAGCGAAAACACCTGGAATCCGCCGGAATCGGTAAGGATCGGTCTGTCCCAGTTCATAAATTCATGAAGACCTCCCAGCTGCTTTACCACCTTGTCTCCAGGGCGCACATGAAGATGATAGGTATTGGACAGCTCTACCTGTGTACCGATCTCATGAAGATCCACAGTGGAAACTGCACCTTTAATTGCCGCAATTGTTCCTACATTCATAAAAACAGGAGTCTGGATCGTTCCGTGGACCGTCTTAAACTCGCCCCTTTTCGCTCTTCCTTCTGTTGTGATCAGTTTATATTCTGCCATTTCATTTCCCTTCTAAAAACATTTTAAAGTTGTCTCTGCCCGGCATCTGCGTCGCAGATACAGCCATAACCAGCTGCCGATGCAAATATCTTTCAAAACTTTTAGTCAATATCATAACACATTTTTTTCTTTACGGCTACTGATTGTTAAACTTTTACATTGCCATTTTTTAAACGATATCGTATAATATAGAATATTCGCTTAAAAATCCTTTATAATAAGAAGAAACAACTCCCATCTGACAGAAATGTCAGAGTCGGGCAACCCCTGTATAGATACAACGAGGAGGAAATCAATTTTTTATGAAGAAACACACACTTGGAATTGACATTGGTTCCACCACTGTTAAGATTGCGATCTTAGACGAAAACGATACGCTTGTCTTCTCCGACTATGAGAGACATTTTGCAAATATCCAGGAAACCCTTGCAGATCTTCTTCAGAAAGCTGAGGATCAGCTTGGTGAACTGACACTCTGTCCGGTCATTACAGGTTCCGGCGGACTGACACTTGCCAATCATCTGGAAGTACCTTTTGTACAGGAGGTTATCGCCGTATCCACTTCCCTGCAGAAGCTGGCACCAAAGACGGATGTTGCTATCGAGCTTGGAGGCGAGGATGCCAAGATCATCTATTTCGAAAACGGAAATGTAGAGCAGCGTATGAATGGCATCTGTGCCGGCGGTACCGGTTCCTTCATTGACCAGATGGCATCTCTGCTCCAGACCGATGCACCAGGTCTTAATGAATACGCCAAACATTACAAGGCACTTTATCCCATTGCGGCACGCTGCGGTGTTTTCGCAAAAACAGATATCCAGCCACTGATCAACGACGGAGCAACCAAGGAAGACCTTTCTGCCTCCATTTTCCAGGCAGTTGTCAACCAGACCATTTCTGGTCTTGCCTGCGGTAAACCGATCCGCGGACACGTTGCCTTCCTTGGCGGGCCTCTTCACTTCCTTTCTGAGCTGAAGACTGCTTTTATCCGAACCCTGAAGCTGGATGATGAACATATTATCGCACCAGACAACTCTCATCTGTTCGCAGCCATCGGCTCCGCCCTGAATGCAAAGCAGGATGTTACCGTTTCCCTGACTGAACTGAAGGAACGCATGCGGACCACCATCAAGCTGGATTTTGAGGTAGAACGTATGGAGCCGCTTTTTGCCACAGAGGACGACTACCAGGCTTTCCATGACCGTCAGAGTGCCTACAGGGTAAAAACCGGAGATCTTTCCACCTATAAGGGAAAATGCTTCCTGGGGATCGACGCCGGTTCTACCACAACAAAAACCGCGCTGGTAAGCGAAGACGGAACTCTTCTTTATTCCTTCTACAGCAGTAACAACGGAAACCCGCTGAAAACCACCATCAACTCCATCAAGGAGATTTACAGCCTTCTTCCGGAAGATGCAGAAATTGCTTTTTCCTGCTCCACCGGTTACGGCGAAGCCCTGATCAAAGCGGCACTTCTTCTTGACGAAGGTGAAGTCGAAACCGTTTCCCATTATTACGCAGCTGCTTTCTTTGATCCTGAAGTAGACTGCATTCTGGATATCGGCGGTCAGGATATGAAATGTATCAAGATCCGTAACCAGACTGTTGACAGTGTACAGCTCAACGAAGCATGTTCCTCAGGCTGCGGTTCCTTTATCGAAACCTTTGCAAAATCTCTGAACTACACAGTACAGGACTTTGCAAAAGCAGCTCTTTTTGCAAAACATCCCATTGATCTTGGAACACGCTGTACTGTATTTATGAATTCCAAAGTTAAGCAGGCCCAGAAGGAAGGCGCTGAGGTTTCCGATATCTCCGCTGGTCTTGCCTACTCCGTTATCAAAAACGCCCTCTACAAGGTTATCAAGGTTTCCGATGCTTCCGAGCTTGGCAAGCATATCGTTGTACAGGGTGGTACCTTCTATAATGACGCAGTTCTCCGCAGCTTTGAGAAGATTGCCAACTGCCAGGCCATCCGCCCGGATATCGCCGGGATCATGGGTGCCTTCGGTGCTGCTCTGATCGCAAGGGAGCGCTATCAGGAGGGTGAAAAAACCTCCATGCTTTCCATCGATCAGATCAACAGCCTCCAGTACACCACCTCCATGGCAAACTGCCGCGGATGTACCAACAACTGCCGTCTGACCATCAACAAATTCTCCGGTGGCCGTAAATACATCAGCGGAAACCGCTGTGAGCGCGGACTTGGAAAGGAAAAGAACAAGGATCATATCCCGAACCTTTTCGATTACAAATATAAAAGGATTTTTTCCTATGAACCTCTTTCCGCAGATAAGGCTACCCGTGGACAGGTTGGTATCCCACGTGTTCTGAACATGTTTGAGAATTACCCGTTCTGGTATACCTTCTTCACAGAGCTGAAATACCAGGTGGTGCTTTCTCCTACTTCCACACGTAAGATCTACGAGCTGGGTATCGAATCCATCCCAAGTGAATCCGAATGCTACCCGGCCAAGCTTGCTCACGGACATGTCACATGGCTGATCCGTAACGGTGTGAAGTTTATCTTCTACCCATGCATCCCTTACGAACGCAACGAGTTCCCGGATGCGGTCAACCATTATAACTGCCCGATCGTTACTTCCTATGCGGAAAATATCAAGAACAATGTGGACGAGCTCAGTGATCCATCCATCACCTTCCGCAACCCGTTCCTGGCATTTACTTCCGAGGATATCCTGACAAACCGCCTTGTGGAAGAATTCCAGGATATTCCTGCCGCCGAGGTCAAAGCTGCTGCCCACAAGGCCTGGGAAGAACTTGCAGCCGTACATACGGATATCCAGAAAAAGGGTGAGGAAACCCTGCAGTACCTGAAAGAAACCGGCCGCCGCGGAATCGTTCTTGCAGGCCGTCCATACCATATTGACCCGGAAATCCACCACGGTATCCCGGATATGATCAACAGCTACGGAATCGCCGTATTTACCGAAGACTCCGTTGCACACCTTGGACATCTGGAGCGTCCCATCCGTGTCAACGACCAGTGGATGTATCACTCCCGTCTCTACTCTGCCGCAAATTTTGTAAAAACAAGAGAAGATCTGGATCTGATCCAGCTGAATTCCTTCGGATGCGGACTTGATGCCGTTACCACCGATGAGGTTTATGAGATTCTGGATGGAAGTGACAAGATCTACACCTGCCTGAAGATCGATGAGGTCAACAACCTGGGTGCGGCAAGGATCCGTATCCGTTCCCTGATCGCTGCTATCCGTGCAAAACAGGCACAGAATAAAAAAAGGAACATCAAGCCGGCTTCCATTGAGAAGATATCCTTTACCAAGCAGATGCGTAAGGAGTACACCATTCTCTGCCCGCAGATGTCTCCATTCCACTTCGGAATCTTTGAGGCTGCTTTTAAGGCATCCGGCTATAACCTGGAAGTCCTCCCCAACGACAACAAGCATGCTGTTGATGTGGGCCTTAAATATGTAAACAACGATGCCTGCTATCCGTCCCTGATGGTTGTGGGACAGATCATGGATGCTCTTCTTTCCGGCAAATATGACCTGAACAAAACTGCAGTCATCATGTCTCAGACAGGCGGCGGCTGCCGTGCCTCCAACTATATCGCATTCATCCGCCGTGCTCTGAAAAAAGCCGGCATGGAACAGATTCCGGTTATCTCCCTCAACTTAAGCGGACTGGAGAGCAACCCTGGCTTTAAGCTGACACTGCCGCTGATCAAGCGTATCGTTTACGGTGCCGTATTCGGTGATATCCTGATGAAATGCGTATATCGCATGCGTCCTTACGAGCTGGAAAAGGGTATCGTAAACCGCAAGCACAAAATCTGGGAGCAGCGCGTCATTGCCTTCGTAACAGGCAGCAGCGTCAGCCATGGTACCTTCAAAAAAATGTGCCGTGAGATGGTCCATGATTTTGATACGATCCCGATCTCCGATGAGAAAAAGCCTCGCGTTGGTATCGTAGGTGAGATCCTTGTCAAGTTCCTGCCTGCTGCCAACAACCACCTGGCAGATCTTCTGGAGGCAGAAGGGGCAGAACCGGTTGTTCCGGATCTTATCGACTTTATCTGTTACTGCTTCTACAACCAGAATTTCAAGGTTGAAAAGCTTGGATTCAAGAAATCCAAGGCAACCATCGCAAATCTTGGTCTCAGAGCCATCGACTGGCTGAGAAAAACAGCAAATGAGGCTCTGGAGCAGAGCCGCCACTTTACACCGGCCGCAGATATCCGTGATCTTGCAAAAATGGCTGCGCCCATCGTTTCTGCCGGAAATCAGACCGGTGAAGGATGGTTCCTGACCGGAGAGATGATGGAACTCATCCATGGCGGTGTCCCGAACATCGTCTGCATCCAGCCTTTTGGATGCCTGCCGAACCACATCGTAGGAAAAGGTGTCATCAAGGAAGTTCGCCGTGAGCATCCGGAAGCCAACATTGTTGCCATCGACTACGATCCAGGTGCCAGCGAAGTAAATCAGCTGAACAGGATCAAACTTATGCTTTCCACAGCACAGAAGAATCTGCATAAAGACGATAAAAAAGACGCATAACAAGAAATGTAGGTTACAAACATCTTTTTCCCAAAAAACAAATTCAAAGCTGCACAGCCGCAGGATTCCTGCCGGCTGTGCAGCTCTTTTTATTTCAGATATGATTCCTGTCAGACAGATTTTTTCTCTGATCCATCACTCTTCACAGGAGGCTTTGCACGGAGCATCAAAGCTCGGGTTAAAGGCATAGAAATTTTTGGCATCCAGCTGCTCCTGCACGGATCTCAGTGCTTCACCGAAACGCTGGAAATGGACTACCTCTCTTGCCCGAAGGAAACGGATGGGATCTGCAACCTCCGGGATATTTTTCACCACCCGGAGGATATTATCGTAGGTGGAGCGTGCCTTCTGTTCTGCTGCCAGATCTTCAAACAGATCCGTGATCGGATCACCCTTACTCTGAAATTCGCAGGCATTAAATGGCACTCCACCTGCAGCCTGCGGCCAGATTCCCACCGTGTGGTCAATATAATACGGCCCAAGTCCGCTGTTCTCGATTTCTTCCATAGAAAGATCCTTTGTCAGCTGATGGACAATGGTAGACACGATTTCCAAATGTGCCAATTCTTCTGTTCCCACATCATTGAGCACTGCCGCGACCATCCGGTTCGGTGCGGTAAAACGCTGGGAAAGATACCGCATGGAAGCTCCTATTTCTCCGTCCGGCCCGCCATACTGGCTGGATATAAACTGTGCCAGCTTTGCGTTAGGCGTCTTAATATTTACAGGATACTGGAGTCTTTTTTCATAATTCCACATACCTTATCTGCACCCTCCTTCCTGTTCCCATGGAAACGGCTGTTCCATCCACTGCCATGACTTAAGATTGCTGTCGTTTCCGGTATCAATGGTCAGCGGTCCATAAAATTTTGCATATTTTTCCAGAAGCTCATTTCTTCTTGCTGAAAGCTCACTGTAATATTCAAGAGCTCTTTTTTCTTTTGGATGCGTATCCAGAAAAAGGAGAAGATCGTCAATGGCAAAGCTTACCTGGTCAATAAACTGCAGCAGTTCTTTTTTGGAAGTACAATTTCCATACATCATCGACTTCCTCCTCTCCTGCCGCAGAACGGCTTGCAAAGCTCAGGGAAAATAGTTCCGACCTGAAGAGCTTTTTTCAGCTCAAAGGTAGGCGCAAATTCCTGGTATGGCACATACGCCATTGCAGGAACCTGTTTTGCCATATCAGAAAATGATCGATCCGTCCGGCCTGCCATCCCGCTATTCATCCCACAGGTATACTGATATGGCCGGCAGCCCGAACGATTCATCTGAAATCGGTCCATAATCGAAATCCTTTCATTCATGATCACGCTATATTTTATGACCGTTTTTTAAACTTGTGAAAACAGGAATGTTCACTTTCCTTCACATATATCTATCTTTCTGCCATTTTTTTCTATATATACAGGAAAATATTACTGTTTAAAAATCAGATATACAGTGCTATAATATCCTTGCCTATCTTTACACGGATGGGCGCTTTTACTTATGATTTGTAGCCCTGACCGGCTATTGAAGGAGGAAATTATGCAGGTAATTATTGTAGGCTGCGGAAAAGTCGGTAGAAATCTTGCAGAGCAGCTTCAGGCAGAGGATATTGATATCACTCTTGTCGACGTTATTGCCGACAAGATCAATGATCTCTGCGAAAATATCGACGCTATGGGAATCGTCGGTAATGGTGCCAGCATCAATACTTTAATGGAGGCAGGTGTTGATACTGCAGATATCCTGATCGCAGTTACCGCTTCTGACGAGCTGAACCTTCTCTGCTGTCTGATCGCGCAGAAGGCCAACCACTGCCAGACTATCGCCCGCGTCCGTAACCCCATTTATGAAAAAGAAATCGGATTCATCAAAGAACGTCTTGGTGTTACCATGATCATTAACCCGGAGTTTGCCGCTGCCCAGGAAATTTCACGGCTTCTCCGTTTTCCATCTGCGATCAAGATTGACACCTTTGCACGTGGTCGTGTAGAACTTCTCAAGTTTAAAGTTCTCCCGGAATTCAAGCTGGACGGAATGAGCGTTTCCCAGATCTCAGATGCTTTCCGAAGTGATATTCTGGTCTGCGCGATCGAGAGCCGTGACAATGTATCCATTCCTGGTGGTGATCACATTATACACGACGGAGATATGGTTTCCATTCTGGCCTCTCCGCTTAATGCAGCGGCATTTTTCCGTAAGATCGGTCTCAAGACCAATCAGGTCAAAAACTGTATCATCGTAGGTGGCGGAACCATTTCCTATTATCTTGCCCATGCACTTCTGGGTATGAAGATCAGTGTCAAGATCATCGAGCAGAACAAAAACCGCTGTGAGCACTTAAGCGAACTGCTTCCAGATGCGACTATCATCAATGGTGACGGAACGAACCGTTCTCTTCTGCTAGAAGAAGGACTTTCCGAGTCCGAATCCTTTGTCACTCTGACAAATCTGGATGAGGAGAATGTATTTCTTGCTCTCTTTGCCAAAAGCATCTCCGATGCCAAGCTGGTTGCCAAGGTCAACCGTCTGGAATTTGATGATGTCATCGACTCCCTGGATATCGGAAGTGTCATCTACCCGAAAAATATCACTGCTGATTATATCCTGCAGTATGTCCGTGCCACTCAGAACAGCATCGGCAGCAATGTAGAAACCCTTTATCATATTCTGGATGGCAATGCAGAAGCACTGGAATTTGCGATCCGTGAGGAATCTGCCGTAACTTATATCCCTCTTGCAGAGCTGAATCTCCGCAAGAATCTTCTGGTGGGATGCCTGAACCGCAACGGCCGCATCCGCATTCCCCGTGGTCAGGATATGATCCAGGTGGGAGATACCGTGATCATCGTAACCAC
The DNA here is from genome assembly GCF_900101315.1 of Blautia sp. SF-50. Taxonomy (NCBI): domain Bacteria; kingdom Bacillati; phylum Bacillota; class Clostridia; order Lachnospirales; family Lachnospiraceae; genus Blautia; species Blautia sp. SF-50. The sequence continues at coordinate 24,977 of NZ_FMUW01000001.1, forward strand.
TCACAAGGGGCTTCGCGACATCACAGATATACTTGAAAAATAGAGGTACTGCCAAATGAATTATTCGATTATTATTTATATCCTGGGATGGATCATGAATGTGGAGGCTGTCTGTATGCTGGTTCCCGGCATCACTGCCCTTATCTACCGCGAAAAATCCGGTATTGCCTTCCTGATCACGATTCTGGCATGTCTGGCCATCGGTGTTCCACTGGTCAGCCGCAAACCGTCCAAGAAAGCGTTTTACGCCCGTGAAGGCCTTGTGACTACTGCTTTAAGCTGGATCGTCCTCAGTATTGTCGGTGCTGTGCCGTTTGTGCTCAGCGGGGCTATCCCGAATCCCATTGATGCTTTTTTTGAGATTGTTTCCGGTTTCACTACAACCGGTTCCAGTATTCTCTCCGATCCATCACAGATGCCTTACAGCATCAATATCTGGAGATGTTTTTCCCACTGGATCGGTGGTATGGGTGTTCTGGTATTTATCCTGACACTGCTTCCGCTTGCAGGTGGCTATCATATGAACCTTATGAAGGCAGAAAGCCCCGGTCCTTCCGTAGGAAAGCTTCTTCCAAAAGTCCAGTCAACTGCCAAGATCCTGTACAAGATCTACATTGCACTCACTGTTGCACTGATCATCCTCCTGCTTCTTGGGGGGATGCCTCTTTACGACAGTCTCTGTGCAGCATTTGGAACTGCCGGAACCGGTGGGTTCGGAATCAAATCCGACAGTATGGGAAGCTACAGCTTATATATTCAGATCGTCATCACCATCTTTATGATCCTGTTTGGCGTAAACTTCAATGTCTATTTTCTTCTTCTCACCAGGAAGTTTTCTCAAGCATTGAAATCTGAAGAGGTCCGCTGCTACTTCTTTGTGATCATCGCTTCTGCCCTGATGATCACATTCAATGTCCGACATCTGTTTGACAATGTGTGGGAAGCACTTCAACAGGCATTTTTCCAGGTTGGTTCTATTATCACCACCACCGGTTATGCCACTACGGATTTTAACCAGTGGCCTGCGGTATCCAGAACGATCCTGGTACTGCTTACCTTCTGTGGTGCCTGTGCCGGCAGTACAGGCGGCGGAATCAAGATTTCCCGTCTTCTGCTTCTTGCAAAATCCGTCCGCAAGGAACTGCATCTTTATCTGCATCCCAATGCAGTAAAAAAGATCAAAATGGACGGAAAAGCGGTGTCTCACGAAGTTATGCGTGCCACCAATATTTATATGATCGTTTATCTGATGATCGTGGCTACATCTATCTTTATCATCAGTTTTGATGAATTTGATCTTGTAACAAATTTCACAGCCGTAGTCACCACTTTAAACAATGTGGGTCCCGGTCTTTCCCTGATCGGTCCTACCGGAAACTTCGGGATCTTTTCTCCGCTGTCCAAGCTGGTCCTTTCTTTCGATATGCTGGCCGGCCGACTGGAGCTATTTCCGATCCTGATCCTTTTCCTTCGTGAAACCTGGAAGAAATTCTGATAAATATTCGTCATATTTTGCTATGTTTGTGGCATAAATTGTTCTTTTCACATTTATTTCAAATGTTAGACACACTTTCTTCACATTTTTACTGTATATTATAAACCATAGAAGGTGATGAACTTTCTATAATATTTTTCTTTTTCATACGCGCCGGTACGAAAGTACCGGCCTCCTTCCATTTATGGAGTATTTTTTTCCACTCCCTCATAATCGAAATCCGGAATAAAGCTTTCTGAAGCAGTTTCTCCTTCCTGTATAAATCCATTCTGAATCCCCATATCCACAGCAGCATCCAGAACTTTTTCATACTCTCTTTTTGTAACTTTCCGGTTTAATTCCTTAAATTCCACAAATTTTCTCACCGGCGTATACTGATTCATAATACTGATATAAATATCTTCCCCATAGGTTTCATGAAGATACCTCAAAGCCTTTATGGAATTTCCTGTATGTCCCGGCAGGATCAGATGACGGACAATAGTTCCTTTCCGGATGTATCCATCCTCTCCAAACTCACATTTCCCGGTCTGACGCACCATCTCTCCAATTGCAGCCTTTGCAGCCTGCACATAATCCGGCGCATAAGAAAATTTCTGTGCAAGCTCCGGATCCAGATATTTCAGATCCGGAAGATAAATGTCCACATATCCTTCCAGAAGCTTCAGGGTTTCTGTTTTTTCATACCCGCTGGAATTATACACCACCGGAATATCCAGACCATTCCTTCGGGCCATATCCAGTGCCTCTATGATCTGTGGTACATAGTGTGCACCTGTTACCAGATTGATGTTTGCAGCTCCTTTTTCCTTCAGTTCCAGAAAAATCTCTCCAAGCCGTTCCACACTTACAGCCCGTCCCCTGCTCCCGATGGCAATATCATGATTCTGGCAGAAACAGCAGCGCAGCCCGCACCCGGAAAAGAACACTGCCCCGGAGCCTTTTGTTCCGGAGATACAGGGTTCCTCCCACATATGAAGTGCAGCCCTTGCCAGATAAATTCTCTCATCCATGCCACAGAAGCCTTTTTTCCCTGCACTCCGGTCTGCCAGGCATTCTCTTGGACAAAGAGCACAAGCTGACATAATTTCTTCCGTACAGTGCGCGCTCCCTGCCATACTGCTGATTTTATTTTCATTCTCCACTTTCACTTTTCTCCTGATCTTTCTTCCAATATCGTTATTTTCTGTTATCTAGTACTAGTTTAGCACATCACGTCTGCTGCCAACAAGGCTTTCTCTGTTTACACTATATACTTAATATAGTACAATGGATTTCATGGAATCTTAAGAATTTACCCCTTTCGTCTTAATTTCCGGCTGCTATTCTAATAACATCAGGGAGGTACAAAAAAGTGGCTAACATACTTGTTTGCGATGACGACAAAGACATCGTGGAAGCTATCGAAATCTATCTTACGCAGGAAGGCTATCACATTCTGAAAGCCTATGACGGACAGGAAGCGCTGGATATCCTGAACAGCGAAACTGTAGATCTGCTGATCATCGATGTGATGATGCCCCGTCTCGACGGGATCCGGGCAACGGTCAAGATCCGGGAAAGCAATCCTCTGCCCATCATCATCCTGTCCGCAAAATCTGAAGACACGGACAAAATCCTGGGCCTTAACATCGGTGCAGATGACTATATCACCAAACCTTTCAATCCTCTGGAGCTGATCGCCAGGGTAAAATCCCAGCTGCGCCGGTACACACAGCTTGGCTCCGCTGCACCGACAGCATCGGAACATATCTACACAACCGGAGGTCTTACGGTAAACGACGACAAAAAAGAGGTGCTGGTAGATGGAGAAGCGGTACGGATGACGCCCATCGAATATAATATCCTGCTTCTTCTCATGAAAAATCCCGGACGTGTTTTTTCCACTACGCAGATCTACGAGAGCATCTGGAATGAAGATGCTCTGGCCGCGGATAACACGGTAGCTGTCCACGTCCGTCACATTCGCGAAAAGATTGAGATCAACCCCAGGGATCCCCGCTATCTGAAAGTTGTCTGGGGCCTGGGTTATAAAATCGAAAAACTGAGCCGGTGAACCAGCCGGCCATGAAGTATCTGTACTTCAGAAAGGGGTATTATGAATAAAAATAAACATACGGAAAAAAACCGTTCATTTATGCGCATTCCTGCTCTTGTCCTTGCCCTTATCCTGCCTCTGATCATGGTCTTTTCAGCGGCACTGGTGATCCAGGCAGGTATCCGGATGGACTCTGCCGAGGATCTTAAAACAAAGGATTATTTCCAGACCTCTGCTTTTGCTGACAGCTTTTACTCAAAAGCTTCCACAATCCTGTCCGGAATCTCAGCCAGAGAAATCCTAGATAAAACAAACGAAGATGCATACATTGATCTCGGAGAGCTTTATAACGGAGATTCCCTCTCCTTCAAAAACACCTCCGGACTAGCCTATTCCTTCAATGATCTTAAGGAATGGAGCTCACAGAGCATCCATTCCAATGATGACTGGATCGTCCTGGGCCTTACCACCCCGGAGGGTGAAAAAAAATATATGTACTATTCCGATTTCAAAAAAGCTCTGGAAGACGGAACCCTGCAACTAAATGCCAACTCCGGTGCCCTGAAATACGAGGGAATTTCCCAGAAAGACTGGACTGAGAGGATTCTTTCCGCTCTGAGCGCCGAATATGCAGACGGCGGCATCCAGTCACAGGAACCTCTGAAAAACATTACAGACAAAAACGGAAACGTGGTTTACACAGACGTGGCAGATATGCTCACTCCGATCCTTGATATCCCCTGTGCACCGGAAGGTTACGACAGTCTCCTGGATTACATGAATTCCACCTCATCCAAAACCAGGAATTTCAAAGGGAACCTGAACGATGCCTTTGAGCAGCTGGATAATGCCCGGGATCTTTTTTCCAGCTGGACAGAAGCTGCTCAGACACTGGATGAATACAGCAGTGATAATTCCAATATCCATTATGCCTATACGGATAACACCTCACAGAAAATCTTCACAAATACAGATGCAGCCTATACTTCCGACCTGACTGATATTTCCGGTTTTTCAGACAAAAAGCCTTACGTGTTCCTAAATGTCAACGAAACTGCCACAGATGAGAAAAATGCCCGGAATGGTCTTATGAATCTGAACCTTTCCGCTGCTGCAAACCCTTCTGTAGGAAACTGGATCGATCTCCTTCGAAACTCCACATACGATGAAAACTGCAGTTTTCTTGCCTGGATCGATGATACCAGCCTTCCTGTACAGGATTCCATTAAAACTGACAGACAGCATTTCCTGACTTACCGTACTTTATTTATCCCGGCTGCTGTGATCACCGTGATCAGTTTTCTGCTCTTTATCATAGATTTTATCTGGCTTACTGTCCACACCGGAAAAAGAAATTCCGCTAGCGGTAATACAGACACTGCTCAACCAGAACTGAACTTTTTTGACAGGATCTATACGGAAGTAGCAGCCGGACTTGTGTGTATCCCGGCACTTGGTGTATTGACTGCAGGACTGAGCATGCAAGCTTCCACCTATAACCTTGTCTCCTCCCTGATCATCCTGGGTATCACGATTTTCCTGATCACGTGCCTGTTCTGGATCGGCTATTTAAGCCTGATCCGCAGAATCAAAGCTCGCACCCTGTGGAAAAACAGCCTGCTTCGCAAATGCCTGAAGCTTCCCCGTCTGTGTCTTTGTAAAGCCGGTAAGCTGATCGATTTTTTCTCCAGGAATACCATCAGCAGAATACGTATGGTAGTGGGACTTGGCGTATTTCTATTCCTTGAATTTTTCTTCAGTGCCCTGCTCGCGGCATCTGATGGATGGTTCCTGATGTTTTTGCTTCTATTCCTTCTGGATCTGGGTGCGCTTTTCTGCGTCTACAAAATTGCTCTTGGACGGGAACTCCTCCTTGATGGCCTAAAACGGATCACCGATGGAGAGCTCACTTACAAGATCCCGGAAAAGGAACTCCGTGGTGATCAGAAAGCAATGGCACAGTATATCAACCGCATTGGTGACGGGCTGGACGCTGCCGTGGAAAAAAGCCTCAAAGATGAGCGTATGAAAACCGAATTGATCACTAATGTCTCCCATGATCTGAAAACGCCACTGACTTCCATCATCAATTACATTGATCTGCTGAAAAGGCTGAACCTCAAAGATCCGGAAGCACTGAAATATCTTGAGATCCTGGACTCAAAGGCACATCGTCTGAAAAGTCTGACCGAAGATGTAGTGGAAGCTTCCAAAGCCAGTACCGGAAATCTTTCTCTGGAAATGACGGAACTGAACTTTGTGGAAATGCTTTACCAGGTGATGGGTGAATTCGAAGAACGGATGAAAAGCAGACATCTGACCCTGATGACACATCTGCCTGATTTTCCTGCCATGATCTATGCCGATGGCAGACGGATGTGGCGTATCCTTGAAAATCTTTTCGGCAATATTCTGAAATATGCCATGGAGAACACAAGAGTCTATGCAGAAGTTCTTCTGGAAAAAGATCAAGTCATCTTTACCCTGAAAAATATTTCCGCACAGCCTCTGAACATTCCGGCTGAAGAACTGACCGAACGTTTCATCCGCGGCGATGTTGCCAGAAATACAGAAGGCAGCGGACTTGGATTATCCATCGCACAGAGCCTTACCCAGCTTCAAGGTGGCACCTTTAAACTTTATCTGGACGGTGACCTTTTCAAAGTCTGCTTAAGTTTTCCACAAAAGATCTCTCCCACAGCCTTATCCGCACCGGAAGATTCTCATTCCGAAGCACATTCTTAACCATTCATAAAAAACAGCAGCGGAAGCCCTGATGATATGATGGATCAGGAGCCAGGCTGCTGTTTTTCTTTTATTTTTGTTCTCTTTTACACTTTAATGGTGATCTCACGGTCTGTCCGGTTATATTTATAATACCGGACTCCGGCTGCATCCAGCATTTTTTTGGATGCGATCACCGACGGAGTATCTGCATATTTATCACAGTCGTATACGATAGTCCTGATCCCTGCCTGGATAATAGCCTTGGCACATTCGTTGCAGGGAAACAGGGACACATAAAGCTTGGCACCTTCCAGACTTCCTCCCCGGTAGTTCAGGATGGCATTGAGCTCACTGTGTGTCACATAAAGATATTTGGTATCCAGCGGATCTCCTTCTCTTCCCCAGGGAAACTCATCATCGGAACATCCCTTTGGAAATCCATTGTACCCCATTGACAGGATCTTGTTATCTTCACTTACGATACAGGCACCAACCTGTGAATGCGGATCCTTGGAACGCATGCCGGAAAGCATGGCAACACCCATAAAATACTCATCCCAGGAAAGATATCCCTGTCGTTTCTGTCCTTTTTTATCCATACAGAATCCTCTTTTTCTATTGGTTTCTTACTGATCGATCAATCCTCGATCATGTTGATCCTTCTGATATGACGCTCATCCCCGGAAAATGGTGTATCCAGGAATGTATCCACGATCTTCAGAGCAAGTCCCGGTCCTACTACACGACCGCCCATGGCCAGAATGTTGGCATCGTTATGAAGTCTTGTTGCCTCTGCAGTAAAGCAATCTGTACAAAGTGCAGCACGGATTCCCTTGAATTTATTAGCAGTGATGGAAATTCCGATACCTGTTCCGCAGATCAGGATTCCTTTCTCACACTCACCGTCCACGATCGCCTGTGCTACTTTCTTTCCATAAACAGGATAGTCTACAGATTCCGGACCATTGCATCCAAAATCTTTGTACTCCAGTCCTCTCTCTTCCAGATGCTTCTTTACCTCCTGCATCAGCTCATAGCCGCCATGATCACATCCCAGTGCTATCATTTTCTTTCTCCTCCTCAACGTTGATAATTTTATGACCAGCCGCTTTCAGTAAGCGGTTCATGATCGCCTGTCCCATTCTTGGTGTAAAAAATGCCTCTGAATAAATGGCACTTACATTACAGCTGTCAAAATCACGCAGGACCTCGTACAGATGATGCGCGATGGTTTCTTCCTGCTCCCGGCTTCCGATACTCTTTACGATTCCATGTGAATATCGGCCTTTTGTTTCATCTGTTGCGATGATCCCCACCGTCAGTCCCTTCTCCTCAGCCTCTCCGGCTCTTTTTTCGATCTCCGCGATCACACCCTCTGTGGACCCCTCCACAATGGCAAGATCTGCCTTTGGTGCATAATGACGGTATTTCATTCCCGGTGCTTTTGGATGGACTTTGCTGTCCGGTTTGATCAGCCCCTTATCCATCCTTACATCTCCAAGTGTTTCCCGGAGCATTTCCAGGGAAATATATCCCGGCCGCAGGACTACCGGTATGTCTTCTGTAAAATCTACGATCGTAGATTCCAGACCGATATTTACCTGTCCTCCATCAATGATCATATCAATGGCTTCTCCCAGATCCTCTGCCACATGTCCCGCTGTCGTAGGACTTGGTCTTCCGGAAGTATTGGCACTTGGCGCTGCCACATATCCGCCAGCCGCAAGGATCAGCTCCTGTGCGATAGGATCACTTGGAAAACGTACTGCCACACTGTCCAGTCCTCCGGTTGTTTCCTTTGGCACGATATCTGCCTTGGGAAGGATCATTGTCAGCGGACCCGGCCAGTATTTCTCAGCCAGTACTCTGGCTTTTTCAGGAACCTCCGTAACGATCTTATCCAGGTCACGGATATCTGCGATATGTACGATCAGCGGATTGTCCGAAGGTCTTCCCTTGGCTGCATAGATCTTCATCGATGCTTTCGGATCCAGGGCATTTCCTCCAAGACCGTATACAGTCTCTGTGGGAAATGCCACAAGCCCGCCGTTTTTCAGGATCTCGCCACCTCTGGCAATTGCCTTTCTGTCTATATTCTCTGCTGTCATAACTGCTATTTCTGCTTTCATTTTACGCTCCATTTACTGTCTGATATAAATCCCCTGCTCTTCAATAAAATCTTCCAGATCCTGAAGGGCATCCTGTGCCCAGGTTTCGGATTTCTGAAAAGTCTCCGGGAAAAACATGTCTTTTACTATTTTTTTACCTGTTTCTGTTTTAAAGATCTTCTCTGCACTTTTCTTTATATGTTCTTTATCCAGTCCATCTTCAAAATAATTAACCAGAAAATCAGCTTCCACAAGGATCTGATAATCCAGCCCGTCAATATCCTTATAGGTATGATGATGTCCTACCAGATATTCCACTCTGCGGATCACCCTCTCCTGAAAGCCCAGTGCGGTAAGCATCTCTCTGGCAGCTGCCGGACCTTCTGCTTCCTGCGTCTTTCCATCAGAGCGTCCGTATTTTTCCATACCGACTTTGATCCCGATATCATGAACGAGAGCCGCAGCTTCCAGAACATACATCGTATCTTCATCCAGACCCTCACTCTGGCCGATCAGCCTTGAAAGATCATGCACCTTCACAAAATGCTGGATATGCTTCGGATCCCCCTGATAATAATGGATCATTTCCATATAAAGTCTGTCGATTCTGTTCATAATATCCTCCTCTCTGCTGCCATCCTGCAACTGTCACTTTTTTCTGTATACTGCTCAGCAGAAATCTCCTGCTGAGCATATCCGTTAACAGATAGCTACATAATAGTTACATTATAGCGTTATTATGGAAAAAATGTCAATCCTGCTCCACTTTCACAATGTAGGTTCCTGACATATCATCTTCAAAGACAATACTTCCCAGACTCTGAAGAACACTGTCATTAAGCTCTGTTCCGTATTTTTCTTTTTCCTGTCCTCCTACAAAGATATAGGAAATATCATAACGGCTGATCAGTTTTTTTACCGTCTCTGCATCTGTAGATGTATAAATAGTCTGGATGTCCGCACTTTTTTCATTGAGGTCAGGTACATTATTTCTCCAGAGCCATTCATGCACATACCATCCCAGTACGGTCGGAAGCCCCGTAGATGCAGAAACTCTCTCATATCCGGTATAGCTGTCCCCGTTAGCCTCGAGCACCACAGGAGAGCCCTTGATATTCTGCTTCAGCCAGCGGATCGCCGACGCATCCTGAGGAAAATCCTGCTCAAGAAATGTAGTTGCATCCAGTCCCTGATACTCCGAAACCTTCCAGACATCCCCAAACCAGGAATGCACGGCATTTCCGAAATAGCCCACGGTCCAGAGCAGTACAAAAAGCCCCACACCTGAAAGGATCCGGATGATCTTCTGTCTAGATATCACCAGCATACGATAAATCCCATATCCCATTGTCATTCCGAAAAGGATATATGCCTGATACGTCAGCTTGAACATAGTATTGGCTCTAGCATTTCCATTTTCATAAATATCCCGCACATATACAAGCTCCGGGATCAAAACCAGTCCGATAGCACATAAGCCCATGATCACTGCAAAAAGATCCGGAACTGTGATTGCCTCCAGCAGCCTATAAAGACTTTTATGCTTCAGTCCCCTCATTTTTTCTGTGATGACAGACAGGATCAGCAAAACAGTAAGGAGCACCGGAAGTCCCCAGAGGATCAGAAGCTGATACCACAGTGAATGATGCTGTGCCAGTGCCACCCCCTGTACCATCGTATCAAATTTCAATGTAAAGGGCAGGATCACCAGATAAGAGAGACCTATGATCTCCACTGCCTGTACGATCGTCACTGCCAGGATCCTGATTATCTTTCCCTCAAATCGTATGATATTTGCGATCAGGACAACTCCACCGGTCACTACAAAATAGATCACAAAATCCCAGTAATTGGTCCACTGGAACATGCCAAGAAAAACGGACGCCAGAAGGATGTGCGGCATCAGAAGCTGTCTCAGCCAGAAAACACTGCGTTCCTGTTTTTCAGGCTCAGACCCTCTTTTTCGGATCATTTTCAGCCATGCATAGAGCATTCCCACCAGAAATGTCACAAACATCACATTTACCACATGGGCATGAAGATCTCCCAGAACAAAGGAATAGCATGGGAATTCATGTATGGTCTTATCACTGTCATTCACCGGATTATACCCTATGTAACGAGTTGCATCCGGGAACCAGTAGCTGGCTGTTTCTGCCACTCCCTGTATCTTCCGGATCAGCGGCAGTACACAACGGTAGACGATATAATGTACATTTCCCGCGATAGATGCTGCAATACCTGCAGTAACTCCTGCCAGTGAAGGAATATATTTCTTCTTTCCATCCAGTCGTCCATACAGCCTGTCCTTCGTCATCTGACGGACCAGGGAAAACGGATACACAAAGGCAAACGCTGCCACAAAGGTACGCATCAGATTATAAGTCACTTCCACTCGGCTTCCTGTAAGCTTCGTAAGAAACACTGCAAAATATTGCCCGCCATAGTAATAATTGATGGTTCCCTGAGAATACCAGAGATCACGTGCAGGAAGAGTTTTGCTCCGCATCATGGCCTCCATGAAGCCATAATCCATAAATTTCTCTGTTCCGTATGCCTGTGGCCGGAATCCTGCCAGATAAGTCCACAGCAGAAAGATCCCAAAAAACAGAAGCTCCTCCCGAAAGATCAGCCGCACCTTTCCCGTCGGATAACATTCAATGCCATGCTTCAGCTGAACATGAAAAAGTACAGCACATAAAATGCCAACAGCCACAGATACCCCTACACACACTGCAGCTGTAAAAGGAAGGATTTCCACCGCTACCAGAATCCAGGTGAGAAATCCGGTAACTGCAATGGCAAGTACCTTTGAAAAAAGCCATCCCCGGTCTTCAAAACCACCAAAAAGCCTTCCTGTGACCGGCATTGCCACCATTCCCATGAACAGTGCAAGCAGCCACCAGGTCCAGAATGTCCATACATCTCCTCCCAGGAGATACGCAGAAAGTACTGTCAGGAGCACTGCTGCAGTCAGCTCCGGAAATAATTCTCTGATCTTTTTTTTCATCCTTCTGTCCCTCCTGTATCAGAGCCTGCCCCGCAGACGGATAAAGTCCGCAAATGCCTGTCTTCCGATCTTTATGATCCGTTTCATGTTGATAGAATTTTTTCCGGCCTGTCTCGGTCGGAATGTAATGGGGATATATTCCACATAAAGATGATGTTTTTCATAGATCACGGTCATCAGCACATTGGAAAGGAAAAATCCGCCTGGGATACGCTTCAGTACTTTGGCGAGCTGTTTTCCATCCATCAGCCGATATGGCGTATTTGCATCTTTTACCCAGGTTCCAAAAATAAGGAAAAGCACAAGCCGCAGTATTCTTGTCACAAAAATCCTGGAAAGCCCATCCTCTCTCTTCTTCCGGTAGCCGATAAGAAGCCCACACTTTTGACGTTTTTCCCAGAACTGCCAGAATTCCTCCGGAAGTGTCTGGCCGTCTGAATCCGTCTGAAAAATATAATCGGCACCTTTTTCTACTGCGTAACGATATCCCCGAAGGATTGTTCCTCCATGTCCTTCATTCGGTTTATCGATTCCGATAAGACGGTCATAATTTTTCTGATAATTCTGTATCTTTTTGTAGGTAGCATCTTTGCTGCCATCATTCAGGATCACCAGGCGGCTGTCCCCGCCGATCCTCTCCACTACCGGATACCATTGCTCGATCACGGTCCCGATATTTTTTTCTTCATTATATGCCGGCATAATGATATATAAGCTGTCATGTTTCATAGATTCTTATTCTCCCATCCTCTGAGGTATACACCAGTGGATATGTCTCCCTGATGATATCCTCACGACATTCCTGCTGTTCAAATTCCATATCCTCCTCAAACAGGATATATGTGATCTTTTCCTGTTTTACGGTAGCTTTCAGTAGCTCCGGATCATCCGTGGTATATATGAGCACTGCCTGGCCGGCACGATAGCTCGTATCGTACCCTGCAGACCATGCATAATAAGGCCATCCGCAATACAGCATGGCACCGGACATAGTGACCTCGTTCATGGTATATTCCGGTGTCAGCAGAAGATCATTTTTCTTAAGATTTGCACTGAGCCAGTCCGTCAGGCTGCTTTCCATATTTACAGTCATCCTGTGTGCGGAATCGTTGTCTCTTAAGATGATCACGTAATCATAGATCCCCGTTGCACTAAGACAGATACAAAGGACCGCTGCCGCTGCGCGACCGGCCCATTTCTTCCAGCTGTTTTTCCCTGCAAGGAAAACACATCTTACGATCCAGCCCCAGAAAACTGTCACAAAGGCATAGGAAATCATCACATATTTATGATTGACATTGATGTCCGGAGTCAGAGATACCAGAAATGCAAATGCCATTGGAAGCAAACAGCCCATCAGCACTGCCCGCTGACCTCTCTTCAGAAATACTGCTGCCACGATCATTCCCACAAAGAAAAATCCACTGATCTCCACCAGATACCAGAGTACACCGGAAATGCTTTTATTGTCTGCCAGAAAGCCCCAGTAAAAGGATGGACTCATAACACTTCCCGACACAAAGATCTTCGACTGCAGTTCCGAAAAAAGCACTGCCAATCCGGCACAGATCACATAATCCAGCTTACCGTCAGAAAACACTGCCAGTCCGGCAAGGATCAGAAGTCCGCCGATCAGCGCAGCTCCGTTCCAGAAGGCAGTTAATCCCAGAAACAGTCCCAGAAGAATCGCCGTATCCACATTTCTGCAGATCCAGGCTTTTTTTGTAAAAAAACGGTTACGGACCCACAAAAATCCCTGCTCCTTGCGACTGCATCCGGCTTCCACCCAATCCATAAAGGTCCATACCGCTACAGCTGCCATCAGAAGGCCGAAAGCCAGATGACGCTGGTTCAGATATACATTGAAATTCCATAATCCCCAGTTTTCATTGGTAGTATAACCGATAAACGCCGTATTTTCTTCCAGCGTCCGTACAAGGTCCCCCGCCTGAAGATGTTCCCACAGATAACGCCAGAACGCTGTTCCGCTGCGGAAAAAAAAGAAAACAATGGCAGCTGCCCCTGCCCAGAAGCTTTTGAACATCCGGTAGCTGATCCCGTAAAGCACCATAAGAAATCCCGCCAGAGACAGGATGCTTACCAGATTATATCCCAGATCAAGACGAAGGCCCAGATACTCCAAATTTCCCACAAGGAACTGGAACATAAAATGATATTTCACATCCTGCCCGCCATAATGCGGATACTGGGTAGGAAAATTATTTCCCCGTGAAAAAGATCGCATCATTGCCGTGTGGGGTGCATAATCTCCGTATACCGAAAAGCCGGAGTACAGAATGCCGTCTTTCATATGGAAAACGTAAAACATCATCCAGGTCACAAAAACCGTCAAAATGCCAAAAAGCAGAAGCTCTTTTTTCAGGATCCATTTTCTGCTGATCATCCGTTCGGATATCACAAACATTTTTTGCTGTTTTTTCTTTTTCCACCGGAAGATTCCCGAAAGCAGCAGGATATCTACCAGAAATACGATCAGATTTCCATAAAAAAGAGGATGCTCTGCCCCCGCGCATATGCTGAACATCCAGGAAAGAATATAGACTGCCCAGGTCAGCATCAGGATTCCCATCCCAAACGCTGCCGGCAGGACCACCCATATCCTGTTTCCTCTTTCAGTTGTTTGACGCGGAAACAGACATCCTGCCATTTCCATTCCTGTTAACATACATAATATAAGATAAATGATTCCAAGCATAGGATTCTCCTTAATTCACGTAAAGTATAGCAGAATCACCTTCCTATGAAAAGGCTATTCACATTTTTTTCAATTATTTTCGTTTTCCTTCTGTTTTTTCAGATATGTAACGATTCCATCAGCCACAGCCTCTGCTACCTTTCTCTGATACTTCTCTGTCTGAAGCAGGGCGGCTTCCTCCGGATTTGTAAGAAATCCACATTCTACGATATTGATCACACCCGGACTTCTCTTCAGAAGATAATAGGTTCTGTTTCCTTTTGCCACCCGCGGCCGTGCAATGGAAAGCTTCCGGTTCATGTTTTCCTGGATCGCAAGTGCCAGTTCTTTTCCGCCTTCCGAATCCTCATAATAAAATACCTGCGGACCTTTTACTCCGGGATCACTGTAGCTGTTCTGGTGGATACTCACAGAAAGCACCGGTTCATATTTCCGGATCTGTTCAATACGATTCTGCAGATCCTGTGCTTTCATATTTTTTGTACCATTTTCATAAAGACCTTTATCTTCTTCCCGGGTCATTACTACGACAAGGCCTTTTTTTTCCAGGATCGTTTTTAGCTTCATGGCAATATCCAGATTGATTCCTTTTTCCTTCAGTCCACCGATTCCCACCATTCCAGAATCCACACCGCCATGACCGGCATCCACCAGGATCACCTGATCTGCTTTTATATTTCCAGATACATCTATAAGTCTGCCTGCAGTTTCTGCCGCTTCCCATGACAGAATATAAAAACAGACCAGCATAAGAACTGCCATTGCCAATTCTATGAAATGTTTTTTCAACGCAAAACACCCCCGGCATATTTATTTTAATATATGTTGCCGGGAGTGTTTTTAGCATTGTGAAGATCACAATGTTTTCTTCTGTTTATGACAGGTTTTCTGTGATCACGCTCCAGATCCCGCTGTTCTCGAATCCAAGCTTCCACTCTGCCACACCTGCCAGTTTGTATTTTTTGATCAGTTTAACCTTTTCCGCAATAGACTTAGAGTCCTCCAGCCAGATCTGGTATGTGGCACCGTCCCCTTCATAGGTTCCATAATTCTGACTTGTCTTCTTGTCCCAGTATGTTTCTGCTCCGTTATCACTGATCGTCTGCTGTGCCTGATCCATACCGATGGCCTCACTTGTCAGTGCACCGCCATCTGTAGTCTTCCAGAGCCTTGTGTAGAACGGAATCGCAAGGATCGTCCGTTGAGCCGCTACTTCTGAAAGCGTATCCTTAACCCCCTGTTCTACCCATGGCAGAGATGCCACAGAACCGGCATCGGAGCCTACGTAATGCTCATCATAACCCATAATGATCACATAATCCACAACCTTGCCCTGCTCCGCACGGTCATAATGACTGGTAAAATCTTCCGGAACCGGATTATCTACAGACAGTACCAAATTATTGGCGTGACACTGGATAGAAAGCTCTCTTAAAAACTGAAGGAAATGGATTCCTACTCCTTCGCTCAAAGATTCAAAATCAACATTGATTCCATCCAGTCCTGCTTTCAGTGCATAAGTGATCAACTGATTCTCCAGATTCTGCCTTGAACTGGTTTTTGAAAGAACTTCTGTGGTACTCATGTTCTCATTAAAATTATCCACCAGTCCCCATACCTTCAGTCCTTTTTCATGTGCCTGCATCACATACTCCCCAGATGCAAGACTTGAAATATTTCCGGAGTTATCTGTTACAGAAAACCAGGTTGGAGAGATCACATTCACGCCTGTCATATTCTGTACCGCATCTGCGAAATAGCTGTTTGCATCTGTGCTGGTAACCTGGTGCCATGCCAGGTTCACCGGCTCATCCATGGTAAGATATGTATAGGACTCTGTTTTAAAATCCCTTTCATAATCCGTTGTATCCACAGCACTTACTTTTTTCTTCTGAACATAACCGATGTAACCGTCATCGGTTGCCACCTGATCCCAGTCCTCTCCTTCATTCATCAGCCGGAGAACTGTATTCTTCGCCAGTTTGGAAAGGATCGGCGCCTTGATCCCGCCCCGGTAACGGATCACGGTATCTTTCTTCGTGGTCACGGTCTCCACATTGGTAAATTTGTACTGTATCGCAACCCTTGCAGGATCCTGCTCTATATAAGAATCGATATCTGTATACTTTTTTACATAATCCAGTTTCAGATAAACCGTGTCATCCTTCAGCCACACATTTCCGTCTGCCTTATCTGAAGCCGGTTCCTCTGTGAGACTGGATGGTGTTGCATACAGTATCTTCTTGTTTTCGCTATCCCAGTAATATCTCTGATTCAAATATCCGTTCACTACATCCAGCGGAAGATATACATCTTCTCCTGAGATAAGTGCCTTCTCTTCCAGTTTCTCAGTTCCAAGTATCAACGCAGCCTCACCGTCTGCATTCTGTCCGTAGTATTCTGTCAGATCCATCTGTTTCCTGCTTGGTATAAGCTTATTGATCCCGTAAACAGCCCCTCCGGCAAGAGCGACCAGAACGATCAGCAGACCTACCACAAGGACCGGTATGTGTTTTTTTATCATGTTTTTTTCCTTTCGGTATAAAATGTCATAATTTGTTTCATTATAACATATCTTGTCTACATTTCGTTATAAAAATCGACTTTTAATAATTTTTCACAATTTCTTTAAAATTTCGGTTCCCCGCATGGTATGCATGAGTGCAGGGGATGATCGTTATCCGGGGAACCGTTTTTTCTTATGTACGGTCATTCTTTGCGAATAAGATCAAAGCTTACACAGGCGATATGGCCGTCTTCATCTTCCGTATAATCCCGCATGTAGACCCCGTTTTCCGCAATCTGACAGGCTTTTGCGATTTTTTTCGGAGTGCTTGGTGCTCCATTGAGATAAAGAGAAACTCCGTTCTCACGATAAAGCTCCAGCTCCCTTCGAAGGGGTTTTGCGGATTTCTTTTTTTCCTGTGATATATTTGGCGTATCCCGACCTCCTTTCCTGGTTAGATTTTCAGAAAACACCAGCAATGGTTCTCGAAAAGCTGCAACTTCCCTGTTAGGATGATACTTGTAATAAAATATAAATAATAAAATGGGGGAAAATTTCTCTGTGTACCGACAGACTCGCCGATGAATTTCACACAGAATCCTTATCTTCAGAAAAATATGACTTTAAGTTATCGTTACTGTCTTCTTGTTTCCGGGAGGAGACAGCTTTTCTGCTTTTCATTATACCTGATTTCCCTTCAGATGCAAGTCTTTTATAAAAGAATCAGAAATTTTCTTTTTTCTCCGGTTTCTACATCTTTACATCTTGTGTATAACTGTTATATAATACAGTATGTAAAAGATTAAATTTATTTACCTATAGGATGTGATCATATGAAAATAGAAAAAATCAATGAAAATCAGATCCGCTGTACCCTGACGAAAGAAGATCTGGACAGTCATCAGATCCGTATCAGCGAACTTGCATACGGTACCGAAAAAGCCAAACGTCTCTTTCGTGATATGATGCAGCAGGCACAGATACAATTTGGTTTTGAAGCAGATAATATTCCTCTGATGATCGAGGCTATTCCTGTCAATGCCGAAAGTATTATCCTCATTATCACTAAAGTGGAAGATCCTGAAGAACTGGATACACGTTTTTCCAAATTTGCACCCTTCAAGGGCAACAAACCTTCCGATACCGTAGAGATCGATGGCGCTGACAATATCATCGATATCTTCCAGAAGCTCTGTGAATCCAAGCTTAAGGATCTTTCACAGAAACCGGAAGAAAAAAGGGCGGAAACTTCCGCCTCTCAGGCAACAGAAACTCCGGATGCATCACAGCAGCCGGCTGAGAGTTCTGTAAAGCTTATACGCCTGTACTCTTTCCCGGGGCTGGATGATGTTATTGCCGCATCTCATGGTATGAATGGTTTCTTTACCGGTGATAATACTCTCTATCGTGAAGGAGAAGACGGTGTCTATCAGCTGGTACTTCATCAGTCAGACTGTACACCTGAAGAATTTAACAAGGTCTGCAATATCCTTTCCGAGTATGGCATCGGCCGCGCATTCACACCAGCCGGTGAAGCCTACCTCAGAGAGCACTGTGCACTGATCGCTGATCATGCACTTCAGAAACTTCTGAATATCTGACAAACCAAATATCCTACAGACAAACAAACCGCTGTCGGAATGCGATCCATATGATCTGCATTTCCCGACAGCGGTCCTTTTGTTTCAGCAAAAAAGCTTCTGTTTATTACTCACCAAGAAAATCATTGATCTGAGCTACGAGGACATCTGCGTCCAGGCCATGGACCATTGCTGCTTCTTCCAGAGATTCCATCTGTGAAGACGGGCAGCCAAGACAATGCATTCCTGCTCTCATCAGGATCGGTGCGATATTCGGGTCTACAGTGAGCAGTTCTCCGATCAGCATGCTCTTTGTAACTTTTGCCATGATTGTATTCTCCTTTACTGTTTTATCGAAATATTTCATTCCGTTCTGCTATTATAATACGAATCCGGAATGGAATCAACGGGTTACGAATTTTCAGTTTTGTTTATAAATTTATACTTGTATTCTTTATGCAGATATATTAGAATGGGAATAGAATCCCTGGTAGGGGATACATACAATACACAATTTAAAAGGAGGATATCAATTATGGCATATGTAATTTCTGACGAGTGCGTTAGCTGTGGAACATGTGAGGGTGAGTGCCCGAACGAGGCTATTTCTCAGGGAGACGAGCATTATGTAATCGACGCAGACGCTTGTGTTGACTGCGGAACATGCGCTGAGGCCTGTCCAGTTGGTGCTATCTCTGCTGAGTAATGCATCATTAGCTTGATAAGCTGCTATAATGAATGAGGCTGCCGGTTTACCGGCAGCCTTTTCTGTTTTTTTTATTCTTTTTTCCCTCACAGGAAGCTGCCGCTTCTCTTCTTGCCTGCTGCTGCCTGCGGATTGCTTCATCCAGAGAACGACACCGGTACTCTCCTTCTTTCTTTCTCTGCATTTCCTCACGGATCAGGCGTTCCATGATTTCCTGAAACTCCAATATCTTATCGTTATCTGCCTCGCACTTCTCTGTATTCCCGGATTCCGTTTTTTCCATGAACTCCTTTTCAGATCCCGTTTTTTTCATTGGGCTATCTTCAAGCTCAACAGCTTCTCCATCCAGGATCCTGATACCAGATTCTGAAAAATCCGGTGTATCTGTCTTTCTTACCTCCGGTGGGATCAGTGTACGGATTGCTTTCAACTGAAGTCCTTTACTTTTCAGCTCATTTATTTTAAGAAAAAGCTGGATATCAAACGGTGTATAATAGCGATGTCCCAGTTCATTGCGTCCGATCCGAAGCTCCAGTTCTTCCTCCCAGTAACGCAGGACATAAGATTTCACTCCGGTCAGTGTTACGGCCTGTCTGACTGTATATCTTTTTTCCATTGTGAACGCCCCCTTATATAGAGATTCACTGCTGCTGTCTACAGTATAACCCCTGAGATCAGGAAATAGCAAGAATAATCGGTTGACATAATTTTACAAAATATGACTCTTTGCCTATATCCATAGCATCCCGAACTCCACGATCACACAGACAAAAATACAAAAGGCCATCAGGATAACTATAAGCTTTCATCCTGACAGCCTTTCATTTACCGTCTGCACGGCTCTATTTTTTCATATTTACAAACTGGGTATATCTCGGCAGCCATACCAGCTCCACAGTTCCGATCGGGCCGTTTCTCTGCTTGGCTATGATAATTTCCGCAATGTCTTTCTTCTCGGTATCTTTGTGATAATAATCATCTCGATAGATAAACATGACCACATCCGCATCCTGCTCAATAGCTCCGGACTCTCGAAGATCCGAAAGCATCGGCCTGTGATCCGGTCTCTGTTCCACTGCACGGCTAAGCTGTGATAACGCAATTACCGGTACATCGATCTCTCTTGCCAACGCTTTCAGCGATCGTGAAATATCTGAAATTTCCTGCTGTCTGGAATCCGATTTTCCACTTCCGCTCATCAGCTGAAGATAATCGATCATGATGATCCCCAGATTATGCTCAAGCTTATATTTTCTGCATTTGGAACGAAGCTCCGCAATGGAGATTCCAGGTGTATCATCAATAATAAGATTGGAGCCACCGATAATATCCGCTCCTTCTACCAGCTTCGTCCAGTCCTCATCTTTCAGATTTCCGGTACGGAGATTCTGGGAATCCACGTGAGATTCCATAGCAAGAAGACGGTTTACCAGCTGCTCCTTGGACATCTCCAGACTGAAAATAGCCACGGTCACATCTTTACGAAACGCCATATACTGGGCAATATTCAATACAAAGGCAGTTTTTCCCATGGAAGGTCGAGCTGCGATCAGTACAAGATCGGACGCGTGCATACCGGAAGTCTTATAATCCAGATCCACAAATCCGGTCGGGATCCCGGTAACGGAGCCCTTCAGCTTGGAAGCCTTCTCAATATTGCTGACTGCATTCAACACAACCTGCTGGATTGGCACATAATCGCTGCCATTTGTTCTCTGCAAAATATTAAACAGCTTTTTCTCGGATTCCTCAAGTATGGTTTCCGTACTGTCCTTTTCCAGATAACAGGCATTGGCAACTTCTTCCGTAGTCCGTATCAGCCGACGGAGAACTGCCTTTTCGCTTACGATATTGGCATAGTATTTCACATTGGCTGATGTAGGAACTGCTGCGATCAGATCACGGACATATTCCATACTGCTGATGTCCGGCGGAAGCTCTTTCTCCTTGAGACGATTCTGCAGAGTGATCAGATCTACCGGCTGTCCTTCATTACAGAGCTCCACCATGGCATCAAAAATGATGCCGTATTGTTTTTGATAAAAATCATCACTGGTCAGGATCTCGGAAGCCACCAGGATCGCATCACGATCCAGGATCATGGATCCGATCACTGACTGCTCTGCCTCAATGCTGTGAGGCAGAATCCTCTTGATCAGTGCTTCTTCCATTGATTACGCCTCTTTTACCCAGACTTTGAGACTTCCGGTTACCTTCGGATGAAGTCGTACCGGAACATTGGTAACACCCAGGTTACGGATCGGATTCTCCAGCTGGAGCTTTTTCTTATCGATATCAAGATTCAGCTGTTTTTTGGCTGCCTCTGAGATTTCTTTTGAGGATACAGAACCGAATGTTCTTCCGCCTTCACCTACCTTCAGAGTAAGGATAACCTCCTTTGTGGAAAGCTCCTCTGCAAATGCCTTGGCAGCGTCCAGGTTTTCCTGTGCAACCTTTTCTTCATTTGCCTTACGAAGTTTCAGGTCATTGAGATTCTTGGATGTAGCTTCAACACCAAGCTTTTTTGGCAGGATCATGTTTCTTGCATATCCGTCACTTACATTTACGATCTGTCCCTTTTTACCCAGGGATTTAACATCTTCCAGAAGAATTACTTTCATTTCTATTTGTCCCCTTCCTGATATAACTGGTCTATAATTTCTTTCAGCATTCTTTCGGTCTCATCCATGGTGTCTTTCACCTGTGCACCGGCAATATTCAGATGTCCGCCGCCGCCCATCCGTTCCATCATGACCTGTACATTCACTTCATCAATGGCTCTGGCACTGATGTAAACCTCATTATTATAGCTGGTAAGAACAAAAGATGCCTTGACTCCTGCGATATTGAGCAGCTCATTGGCCGCCTGTGCTCCTACAACGGTAGGACTTTCCAGACCTTCACTCGGACATCTTGCAATGGCAAAATAAT
This sequence comes from Blautia sp. SF-50, assembly GCF_900101315.1. Classification (NCBI taxonomy): domain Bacteria; kingdom Bacillati; phylum Bacillota; class Clostridia; order Lachnospirales; family Lachnospiraceae; genus Blautia; species Blautia sp. SF-50. The sequence continues at coordinate 46,794 of NZ_FMUW01000001.1, forward strand.
CTCTGTAGATCTCCGCAGTACGAACTGCCTCCGCTCTCGCCTTATAGGAATCAATATTATCCCGGAGCATCTTACGTACACGTGTCACATCTGCTCCGCATCTGCGCAGGAATGCTGCTGCCTCAAAGGTACGCACACCCGCTCTTGTTGTAAAGTTGTTGGTATCGATCATGATACCCGCATAAATACAGTCCGCCTCAATACTGCGAAGCTTCAGCCCGTCTGCAAAATACTGCAGGATCTCTGCGATCATCTCGCAGCTTGAGGATGCATATGGCTCCACATAGGACAGAACTGCATTCTGGATCACCTCGCTGCCGCGGCGGTGATGATCCAATACCACAATGGTCTTTGTCATATAGAGAAGATCCTGGCATTCGGTATAACTTGGCTTGTTGGTATCTACCACAATTACTACCGTATTGTTATCCACCAGTTCTTTGGCCTGATTACTGTCCACAAACATGGACGGCTCATAATCCGGATTCTCCATAAATCCACTCATCAGCGGCCGAATGGATGTGGTCGGATCATTGATCACAATATGCACCGGCTTACCAAGAGTCTTACCGGCACGGTAAATACCGATCCCAGCTCCCAGAGCATCCACATCTGTGATCTTGTGTCCCATAACCACCACTCGATCCTTGGTGCTCATAAATTCCTTCAGAGCCTGAGCCTTCACTCGTGCCTTCACTCGGGTTGATTTCTCCATCTGCTGTGCCTTGCCGCCAATGTAGGTAATATTATTTTCATTTTTGATCACTACCTGATCACCGCCACGGCCCAGTGCCATCTCAATGGCAATTCTGGCATATTCGTAATTCTGGATATACGTAGAAGCATTCAGACCGATTCCGATACTTAATGTCACAGCCATTTCATTTCCGATGTTAACCGTCTTAACCTCATCCAGGATATGAAAACGCTGTTCCTTCAGTGTTTCCAGTGAACTCTGGCGCATGATCAGAAGATATTTATCTTTCTCCAGTTTCTTCACAAGGCCGTCAAAGTTGGAAAAATACTTGGTGATCTTTCGGTCGATCAGTGCGATAAGCAGCGATCTTCGCACATCCTCCACACTCTCCAGTGCTTCTTCATAATTATCCAGATAAGCCAGTGCTACAACAAGCTTGTTATCCTCATTTTTCTGGATGTATTCCTTAAGCTCTGTTTCATCATAAAGATACATGGCGATCAGACTGACATTCTGGGACATATTCTCCAGAATATCCGCATGGCTGACTACTTCACCCATAGTCACCCGCTGCATGGAAACCCGGTAGATCCGATCCCCGAAATGTATACTCATCTCGGAAATTTCCGGTTCATCGGCTACAGGAAGCTTGTCCGGAGTAATATCCGGGAAAACTGTGCTGATATTTTTTTTATAAAACTGATCTCTCCCCGTGATTTCTGAAAAAACACGGTTGGACCAGATCATGCGGCCTTCCATATCCATAATGGCATAAGGAAGCGCCAGTTCTTCCAGCATCCGCTTTTCTACCACATCATACTGATTGGCAAATGCGATCATATCATTGATGATCAGCGGTTTGTGATATCGAAAAAGCTGTACTGCGATAAAAATATAGATCACAGTACCTACAGACACCAGAATTCCGGCCTTTACACTTACAATAAACACCAGCAGGTCCAGCAGCACGACCAGGACCGAAAGGTACAGCGGCCAGCGCATGAAGTGTTTCATAGGCCCCTTGAATTTAACTTTGTTGTTCATTGCTTTTTCCTGTTCTTAATGTAATTTAACCCACAAGTTATTTAACATTATACCAGATTCCTTATTATAATTCCATAGCAATGATAAAATCTGTTTTGCTCATAAAAAAAACAGGGCCGCTGCCTCCAGATGACTGCTCATCTGTTTCGCAACGACCCCGTATAAGATCAGAATTAGTCCTGAACGTATGGCATCAGGGACATATGACGTGCTCTCTTAACAGCAACTGTCAGTGCTCTCTGATGTTTCGCACAGTTACCTGTAATTCTTCTCGGGAGAATTTTACCTCTCTCGGAAACATACTTTCTTAACTTTGCTACATCCTTGTAATCGATCTCGTTATTCTCTTTACCGCAGAATACACAAACTTTTTTTCTTCTGCGTCCGCCTCTTCTCTTCATCGGAGAATCTGGTCTCTCGCCTCTATTGTAAGCCATGATTGTTTCCTCCTATCTTATTCGTCTCATCTGTCTTGATCAGATGTTCTAATTGAACGGCAGCTCCTCATCAATTCCATCTGGAATGTTCATGAAGCCGTCGGCGCTTGCTGCGCTCGGACTCGGCATAGACGTTGCAGGTGCTGCCTCTGTTCTCGGATGAGCTGCTGCATAGCTGTCGCTTGATGCTTTGCTCTCAGCAAATTCCTGATCCTCAACAACAACCTCTGTCGTATAAACCTTCTGTCCCTCACGGTTCGTATAGCTTCCTGTCTGGATACGTCCCGTAACTGCAATTTTCAGTCCCTGTCTGAAATACTTTTCTGCAAATTCTGCTGTACGTCCGAAAGAAACACAGCTGATAAAATCAGCACTTGCCTCTCCGTCACGACGGAATCTGCGATCAACTGCCAGTGTATATCTGGCGATTGCCAGGGCATTTTCTCCTGCGGAATATCTTACCTCAGGATCTCTTGTCAAGCGTCCCATTAATATTACTTTGTTCATCGTTCTACCTCTCTTATGATTTCACTTAACTGAACAGGTTCTTAATGGTGTTTTCAAAAATCCGCTGCAAAAATTATGCCTCTTTCTTGACAACCAGGTATCTTAATACATTGTCCATGATGCGGACATGTCTCTCGATCTCCGCCGGGCACTGAGAATCTGCTTCAAACTGAATAAAATAGTAGAAGCCTTCATGCATTTTCTGAATCTCGTAAGCTAATTTCTTCTTACCCCATTCTTCAACTTCTGTGATCACGCCGTTGTAACGTGTGATGTAGCCTTTTGCTTTCTCAACTACAGCGTCACGTGCTTCGTCCTCAAGCTTAGCGCTCACAACTAATGCTAACTCGTACTTGTTCATGCTTGTCTTAACCTCCTTATGGTCTTTTGGCCCTTTGCCTGTCAAAGAGCAAGGATATGAAATATATCACGATTGTTGATTCTAGCACATCTCTCCCGTGATGTAAAGCATAAATTTAATTTTTTTCAATTTTTTTCAAATCTCGTGTATTTTTCTCAACCAGCTTACGTGCCACCATGATCTGATGTCCGCAGCCCTTGCATTTCAGGCGAAAATCCGCTCCTACGCGAAGGATCTCCCATTCTTTACTGCCACAGGGATGAGCCTTCTTCAGTGTGACAATATCTCCAACTTCATAATTTAATTCCATTTGATACTCCTCATTTTTAATTTGCAGATCATCCCAGGTTCCCATATTTTCAGACTCTTATCTGAGAAAACACCTGCCCGATCGGTTCTTTAATAAGAAGATCCGCATATTTATCCCTCGGTGTCGGTGCCTTGTTGATCACCACCAGATGATTTCCCCGGAAATAATCGATCAGACCTGCTGCCGGATATACCGCCAGAGAAGTTCCCCCAATGATCAGCACCTCCGCCTCCGAGATCACTCTTACTGATTCCTGGATCGTATAGTCATCCAGCCCTTCCTCATAAAGGACCACATCCGGCTTGATCATGCCGCCGCAGCTGCACCGCGGAACACCTTTCGATTCCTTCATATATTTAAAATCATAGGATTTCCCGCATTTCACACAATGATTTCGGTAAACGCTTCCGTGAAGCTCCAGGACCTTTTTACTTCCTGCCATCTGGTGAAGATTATCGATATTCTGAGTGATCACAGCCTTCAGCTTTCCTGTTTGCTCCATCTCCGCCAGCTTAAGATGTGCCGCATTCGGTTTTGCAGTATCACAAAGCATCTTATCTCTGTAAAATTTAAAGAATTCCTCAGGTTTTCGCATAAAAAATGTATGGCTTAAGATCGTCTCCGGCGGGTAATCATATTTCTGGTTATACAGTCCGTCCTGGCTTCGAAAATCCGGGATCCCGCTTTCTGTTGAAACACCTGCACCGCCGAAAAATACAATATTTCTGCTCTCATCAATGATCTTTTGTAATTTTTCTATCTCATTTCCCATATCATTTCCTCCCAAACTTATCCGCAAAAGCTCTACTGCGGGTTCACCGCATTCACTCTTTTTCCCTGTACCACAAAACGTGTTGCCTGATTGCCGGTACAAGTTGATAATGTAACGATCTTATCCTTCACATTGGCTTCACTTGCAGTGGCATCTGTTCTGATCTCCGAATTCTGGAACATTTTTTTCTCATATTCCAGAAACTCTTTGCCAGGTCCTTTAAATAAGGTATACGTATCGCTGTTTACAGAAGTCGTATACGCTGCAATGATCTCATACCGGTAATCTTTTTCCGGTGTGAGGATCCAGAAATATTTGCTGGTATTATAAAGCGTCTCATCCGCTCTGTACTTTTTCAGCATTCCAAACATGGAACCATTCTTCATGTTGTGTCCGTACACCAGGGTATTACAATCGCTGAAATCTCTTTTGTTCTCATAATCAATAAAGATCGTTCCCGCAAAATTATAATTTTTCTCATATGTCTGATGCAGATAAAAATTATTATCCTCTCCCTGTACCACCGGATAACTGATCTCAGGCAATGCTTCCATATAGATCCAGCCGATCACATCCTCATTGATACTCCTGAGAGAATCAAAATCAATGCTCACAGGTGCTACAGGCTGTTCATCCGGCTGATCTATCTCTTCCACCTGGTCCGGATCACGTTCTGTCACTGCCATTTCGGAAATGCTGTTATATTCATCGGTTCCTTTTTTATATTCTGTATAAATATGATAAAGGTTAAAAGCTGCATAACAGAAAATACAGATTGCCACGATCAGAACGATCGTCAGAATATGATCTCCAACTGTTTTTTTCTTTTTCACCTTGTTTTTCCTGCTCATAATCACACTCCTTTAAATCTGTCAGGATCATCTGGTTTCTGTATTTATTATAAATATCCCTCCGTTTTCTTGCAACCGTTTTGTTTTTGTCCTGTTTTATACAGAAAAAAGCCGCCTCGGAATGGGCATCCGAAGCGGCTTGTAAGGTATGTTCTATTTCAGAGCTGCTGTTATTTTCAGGCCAATTCTTTTCCTGTAAGCATTTTGTATGCCTGGAGATATTTCTCAATAGTCTTGTCAACGATCTCCTGCGGAAGTGTCCAGTCGTTGTCCGGATTGGCTTTCAGCCAGTCACGTGCAAACTGTTTGTCAAAGGATGGCTGACCATGTCCTGGTTCATAGCCTTCTGCCGGCCAGAAACGGGAGCTGTCCGGTGTCAGCATCTCATCACCGATGACCATGTTTCCGTCCTCATCAAGACCAAACTCGAATTTTGTATCTGCAATGATGATTCCCTTGCTGAGTGCATACTCTGCACATTTTTTGTAAAGAGCAATGGTGTTGTCACGAAGCTTTTCTGCATACTCGCGTCCTTTTCCCGGGAAGTATTTCTCAAGATGATCGATACTCTGCTCAAAGGAAATATTCTCATCGTGATCACCGATCTCAGCCTTGGTAGATGGTGTGTAGATCGGCTCAGGCAGCTTGTCGGATTCCTTCAGTCCCTCTGGAAGCTTGATGCCGCATACAGTGCCGTTCTCCTTGTAGCTTGCCCAGCCGCTTCCTGTGATGTATCCACGTACGATACACTCGATCGGCAGCATGTTCAGTTTACGGCACATCATGGATTTTCCTTCGAATTTCTCCTGCTGGAAAAACTCCGGCATATCCTTGGTATCTACAGAGATCATGTGGTTCGGAAGAATGTCCTCAGTCATGTCAAACCAGAATTTGGACATCTGGGTCAGTACAGCACCTTTCTTTGTAACTTCGTTATTCAGAATTACGTCAAAGCAGCTGATACGGTCTGTTGCAACCATGATCAGACTGTCTCCATTGTCATAGATCTCACGTACTTTACCTTCTTTGATTGGTTTTAATTCCTGCATGTTCTCACACCTCATCATTCGGTTATTTGATTTTTGTTTTCGACACCGTTACCGTATCACCTCACAAGCCCTCCTGTCAAGATGTCAGGCCCCTTTCAGTCATAAGTATTCGTTAAGGGATCATTCATATTTCTAATAGCGACGCACATTCCTCCTGAAGCTTTTTCTCCTGCTTCCGGTAAAGAAGCTTCTCACTACAGGCAAAATAAGGATCACAGCCATACTCCCGGATAAAGGCCGCCGCATGGCTGTTCCGAGTCAGTCCGGTGACAAAAAGCACCGTTTCCTGTCCGTCCCCGAAGCATTCCTTCATAAATGTAAAGGCCTGTTCCAGCTCCCCGCTGATCTTTTTCGCACAGGCCTTTCTCTTCTCCGCCATTTCCGTAAAAAGCTGCCGGATCCGTTCAAAGCCAGCCTCTGTTTCTGTGATATGCTCCTTTCGGATAGTAAGGCTGAATTCCTCCAGAGTGCGGATCACAAGCTCTTCCGTAGTCTGCTGATCTGCGGTAAGAAGCTCCGCCTCCAGACGGACAGCCAGACTTTTCTTCTTCATATCTGTAAATTCATCCAGCGCTGTCATGTCCTTTTTATCCTGAAGAAAAGCTTTCAGATGCAGAAGTTCCTGATAAACAGCACCTGTTTCACCATCCATCTTCTCATAGGTCAGAAAACTTCCGTTCAGACCGTCAAGCAGAAGCCCTGTCACAAGGAAGCGTTCCTCAAAGGAAGCTTCCTTCGCCATTTTTACCTTTTTCTGCTGTTCCTCCTCCGGCATCTCTCCGGAAAGCAGGCGTCCCAGGCCATAGTCCTCTCCGTACTTTCGATACAGCTGATAGCTGGCAAAAAAGCTTCTTGCGATCTCCTCTCTGCATAAATACTCCCCGATCAGATTCTCTGTGATCTCCACGCCCAGCTCCTCATAGGCCTTCAGGATCTCAGACAGGTCTTCCCAGCCTCTTGCTGTCACGAAGAATTTCCCGTCCACTGTATTCTCCACAAAATAAAAATGATCCTTCTTCATGCCGAGATAAGCCAGGATCGATCCATGGATCTCCTTTTTCCAGGCATACTCCATCCACACCTCAAGATCTGCCTCGATATCCATCCTCCGCACACGGTCCAGTGTTACAATATCAAACTCCCGGACCGATTTATTATATTCCGGAGGATTTCCTGCTGCCGCGATCAGCCATCCTTCCGGCACACTGTGGCTTCCGAAGGTCTTGTTCTGAAGGAACTGCAGCATGGTAGGCGCAAGTGTCTCGGAGACACAGTTGATCTCATCGATAAACAGGATTCCCTCCTTCTTTCCGGTACGTTCCATACAATCATACACAGAAGCAATGATCTCGCTTAAGGTATACTCTGTGATGCTGACCTCTTTTCCGTTGTAGCACCGGGTCACGATCCTTGGCAGTCCTACCGCACTCTGTCTTGTATGGTGGGTGATGGTATAGGCTACCAGACCTACCTCGCATTCCTCTGCCACCTGCTCCATGATCGCTGTTTTCCCGATTCCGGGAGGTCCCATAAGCAGGATGGGACGCTGCCGGAGTTTGGGAAATGTGTAGCGTCCGGCTGCATCCTTCCGGTTGTAAGCCAGTAAGGTATGTTTGATCTCTTCTTTTGCCTCTTTTATGTTCATGTTCTGTAACGCACTCCTTCCTGCTCTGCCACAAGCCGGATCGCCCAGGGCGGAACAAGCTCCATTTTTTCTGTTTTATGTAAAAATACAAAGGCCGTTTCATAATCCGGTTTGCTTCCGGGATATATCCCATCCCCGTCTGTAAAATAGATCAGAGCCTTAAGACTGCGGATTTCTTTTTTCTCCTGCTGCTCCTTCACATACCGGAACACCGGCCGGAAATCCGTTCCTCCCCGGCCCTGTATGGTGATATTTTTGCTGTATTCCTTCCATTCTTCCTCGGAATGGATCACCTTAACATCCTGGATACAGCAGTCACACTGGATCAGATACACCTTCATTTTATGGAAAAAATTCTCTTTTTCACTGAGAATGGAATACGTTTCTCCAAGGAATCTCCGCACAGTCTCTCCATCACAGGAGCCGGAAGTATCAATGGCGATCACCAGCTCCTCCAGACGGTTCACTTCCTTATATTCCAGCGGCTCGATCAGCGGAAGATTTCCATAATGCTCCATCCCGTAATTATAAAAAATATAATCAAAGCTTTCCGTATCCAGCTCCACCTCTTCCCGCAGCACAGAAAACTGACGGAGAAATTTTTTGTAATCGTATCTTCCGGATCTTACCGTTCCTGCCTCTTCCTTCTGGTCCCCTTTCTGGCTTCCCCGCCGTTTCCGGTAATCCTGACGGTTTGCGACAGTATAGGAAAGAAGCTTGTTCCATTTTTCCTTTGTTCTTTTTCCTTTTTCTCCTGTGCAGATGCCCCACAGGGTGTGGTCATCAAAATGAAAGGCTTCCTCCAACTCTTCCAGGTGAAACGGAAAAGCCTGTTCCTTCAGCTTCCGGCATATCTTTTCTGCGGAATCCGACCTGTCTCCCAGAATATGAAAAACCTTTTCACGGATTTTTTTCGCATCGCCGCCTGTCTCCAGAATCGGGATCCTTTCCCTGGAAATGATCTGTTCCACCGCAATATCACAGGCCAGGTTCCATAAGCGTCTGTCCTCCTGATCCTCCCGAAAGAGGTGCAGATACAGACAGTGCAGCAGCATATGCAGATAACCTCTTCGCACTGCCTCCGGCTTTTTTACATAAAGCTTCAGAAGATATTCCGGGGAAAAAAGAAAAAAAGCTCCATCTGTTCCAATGGTTCCGGTCTGCTCTGAGCCCTTCCCGGAAATGCAGGCAAAAGCACCGTCCAGATATGGAAAATAGTAGTACAGTTCGTTCCTTATATTTTCCAGGATATGTATTCCAAGCTCTTCCTGCCTCCGTTCCACCGAATCCGCCTCCATTCCCGATTTCCTAAAAAAATCACAGCTCGAATTTCTTCTCTTTAAATCCATAATTTGCTTTTTTCAAATGGAGAAGTCCCATCAGCGCTGCAGGTCTCCTCCACTCTTCAGCCAGTTTCAGGAACACCTCCAGCTCCTGTTCCCCAAACCATTCGTTCTCATAAAGCTTCTCGATCTTTTCCCAGTCATCTTCCAGGATCAGGCGTTCCACAGCCGGACGGATCCTTTTCTTAAGATATGCTCCATAATGCGCGCGTTCCTCTTCCTCCACACCTTCCTCCAGAAAATATCCCCGCAGGGCAACTGCCAGCCGCAGCGGCTCCTGCTTGGTACTTCCGAATTTCCGGTAAAGATGAATGGCCTCTTCTTTGGCATCCTCGTTCTCCGCCCGCATTTCAAGAGCAGTGGCAGCAACTTCCACATCTTTTTGAAAACGGCTTAATTCTGTCATAATGATCCCTCCTGTCTGCTGTCTGTTTATAGTGTTCGAGAAAATGCTTTTGTATGACATTATCATATCACGTACCGCTTTGTTTGAACATTATTTTTTGTTAAAAAAGAAACCGCCACTGCCTTTTTTCTGACAGTGACGGTCCGAAATTATTTTCTCAGATTCCCTTTTTATAAAGAATAAATGAATAGATCATTGGCACAAGGATGACCAGCAAAATTACCGCAAAAACAATTTCCGTTTTCAGGAGCAGCGAATTCATAAGAAAAAGCAGCCCTGACAGGATCAGTATCCAGCCTGTCATACGGTTGGTACGGTTCCAGTTCTCCTCACTGTTCAAGGTCCAGGGAAGCTTCATTCCCACTGTATAATTCTGTTTCACCTTATGAACGTAATTTCCGAGAATGATAAACATGATCCCCACCATGATATTCACGATCACACCTATATCAATGTCCATACCCAGAGCAAGACCATAGATTGACATGCAGGTGATCACAGACACCACCGGAACCAGCCACAGGATCATAGTAAAAATACGCCTGTTGATATTTTTTCGCTTTGGATCATTGGCTGTAAAAAACACGCAAAACAGATGGATCAGCAAAAGCAGAAACGGAATTCCAAAAACTGCCATCGGTTTGCTGCTCCAGCCATTAGCCAGATTATGCTGATCAAAATGTGTTGCGATCTTCTCCGGCAGACGGTTCCACAGCAGGATCCCTGCCAGTGACGGCGAGACCGTAAGGATACTCCCGGAGATCAGAGACATTTTATATTCCTTCAGAAACTTTTTTCTTTCTTCACCTTTCATCATTCTTTCCCCCTTTCAGATCACTGAGCCACAGAAGCAGCTCCTCTACAACTGTAGTATTCAGTTCGTAATACACGAAATTCTTTACCTTCGTCTCCCACACAAGATCTGCTTTCTTCAAAATTTTCAGATGATAGGATATGGTTGCACCTGTCATATCAAAATGTCCTCCAATCTCCCCGGCTGACATTTTCCCGTTTTTCAGAAGCTGCAGGATTTCTCTCCGCACAGGATCCGAAAGTGCCTTGAAGGTTTCCGCAAACGCCATCGTGTATGTCTTCCTCCTTTCGGATGGTATTTAGAAATATTTCTAAATAGAATATATCACTTCCGGATTCCCCGGTCAATAAGTATTTAGATTTTTTTCTAAATAGTTACATTTGTCATCTATCAAAAAATGAGGATACCGATCATCGCCTCTGCGACCTTACGATATCCTCATTCACCATCGATCAACCATTATTTATTTTTTCCCCTCTTAAACCTACCTCATGCAAAAACCAAGACTGGATGTGATCTCCGGCGCAAGCTCCGGCACATGTGCACAAAAGTCCATCTCTCTGCCAAGGCCAATGGATGCAACTCCAAGAATGGATTTGCCATTTACCGTTCTGCTTCCCCTTTTCAGATCCACTGCAAACGGAAAATGCTCCGTCACATCAAGAAAACGGTTCACTTCATCCATGCTCTCAAACTGTACTTTTTTTACTGTCATCGTTTTTTTCACCTCTTTTCTCTATCTATACTACTATTTTACTATGATATAATTATTTGTATAGAGTAATTTTTTTATAAAAAAGGTGATTTTTTTAGATGTTATCTTCTCCTATTTCTGTTACAATATAAAAAAACAACACCCAGGAGGTATCAGAATGTCAAAAAAGAACCTTATCGCAGGACAGTCCGGCGGACCGACCGCAGCTATCAACAGCAGTCTTTACGGTGTGGTATCTGAAGCACTTAAACATACAGAAGAGATCGACCATGTTTATGGTATGGTCAACGGCATTGAGGGATTTTTAAACGGAACAGTCCTTGATTTCCAGGAAGCACTTCCGGGAGAGCAGCTTCTCGCTCTTACCTGGACCCCCGGCGCTTACCTTGGCTCCTGCCGTTACAAGCTTCCGGAATCCCTGGAGGATCCGGTTTATCCGAAGCTTTTTCAGAAATTCGAGGAGATGAACATCGGCTGGTTCTTTTATATCGGCGGCAACGATTCCATGGATACCGTCAGCAAGCTTTCCCGCTATGCTGAAAAGATCGGCAGCGACATCCGTATCCTCGGTGAGCCGAAGACCATTGATAACGATCTTGTAAACACCGACCATACTCCCGGATTCGGAAGTGCTGCCCGCTACGTAGCCTCCACCGTCCGTGAGATCACCCTGGACGCCTGTGTCTATGAGAAAAAATCCGTCACTATCATCGAGATCATGGGACGTCACGCTGGCTGGCTCACCGGAGCTGCTGCCCTTGCCCGGAAATACGTTGGAGACAATCCGCTTCTCATTTATCTTCCGGAAACCGATTTCGATGTAGAAGAATTTCTCCAGAAAGTTCATGCTGCCTTCGAGAAAAACTGCAACGTCGTAGTCTGTGTATCTGAGGGAATCCATGATAAAGACGGCACTTTCATCTGCGAATACGACAGCGCTGCCGGAACCGACGCCTTCGGTCACAAGATGCTGGCTGGCTGTGGTAAATATCTTGAGAATCTTGTACGCAGCCGTCTTGGTGTCAAAGCCCGCTCCGTAGAGCTCAATGTAAGCCAGCGCTGCTCTGCAGCTATGCTCGCCGGAACAGACCAGCAAGAAGGCATCCTCGCCGGTGAATTTGGTGTACAGGCTGCCCTGAACGGCGAAACCGGAAAGATGATCGCATTTAAACGTCAGAGTGATTCTCCGTACTCCATGAAATGTACACTGGAGGATGTCAATGTTATCTGCAACGAAGAAAAGACGGTCCCTGTGGAATGGATCACAGAAGACGGCTCCGATGTCACCGAAGACTTTATCCGCTATGCCCGCCCGCTGATCCAGGGAACTGTAAATGTTCCGGTTGGTGAGGATGGACTGCCGGCGTTCGTGTATCGGAAATAAGATTTGTGGTAATGCGGATAAAAATATCCACATTTGCTGCGTAACTCTGTCCTGAGTAACTGTTTATCCGTCATTCGATAAAAAATGCACCGGGAATTTCCTAATAGTTCCCGATGCATTTTCTTTATTTCTCTCTATATATTTTTCTTTTTTATTTCTTACTGCGATATGCTTCTGCTTCCCAGTGTGTGATAAAATATGTGATCTCATCGGTCATCTGCAGCGGGCCGCCAAAGCTCTCTGCATACACTGCAAGCTTGATCGCATCCTTTACCAGAAGCTGTGCCTTTGCAGCCTTTCCTTTGTCATCTTCCATGATAAATGCGCCAACGCCCTGTACCAGGATCAGTCTTGGCTCTTTATCATTCTCTGCCATAAATGCATCCATCGCATTTTTCGCCTCATCAATATTTTCTACAAATAACGGATAAGGTCCGCAATATACAATATGATCCGGAGTAAACGGCTTCAGAAGAGGTGCCGCAGCAGTTTTATCTTTTACAAAATTATTCGCCTCCGCAGCCGGTACGACTTCCACCGCATGTCCAAGCAGACTGGAAAGCTTCTGTGCTGCCTGCTCTTTTTCAGGTGTAACTGCATCACTTACATCCGCAGTTCTCTTTACCTGCTTTTCCAGCTTTCCGATCACACCATCGAATAAAACGCCGATCTCCTCTACAGTATCAGCCGCAACAAAAATTCCGTGATTCTGAAGCAGAAGAACCTGCACGTCTTTTCCTGTTTCTTCTTTATAGGCATTCATTTTCTCGAAGCAGATACGGGCAAGTGTGTATCCCGGTTTGCAGATATCGATCCAGAGTACATCTTTTCCAAGAAGCTCTTCGCAAAGAGCCTTTGCGCCCTTTCCGCAGGTCAGTCCATTGATAAGTGTCGGATGAACATGCAGGACATACGTATAAGCAAACAGATTGTGGAGCAGTGCTTCCACGCTGGGACGTTTGGTTTTATCCTCATCGGTCACTGCCGCCATTACATCTGCAAGATATGCAGATTCACGTTTCACATCATCCGCCGGATATTCCGTTTTCATGATCTCATTCAGACGGGCTCTGTCCATTTTGACAAATTCCTCTGCCTTAATGGTAGCAAGCTGTGTACCGGATCCCTTTACATACAATGTTGTATCGTCTTTTACAGAAGTATTACCGCCTCCTGCCAGAACATAGGCCGGATTGCTTCCGTAAGTGTTTGACATTTTTACCAAAGTTGAAAGCTCCATAAGTAAAATTCCTCCCTGTTGTGTCATTATATGATTTTTCCATATATTTATAGTACACGATACAAAGTGAATTATCTATATGAATATTTTTTCCAAAACTAGTACTTTCGTATCCTTTTATTATTTTTCCAAATGTAATATCTATGCATCTACTCTTTCCAAAGGAAATGATCTGTTTCTGCTTTTCATATTTTTTCCAGCTCTCATCCTCTCACGTCAGCAGTTCAAAGGTATGATACAGATCCACCCTCCCATACCCCCACTCCGGGTTTGGGTACTGCATGTTTTCTTCTCTTCTTGCGCCTCTCTGCAGATAATATTTCACGCTGCTCCCAGTAAAAAACGGCTGGTTATCCCGTATGATCGCCCATTCAAACAGAAGTGCCGCGATACCGGCGGTCTGTGCGGCGGAGATACTGGTTCCGGAGCGGGTTCCAAAGCCGCCTCGTACCAGCGGCACTTTTACGTTAACGCCAGGAGCTGCCAGATGTGGAGTTATCATGCCATCTGGCGTATAGCCTCTGCCTGCTGCAATGTAGATGCTTCCGTCACGATGCTGGTAGGCAGTTGCCGTAATGCTGTTCCTGGCGTCTCCCGGCGCTGTCACCGTGGTATAGGGGGATGGTTCCAGAAAATAGGTATCCTGGGAGATCAGCCCTTCCACAGGAAGCCATATATGGAACTGTACGTTCTGTTGATTTCTTGCCTTGGTAAAAATTTTCCAGATACCGGACGCCGGATGGAAAAATCGGATATACACCAGGGAATATCCGGTCTGACGCTCGATCAAGATATAATTCACATACACCTTTGTTTCCACAAAAACAAATGACAGCTCCTGGGTTCTGGAACCGATGGAACTGCTGACTTCCAGTATCTCACCGGTTGGTGACTGGATGGAAAGCTCATAGATTTCCGGCGGTTCTCCCCAGAATTCTATGGTAAAGCCCTGCTCTCTTTCCGCTACACGGAGTTCTGTCACGATCTGTTCCCTTCCCTGAGAAAAAATCCCCGTACTGTGGTTTCTTGTATTTCCTTCGTTTCCTGCTGCCACAGATACGGATACCTGAGAAAAATTTGCCACATAGTCCACATACTGGCTTAACGCATTGGTCCCCAGATGCGCGCCCTGGCTGCTTCCGATCCCCAGGCAGATAGAAAGTGGCATCTTCAGCTTTTTGGCCTGGGAAATCGCAAAAGCAATGGCCATCATCACATCATTTTCCTGAAAAGCTTCTGCCTCCGGAGGATAAAGATAAAAATTCCGGAGATATTGCTTTGCCGGCTTTACCTTGATGATGATCAGGGTTGCCTCCGGCGCTGCTCCGGTAAAATTTTCTCCGGGTACCATATTTCCGGCAGCAATACCCGCCAGTGCCGTGCCATGGCCGTTGGTATCTCTGGATGGCACGATGGCAAACGGCTCCTCGGAAGCCAGTGCCCGGTCGATATCCTTTTTCCGGAATAATTTGCCATATGGAACTTCTGTATCTGCTATATCATCCCCCGGCAAATTATCTGCATCTCCATTTTCAGCTTCCAACTCCCGTCCAGACTGATTTTGTTCTTCCTCTTCTATGGACTGATCCCATAAATAAGCGATTCTGGAGCCGCCTGCATTTCGAAACACTTCATTCTGATAATCAATCCCCGAATCGATCACCGCCACCGCAGTACCTTTTCCACGCAGCTTCAGATAAGGGTGATCGTGCAGCCTGTTGATCCCTGATTCCCCTGCTGCCTCCATATCCATGTAGGTATAACATTTCGGGATCGAATTATAGGAGGTTCCCGTGACCTCAATTTCTCCCATACTTTCCAGCGGAACATAAAGAACCCCGAAAATTTCATTGATCGCCCGAAAAGATGCCCCCGGAAAAAGTTCCATAGTATCCTGGACATTCTGCATATATTTCACGATAAAATCCCCGAAGCGCTGACTCTGTGCCGGATTTTCCGTCTGCGCTCCGGGGATCTTATCCTCTGTTTTCATATTTGGTTCAAAATCTTCTTTTCTGAGCATGACAGGCCTGCTTTCGCCTTTTTCATAGATGTATGCAGCGAAAACCTGTCCTTATACCACTATTGTCCAACTTTTTCCTGATACATGGGACTTCCCTGATCCATTTAAACACTGCTCTTGCTATCTCTTTTTTTCCTGATCCGTATCAGCAGCACGATCCCCGCAATCCCTGTAAAAATACTGATAAACTGGGAAGTCGACAAAATTCCCACACTTCCACGGATAATATCCCCACGGAAAAACTCGATCACAAACCGTCCAATGCTATAAAAGATCAGATAACAGGCAGTAACCTGACCATCTTCTTTTTTGTTCCGTGCGATCAGCAACAACAAAAGAAAATGCAGAAAATCCAGTCCGCTGGAATACAACTGCGTCGGGATCAGCGCCACGTGATTGGGCGCATATTCGGAATTCTGAAATATCACAGAAAAAACACTCTCTGTCTCTTTTCCATAACAGCAGCCCGCCAGGAAACATCCGATCCGTCCAAATCCCTGGGCCAGTGCCACAGATGGCAGGATCACATCCGCATATTTAAAAAATACAAGCTTTCTGATCCTGCAATACAGAAGCCCCGTCAGTATACCGCCGATGATACCGCCAAACACCACAAAACCGGAGCTTAAAGTTTCCATTATAAATCCCGGATCCTGAACAATTGATTTCCACTCTGTGATCCAGAAGAGAAGCTTTGCACAGAAAAATCCACCCACCAGGCACCACAGGATCATTGGAAAGATCTGTTCACTGTCAAGCTTCTGTTTTCCGGCTCTATATTCTGCAGTCAGGCAGCCTGCCAAAATTCCAATGGCGATCATCAGACCATAACCGTATACCGTAAATGGCCCAATGGTAAGAAGTTCATTTTTCATCGGTTTCCTCCTGTTATCTCATTCTTATTTCCGTCATGATCTTCGCTCCCGTATGCGGACAGAAAACACTCCAGCAATGTAGCATTGGCCCGGTCATTCAAGGCGCTGTTTCCAGATTCTGCTACATCACATTCACCACAGATATCCACGCCCAGGATTCCCTCTGCACATATTTCTCTGACTCTCTTCAGACATTCCAGCATCGTATTCAGGCGCATATCCCCCTGGCTCCAGTTCGTGTCCGCATCATCCTTGCAGAGAACATCTTTATCCACAGAAATGTACAGCGGCAGCTTTCCCACATGCTTGCTTACAAACGCACACACCTGCGCCTCTTCCATTTCCAGAAGCTTCTCTCTGCTCAAGAATTCCACCTTTTCCTGAATCTCCGATTCCACTCTGGAAAAAGCTTCCTCATCCGGGCCGATCAGGATCACCCTTTTAAGCAATGGAAGTTCCATAACAGAATCGTAGATCCATCCTCCGCAGGAAAGCAGACCTCCGAATGCCGGCGGCTGCATATCCGTGTGATTGTCAAATACAAGAAGCGAGAAAGGCTCCGATATCTTTTCCAGCCAGATCCTTGTCATATAGTGATAGTTTCCAGAATCAATAAAATGGATTCCTCCGGAAGAATAAGGGGCAATACGGCTGCGAATGGCATTCATCGCATCCTCATCACAGTAGCAGTTGGTTCCGGGAATGTCCCTGGCCTCCACCCGGGATACTTCTTTTCCCCTCCAGAACTGCTGATCCTCATATATTCCGGAAAAATCCATCATCAGTATCTTTATATTTTTATCTGTATTTTTCATGTGCACATCTTACCACGGAATGGCAGATGATGCAAGAGAAGGGTCAGTCCTTCCACTCTTCCAGTTCTTCATCGGGACCGTCCAGAAGATCCTTCAGGCTGCCGGTTTCCGCCTGGTCTTTGCCTACAGCCCAGAGCTTCATCTCCACATTCTCCGGTTCTTTTTCCCATCGGGAATTCTTCTGCTTTTGCTCTTCTTCCGGTTCTGTGGATTCTTCTGTCTCTTTTCTGTCCGCAGAATATCCGTCTGCATCCTGCGCCGGCATAGCCGCTGTAGTCTCTGCTGTAGTCTCTGCTGTAGTTTCTGTTGGATATTCTGTTTCCTTCCCACTCTGCTGCTCACTCGGCGCGTTTTCATCCTGGGTTCTTGTATCATTTGGCACATCCATATCTGCCGTTTCATTTACAGCATCTGAACTGTCTGCACCAGAATCTTCCTTCTCTGTCTCCGCCTTTTTTGCGATCTTTCGAAGCCCCAGCTTCATAATAATATAGAATACGATATCCGCAGCTCCGTCACACACCAGCACCCAGCCGGAAAAAATCAGCAGAGTCATGATCTTCGGAAATCTTCCAAACAGCATCACGATTCCAAGTGCAATGAAAACAAGACTTCCGATCAGAAGCACGCTCCATGCGCCGTTTCCTCCTTTTTTCAGAAGGAAGGCTCCTTTAAACTTCCACAGACTGTCAACCAGTACAAATGCGCTGAGCATCCATGGAAGCAGTTTGATCACGATAGACGGTGTCATAAAAAGAAACACCCCCAGCACAAAAACAACCACACCACTTAGAAGATCCATGATCGTAGCTTTCGCTTTTCCACGTATGTAAATATAGATATGATAAATGCCAACTCCGATGAGGATCAGCCCGAATACTACTTTGCAGATCACGTCCACCGTCTGCGTGGGGATCAGGATCAGGCAAAGTCCCAGCAGTATATAAAATACTGAGGAGATGATCTCACCCTTTAGAATGTTGTTGATTTTTTCACCCATGTTCCTTCATACCTCCTCTGTTATTCCAACAGTATAGCTCTTTTCCACTGGTCAGTCCACCCTGAACCGTCAAAAAAATTTCTTTTTTCCAGAAAAATATTCTTATAATTCAATACAGCCCGAAGGACTTTTCCGGCGTCATTTCGCCTTGTTCCTTCAGGCTGTATTTTACTTTTTATGTTTCTTCTTTTTTGTCATAAGACCACCGATCCGTCCGGTTTCTTTTGCAGAAAGGCTTTTCCACCCGTCTTTGATCACTTTATCCAGAACTCCCATCTCATCGGCAATCTCGTATTTCAGTTTTTCCGCCTGGGAAAGCTTTCCCTCAAGATATGCTTTTACTTCTTTCTCCCTGTTCATCTTCCACACTCCTCATCTTTTTTATGGAGTATGGACAATTTCCGGATAAATTATGCATTCTGAAAAATATGTCCGTCCTTTATGGGTACTGTCATTTTTAATCCGGGATAATGATCGCCGCAATGATATACGCCAGGATTCCGGCTCCGCCCATCAGCGTGATGATCACCCATACCAGCCGGACAAGAGTCGGATCGATATTAAAGTATTCCGCAATTCCGCCGCAGACACCACATAACATACGGTTTACTGATGATTTGTATAGTTTTTTGTTACTCATAATGCTTCCTCCTTTAATCTTCTTCAAATTCAACCTCAACGTTTCCCATTCCGCAATCCAGTTTTATATTTTTCGTGGCACCTTCATTTGTGATCTGTTTATTTCCGGAAGTAATGGATGTTTCCAGAGAATCATCCACCTCCAGATTTCCAAGACCACATTTCAGCTCATAATTATACTCAGTAGCTTTTCCTGTAAGTGTAAGCTCCATATCTCCCATACCACAGCTTCCTTTTAAATTCTCCACCTGAAGTTCACTGATGTCAGCAGTTCCCACTCCGACTGTAAAATCTGCTTCCTTTATATCCAGGCTGCTGGAATTTTCAATGGTTCCGGCCCCCACATTTACTTCCATCTGCTCCGCTTTAAAATCACCATCCAGTTCGATGGTTCCGGCTCCCATCTGAAGCTTTATCTTCTGAAAGCTTAAGTTTTCCGGGCAAAAAATTTCTATGGAACGGTTTCTCACTTTTTGATTGCTTGCAATTCTCAGACTACCGTTGTTATTGCTGATCTGAATGCGATTGTGATCCTTCCCTGAAACTTTCACCTGGACTTTATCCTCATTCCATGTTTTCAAAACCAGTTCTTCGTATCTCAGATCACAGAAAAGGTCTGACACAGCCGAGGCCTCATATATTTTCGTATATGCGGAACTGTCTGCACTGTCTGCCAGAACGCCCTTCTCAGTTACCGCGCTCTCTGCAGCTGCCTGAAAATCGTCCTCCTGCTCATCCATATCTTCCTCGGAATCTTCCACTTCCCAGCTGTCTTCATGATCCAGAACACGAAGCACCTGCGTGATTCCATGATCCAGAACACTCACATCTCCCATAGTCGCTCCCATGGCAGCTCCGCCGGCAGTAAGTCCCAGGCCTGCTACACCGAATACTGCTGCAAGGATCAGAATTACCTTCAGAAAACGTTTCATACTTTTTCCGCCTTTCTTCCATTCAGGAGATTGCTGCAGAATCCCGTAAATTTCCGCAGGATCGCAGGCAATATCTTACCTGTAAACCACACCGTCAGTAACAGTAACAAAAGTCCAAATGCCATCATCAGGCATCCGATACCGATAGTCAGGATCCCGGCCGGCGGAAGAGACACCGTCATGGCAATCCCAACAACAATGCACGCAGCTGCACCGATCACAAGGATGATCGATCCCGCTCCTGCAAAAAATGTCAGCAGAAAAGGCAGCAATGCCAGTGTCACCAAAATCCCCAGTACTCCGCCAAATAATCCTTTTATCAGAGGAGCCGCAAAAACAAGAACGATCAGCGCAAGAATGATTCCTGCCTTATTCTGCTTTTTCTCTGCGTGATAGCCGCGCTGGGCACGTCTTTTCCTGCGGTCTTCGAAATTTTCTGTATTTCCCGTATCACGATGGGCCTCTCCCTGTCCATTTCCGTATACGGTTACTTCTGTATAATGGTCCGGCATTTCCCCGTTCTCTTTCACACGGGTATCCTGATATCCGTTCTCTGTGTATTCCCCGTAATCTTCACTGTTCTCCTGAAGATCTGCCTTAATGATCGCAGCAACCTTCCCCGGATTTCCCAGTTCCCGGATCACTTCTCCTTCATTCTCAGGACCTGCATCATCAAAATATCCTTCATAATATTCCAGTGCTTCCTGTCTCTCTGCCTCTGAAATATCGGAAAGCAGCCGTTCAAGCTGTTCCATAAACTGCTTTCTGTTCATAATCAAACTCCCTCCTCAAACATCCTGGTGATCTTGGATGAATAGATCTCCCATTCACTTCTGTAAAGATTCAGCTGCGCTGCGCCCTTATCTGTCAGCTTATAATATTTCCGGTTTCTGCCTGCATATTCCATATTGTAGGCTTCCAGACATTCATCCTTCTGAAGCCTGCGAAGGACCGGATACAGCGTAGATTCTGAAACCTCCAGAACACTTCGCACATCCTGGGTGATCTTGTACCCGTAGGTACCGTCCTTCTCTCTGGAAATAACAGCCAGAACGATCGCATCCAGGAGGGCTGCTCCTGTATTAAATACCATCTGCTCACCTCTCTATGACCTGTAAAACGGACATTCACATTCCGTCTTACTACATGCTGATGAACGCGATCACTTCACGATCCAACGCTCACATGATAAGTCATGTAATATTGTTCTGTGAATAATACTATATATCGTATAATATAGTTTTGTCAATAGTATTTAGAAAAATCCCTCTATACTTTATAATATTTTTCGGAAACCACTCTTTTCACACAATATCCGAAAGAGTCAAGTTTATATTATGGAGGAAATTATGACAGATTCAGATAAAATACAGACATTACCGCTTCCTTTTCTGGAGCGTATGAAAGAAATGCTGGGAGATGATTATGATGCTTTCCTGAAAAGCTACAAAAATCCCCGCACCTACGGTCTACGTGTAAACACCGCCAAGCTCTCCTGCCAGGATTTTCAGGCGCTTTCCCCTTTCCCTATCCGGCCGATCCCGTGGATCAATACCGGATACTTCTACGAGGAGGAAAGCCGCCCTGCACGATGTCCTTACTACCAGGCGGGTCTTTATTATCTCCAGGAACCAAGTGCCATGACACCAGCTTCCAGGCTTCCCATCGAACCTGGAGATTTTGTCCTGGATCTCTGCGCAGCTCCCGGAGGAAAAGCCACTGCCCTGGGTGCAGCCTTAAATGACACCGGATTTCTCCTTGCCAACGATATCAGTACTTCCAGAGCCAGAGCCCTTCTTAGGAATCTGGAGCTTTTTGGCATGAAAAATATGCTCGTCACCGACGAAAAGCCCGCCAAACTTGCCCAGCGTTTTCCTGCTTTCTTCAATAAGATCCTTCTGGACGCTCCATGCTCCGGGGAAGGCATGTTCCGAAAAGAGGAAGCCCTTGCCCGCGACTGGACACCGGAAAAATCCGCTGAGCTTTCTGATATCCAGAAAGACCTGGTCTTAAAATCTGCCGATATGCTCCGTCCGGGCGGAATGCTGCTTTATTCCACCTGCACTTTTTCCCCATGTGAAGACGAAGAAGTGGTAGCCTATCTTCTCAGACAACGCTCGGATATGGAACTTATGGAAATGCCAGGATATGAAGGCTTCTCCAGCGGCCGCCCGGAATATGCCGGCACAGCAGACACTTCCGATTCCGAAATCGCGTTAAGCTTAAATGCATTTAATCCGGAAGAACTTCAAAAATGCGTCCGAATCTTTCCACACAAAATGGATGGCGAAGGTCATTTTCTCGCCCTGTTCCGCAAAAAAGGTGACTCTCTTCCACCTGTTTTCCGCTTTTCCGCAAAAGGACCGGACAAAAATACCCGGAAATGGCTGGAGGAATTTTTCTCTGAGATCGGCCTGAAAACCATTGGCGGTCAGGAATTTGACTGGAACCGTGTGGAAGTCCGCAAAGATAAAGTATACTATCAGCTGCCCTTCCCTCTGGATCTCCGCGGAATCTCCTTTCTTCGAAACGGCCTCTACCTGGGTAATCTGAAGAAAAACCGTTTTGAGCCGTCTCAGCCTCTGGCGCTGGCGCTTCACAAAGGAGATGTGGAAGCAGTTATCTCCCTGCCGGTTTCCGACGAGCGGCTTACCCGTTATCTGAAAGGCGAAACTCTTATGATCGAGCCGGAAGAGGCCGCTCACAAAAAAGGCTGGCACCTTCTCTGTGTGGACGGTTATCCTCTCGGCTTCGGAAAGCTTGTAAACGGGATCCTGAAAAACAAATATCCTGCTGGCTGGAGAGTGTAATCTCTCCGCCGCAGGATATCAGCCCACATTAACATATCATTTCATTTTCAGATCAGAGACTGAACGCTTCTCCAAGAGTAAACGAATAAATATACCGTTCCTTCACCTTCCGGCCTGTCATCCGTTCCAGCGCCTGGGCGTAATCCTCCAGCTGTACATGATAACGGTCGATCAGCTTCTGTTCTTCTCCACGTCTCACAAAGTCCGTTTTATAATCCACCAGAACGATTTCTTCATCCTCTATAAAATACGCATCAATAATTCCCTGTACCAGAACATTTTCCTCACACTGCCACTGCGGATCGAGCTCCGAAGCTTTTCTTGCGATCACAAAAGGCTGCTCCCGGAACAGAAGTCTCTTCTCTGAAGCTGCTTTCATCCGCTGTCCGAGAGGTGTTTCCACAAAATTCCAGATATCCTTTACCCGAACCGACTCAGCCTCTTTTCTTTCCATCTTCCTGGCGTCAACCCATTCTCTCAGCTGTCTGCGGATCTCATCCCTGCTTGCTGTCTTCTGATAGTCCAGGCATTCCATTACACGATGATAAGCCGTTCCACGAAGTGCCCCTGTATACCCTTCCTCTTTCTTCTCCTCGATAAATCGGGGAACCAGCGGCTGGATCTCTTCTTCCGTCTCATAATCCACCGTTTCTTCCAGATCCTGCTCACTGTGGTAGCTTCGCTTTTTCAGTTCTGATACACTCACCTTCACAGGAAGATCTTCCAGATAGTGATAGGGATATACAAAGGAAAAACGTCTCTGGATCTCCTCCCGGATCTCACTGTCAAAAACTCTGCCCGGATTCCAGTTCTCCAGTGTTTCCTTCTTCATTTCCCGCTCTGCCTGTTCCATAACCTCGCTTTCTGTCAGTTCCCGTGCTGTGACCCGTGTAACTTTGAATTCTGCCGGATCTTTGTACAGAGGATTTGCGGTATTCATAAAGATGCCATATTCATGAAATAATGGTGCCATGCAGCGATGTCTTGCCAGTGCCGGAAGCACATAATCCCAGTAAGTCTTCCCGCCAAGCCTCCTGCCCAGAGAAAGCAATGGTTCCTCACTGTCCCTTAATGCGGACAATTCTCCCAATTCCGGATGCAGAGCTCCAATGGTTCCACTGAGGATCAGTTTTTCCTTTGCACGCGTAAGCGCTACATAAAGTACTCTCAGCTCTTCACCGAGACTTTCCATCAGAAGCGCTCTCCGTATGATCTGCTTACACAGGGATGGAGCAATGATCCTCTTCTCCGGCAGGATCGCATCCGCACCGATCCCCAGCTCCGGATGGATCAGGATACTTGTGTTCATATCCCGGAAATTAAAGCGTTTTCCCATTCCTGCTGCAAACACTACCGGAAACTCCAGTCCCTTGCTCTTATGGATCGTCATGATCTGTACTGCACTTTCCCCGGTTCCGGAAAGATTTACCTCCCCGTAATCCACCTGATACTGCTGAAGCTTCTGGATATATCTTACAAAATTAAAAAGGCCTCGATAGCTTGTCTTCTCATATTCCATTGCCTTTTCCACAAGCATGTTCAGGTTTGCATTCCTCTGTTCACCATTTGGCATTGCCTTTGCATGGTCTCCATATCCGGTACGTGCAAGTACCTCCAGGATCAGTTGATGGACCGGCGTGTAAGCCGCCTTATCACGAAGTGTATTCATGGTGTCCATAAAACAGGACAGCTTCTCTCCGAGGATTTTTTTGTTTTCCTCAAAGCTCCCATGCTTTCTGTAGTCCTCCACAAACCTGCACACACATTCATAGATCATTCCTTCCGGATATGCGATCCGAAGCTCAGCCAGCTCTTCTGTGGTACATCCAACGATCGGTGAACGCAGTACGCCGGTCATGGGAATATCCTGCAGCGGATTATCCAGGATCCGGAGATAATTCAGCAGTGTCACAACCTCTGTTGC
Organism: Blautia sp. SF-50; assembly: GCF_900101315.1. NCBI lineage: Bacteria > Bacillati > Bacillota > Clostridia > Lachnospirales > Lachnospiraceae > Blautia > Blautia sp. SF-50. The sequence continues at coordinate 71,387 of NZ_FMUW01000001.1, forward strand.
AGAAAAATATCCGGTTCTGGAGGCCGTATATACCGGTATCCCTCTTGCACTCAAAACCTCCCCGAAGGTTTCAGCCCAGCCTGAAGCAGATCGGAGCAGGATCACGATATCTCCATATTGAAGAGGTCGATACTCTCCCGTTTCCTTATCCAGCACCCGTTCATGCCCTACCATAGATTGGATCCTTCCTGCAATGGCAAGGGCCTCCAGCTCTCTCTCATTCTCCGTTACTTCTTCATCCTCCTCTTCCAGCAGCGGACTGTATTTATCCACAAGAAGGATCTCGGTTTTTACAAATTCCGGATCCTGGCCCTCCGGAAAAGAAGCTCCGGGATACAGAGCTGCCGACTCGTCGTAAGCAATTCCTCCCAGATCTTCCCCCATGATCTGCCTGAAAATAAAGTTGACACTTTCAAGGACTTCCGGTCTGCTTCGGAAATTTTTGTGCAGGTCGATCCGCTGTTCCGGACTGTCTTCCAGTGAATAGCTCTTATATTTTTCCATGAACAGTTCCGGACGGGCCAGACGAAAACGGTAGATGCTCTGCTTTACATCTCCTACCATAAAGATATTTTTGCGTTCATTGACCCAGCCGGAAACTGTCTGCATCAGGATCTCCTGAACCAGATTACTGTCCTGATACTCATCCAGCAGGACCTCATCATATTTTTCAGAAAGCTCTCTTGCCGCCTGGCTGGGCACATAGGTTTCTCCTTCCTTTTTCAGAAGGATGTCCAGGGCAAAATGTTCCATATCTGAAAAATCCAGAACATTTTTTTCACGCTTCTTTGCCTGGAAACGTTCTGTAAAATCCTTTGTCAGCTTTACCAGCATCTCCAGCGGTGGTGCAGATGCTTCTGTCAGTTCCGTCAGCTCAGCCAGATTTCCGTAAAAATATCGGATTCCCAGTTCCTTCAGATTATCTTTTGCATCTTCGCGAAGAGCTTTTACCAGATTTTTCAGCTGCTCCGATACTCCCTCCATTTTTTTTGAGGAAAGTCTTGCAAACTTCAGATTCCGGAGATTCTGCGCTATCTCATCATAATCCCTTTTAACGGACAGTTGTTTTAACTGCCGGATCAGTATCATATCCTTTTCCAGAGCCTCCAGATAAAGCTCCGGTCCATCCTGGAGCTGACAGGTCTTCATTGCGGTTTCTGTAAGCTCTTCCGCTTCTTTCAGTGCGCAGTCTGCAGCCTCCCACAGATATCGGAACCATCGCGTTCCCTCAAGACCTTTTTCCGGATCCAGATGATAATTCTCCACACAGCTGTCCAGCCATTTTTCGGGCCATGGATTACTCATCGCAGCATTATAAAGCTCCAGCACATGTTCCTTCAGTCCTTCATCCGTTTTTCCTGGCGCATAGCTTTCCACAAATGCAGTAAAATCTGCCTTTCTTTCTGCATAATGATCCTCAAAAAGCTCCTTCAGCACATCTTCCTGCAAAAGCTTCAGTTCACCCTCATCTGCAGTCCGGTAACCCGGATCCAGTCCGATCAGATGAAAATAATTTCGGATCACATAGGCGCAAAAGCCGTCAATGGTAGTGATCTGTGCCGTATGGATCAACGTCATCTGTCTCTGCAGATGCTCATTATCCGGATCTTCAGCCAGTGCCTGATCCAGTCCACGTTCGATACGTTCCCGCATCTCTCCCGCTGCCGCCCTTGTAAATGTCATGATCAGAAGACGGTCAATGTCCACCGGTTTCAAAGGATCCATGATCTTACTTAAGATCCTCTGCACCAGCACTGCAGTTTTACCGGAACCGGCTGCTGCGCTGACCAGAATATTCCGGTCCCGGAGCGTGATGACCTTTTTCTGCTCTTCAGTCCATTTCACTGCCATTCTCTTCCTCTCCCTTCATGATCTTTTTCCACAGTGCATCTTCTTCTATGGACGACAGCCTGTGAAACTCATATCCCGGTATCTTCCTGTCGAAGCCGCACACAGTAAGATACGGACAATATGTGCAGGCATTCTTTTTTCCAAGTTCATAGGGTTCCACTGCCGCATTTCCATCCAGGATCGATTCCCTGATGTCACAGATCTTTCTCCGCACATACGCTCCCAGAGCATCAAACTGCTTCCTTGAGGCAACAGAAGATCTTTTGCTGAAGCTTCCGTCCCGGTTCAGGGATACCGGTATGGAGGCCATAGTGCTGTCGATTTTGGTACTCATATCATCATCTGCCTGTACAAGCCCGTTCATTTTCATTTTCTTCAGCATCTGCTCATTGATGCTTTCCATATCCGCATGGATCTTCTCCTGTATCATAGGATCCTTCACATTATAATAAAACACACCGGCCGGAACGATCTCGCGATCCGGATACTTCCGTTTTTCCACCTGTAATGCTCCATCCAGATAGACCATCAGCTGAAGCTGAAGGCCATGATACAACGCCAGCAGATCAAACGAAGTATTTCCGGTTTTATAATCGATCACCTTCACATAGACCCGGTTGTTCTCTGGCTCTTCCATGATATCCACACGGTCGATCCTTCCGCCCTGAAACCTCACCTCAAATCCTTCCGGCCGGAATGCTCCATGCTTCAGCTGTTCCTGCAAAGCCCACACGGTACGCCGCAAAATACGTCTGGTCCGTTCGATCATATATTCATTTCTCGCACTGCTTTTAAGGATCGTATTTCCGTAATCTGCGGAAACCTGATCCAGACAGCTGTCTATGATACGGTTTCGCTCTTCCTCCGTAAGCTCTGCCCAGTCCAGTCCCTCTTTTCGGACTTCCGCCGCAAATTTTTCCAGTGCCATATGCATGACATTTCCCATATCCATAGCCCGGAACTCATACTCTGCACGTTCTGTAATCTTCAGTCCATACTGCAGAAAATGTGCAAATGCACAGGCCGCAAAACGCTCCAGCCGGGTAGCACTGTACGGGGAAATTTCTCCATAGAGGATCTTTGCCACTGTTTTTCCGATCTTATCTGACGGTCGTTCTGAAAAAGATGCCTCTGTAAGCTTTTTTACAAGGATCCTGTATTCCGGGCTCTGAAGATACCAGCTGTACAGTTCCTGGAAGACCGCATTATCCTGGTAAGCTTCTCCTGCAAGCCCTCTCAGGAAATAATCCAGGCTGATTCCCGGAAGCTCCAGTAATTCCATAGGTTCCTGCATATCTCCGCACTGCCGGATCTCCATTTCCGGAAACATCTCCCGGATATTACTGACAAGAAAGGCCGGACTCAGGGCTTTTCCCTGGCTGTCGGACTGACAGAAGGACAGACAGAGCAGTTCTCTTGGCTTGGTCATGTTCAGATACAGATAAAATCGCTGCATGTTCATCAGTTCCTTTGGCCCCGGTGCAAGCTGGATCCCCTGATCTTTAAAAAATTCTCTGTCAATCTCCGTAAGCATTCCTCCACCGGATGTATTCTTCGGAATATTCCCTTCATTTACTCCCACAAAAAACAGTGCACGGATATCCTTCAGCCTGGTTCTCTCCATATCTCCCACAAGTACCTGGTCCATACTTGGCGGGATCAGAGCCACCTTGGCCTGGTTCAGTCCTGTTTCCAGAAGCTGACGGAAATCCTGGCGGTTCACGGTTTCCTCTCCAAGGATCTCCACCATATTATCCAGAAGTTCCATAACAATTCCGTAGATCTGGGCATATTCCTTTTCCATGGCCTTGTCGCCCTGTTCCTTGAATTTCAGTTCCTGATGCTTCAGTTTCTGCTGCACCTGGCTCCGCACTGCAAACTCGTAGAGAAAAGTACAGTATTCCCGCACCGTCTTTTTCCCACCTTTAAAGCTTAGCGCAAGCTCTCTGGTCTCATCTGCGAACCGCTGCCGGATCTCATTAAGCCTCTGAATGCTTTCCGGCGGCATTCCCCGGTAAATACGCACCCACACTTCATCCCATTTCTTAAATCCACGGATACCAAGAGCCAGCACATAATTCTCCAGAAGGTCTGCTTCCTCCCTGGTCACACAGGACATTCCGCACCGGAGATACCGGAATACACTCTCATAGGAAAAATCCTGCACTGCCATCTCAAGTGCTGCCCGGAAATATTCTACAAACGGATTCATCAGGACCGTATGCTTCTCATCAATGAAATACGGGATCCCTGCTGCTGTAAATACCTGCTTTGCAAGATTTCCATACTCCTCCAGGTTACCTGTGATCACGGCGATCTCACCGTAACGGCAGCCCTTTTCCCTTACAAGTCTGGCGATCCGGCGTGCAGCTTCTTCCATCTCCTTCTGCGGGTTCACTGCCGAAAACATGCAGATCTCATCCTGCGCTTTTTTATATATATTTTTTCGGTAACGGAAGATATTTTTTTCAAGGAAATGAAGGGCAGGTGCCTGGGAAAAGCGGGATTTTCCCACATCCTTCAAAAGAACCGGTGTCTCGATCTCCCTGGTCAGCTCCGAAAGCCCGTGGATCATCTGACGGCTCATATAAAAAAGCTGATAAGGTTTTCCTCTCATGCTCAGATTCTCATCCGCATCCATGGTCACCGTTACCATCACCTTCTCACAGACAGCAAGAAGTTCTCCCACAACACGCATCTGAATAGGCGTAAAACCGGTGTAACCATCCAGAAGGAGTACACTGTTTTTCATTTTTTCAGAAAACGGAAGAGCTTTTTCCAGCGCATCCATTACTTCTTCTCCTGTCATATAATGATCCTTCAGATATCCGGTAAATGCCTGGTAAAGAACAGCTACGTCCTTCAGCTTCATCTGAAGTAACGCTCTGTCACCGGAATCCTCGATCATCTCCTGGATCTCACTGTCCCGGATATCGTACTGCATAAACTCCGACAGGATAGACTTCACTTCATCCAGGTATCCCGCTTTACGCATCTGACCTCCCAGATAGGAAAGCTCCTTTCCATGCTGCTGTACCATCTTCTGCAGCACCATACTCTTACCGGTTTCTTCCAGAAGGATGCGGCTGTCTCCTCCAACTTCCTCCAGAACACGGTATGCAAGACGCTCAAAGCTCAGGATATCAATATTCAGGATTCCCCTGCCCGGACTCATCTCCACCAGTGTCTTCTGGGTCTGCATGGTAAACTGCTCCGGCACGATCACATAAAAAAGCTTCTCAGGATGCAGCCCTGCCTGTTCTATGATATTCTGATAAGCATAACAGGATTTTCCGCTTCCGGAACTTCCTATGATAAACTGTAATGACATCTTCATCCTCCCGATCACTTGCAGATTTTCAGTCATTCCGGCGCCATCCTGCGCCTGAAGTATTCCTATCATACCACAAATTCTACTCCTATAGAACGGTCGTTCTCTATATTCTGAAATATCTGCCTGCTCTTTTCCTTATTTTTCCAGGCACAGTATCGAATGACCTGCGCACAGCTGTGGCATAAATCCTCCATCCCGATAATAAACTATATAAAAAGCTTTGGGAGGCGTGCGCCATGAGTTCCAAAACCAGGATCATCGTCCTACATATGAAAGAGATCATTTACACAGCTGTCTTTCTGGCTCTCGCTGTTGTTCTGGCTGTCGTTCTTTTCTTCATGTTCGGTCCCGGAAAAAATGCCAGTCATACAGCCAGCGAAAAATCCCGCTACAAGCCGGGCGTCTATACCTCTTCCATCACCCTGAACGAGAATACCTTCGATGTGGAAGTTACTGTAAATGCTGACAGGATCAAGGCCATCCGTCTGGTGAATTTAAATGAAGCCACAAAAGCTTCCTATCCTCTTATGGAACCGGTTCTGGATTCTTTGGCAAGTCAGATCTATTCCAGTCAGTCCCTGGAAGACATTCAGTATGCAGGAGACCGGAAATATACCTCCCAGGTACTCCTTTCAGCTATCACGGATGCAGTAAAAAAAGCGGAGAACACTTAAGCTCTCCGCTTTTTTCTCATATCAGATATATTTGATCCTGTAACAGCATTCACATTCCTCTTTGTGATCTACATTCAGATTTCAATCTTCTCCAGCACATCCTGCCAGATCCTTGCACTTGCATCACTTGGCATTCTGAGATCTCCTCTTGGAGAAAGTGCCACACTACCTACCTTCGGGCCATCCGGCAGACAGGAACGCTTGAACTGCTGGGCAAAAAATCTCCGATAGAAGGTTTTCAGCCATTTCAGGATCGTCTCTTTATCATAAATCCCCTCAAAGGTCAGGCAGGCAAGCCTGTAGATCTTATCCGGTGTAAATCCTGCACGCAGCATGTAATACAGATAAAAATCATGAAGCTCATAAGGTCCTACCAGATCCTCCGTCTTCTGGGCGATCTTGCCATCCTTAGGAGGAAGAAGCTCCGGGCTTACCGGAGTATCCAGGATATCCAGAAGAACCTCCTTCAGTTCCTCATCTCCGCAGGTATCCGCATAATAACGTACCAGATGACGTACCAGTGTCTTCGGGACAGAAGCATTTACACCATACATGGACATGTGATCGCCATTATAGGTTGCCCAGCCAAGAGCCAGCTCGGAAAGATCTCCGGTTCCCACAAGAACGCCGCCTTCCTTGTTTGCCGTATCCATCAGGATCTGCGTACGCTCACGTGCCTGGCTGTTCTCATACGTCACATCGTGGATCTCCGGATCATGTCCGATATCCCGGAAATGGATATTTACCGCCTCTTTAATATTTACCTCGGTAAGCCTTGCACCAAGGCAGCGGCTTAACTTGCAGGCATTCTGATAGGTTCTGTCTGTGGTTCCAAAGCATGGCATGGTCACACAGTGGATCTGTTCTCTCGGCATTCCCATCCGGTCAAAGGCACGTGCCATTACAAGAAGCGCCAGGGTAGAATCCAGTCCTCCGGAAAGTCCTACCACCGCACTCCTGCTGTGGATATGCTCCATACGTTTCTTAAGTCCCATAGCCTGGATGTTCAGGATCTCCTCGCAGCGCTCATCACGCTCTTCCTTCACAGACGGAACGAAGGGATACTGTGGATATTTTCTGGTAAGTCTTGTTTCCTCCTCTGCTACGGAAAAATCAACTCTTGTATGACTGCAGGTAGAAACTGCCGGATACGTGGACATTCTTCTTCTCTCATCAGCCAGTCTCTGCACATCGATCTCACTGTAAATGATGCCGTTCTCAAAGCGCCTGCTTTCCGCAAGCATGGAACCATTCTCTGCGATCATATTCTGTCCGCCAAACACGAGATCCTGGGTAGACTCCCCTTCCCCTGCACTGGCATAAATATATCCGCAGATCAGTCGTGCTGACTGCCCGCTTATCAGAGTTCTCCGGTAGGAATCCTTACCTACCATCTCATCACTGGCAGAAAGATTAACGATGATATGCGCACCGTTGACGGCATGACGGATACTTGGCGGCGCAGGGACCCAGAGATCCTCGCAAAGCTCTGCTGCAACGGTGAATTCCGGAAATTCCTTACATTCAAAGATCAACTCTGTTCCAAAAGGAATTTCATCCCAGAACTCATCCTCCTCATTTTTCTCGCACTTCAGGAAGTCCACAAATTCCACATCTTCTTCCTCTGCACCTGCAAACTGTCTCTGCTCATAAAACTCATTATAATTCGGAATATGAGTCTTCGGCACAAATCCCACGATACGGCCATGATTCAGAGCTGCTGCCACATTATAGAGCTTGCCTCTGTGACGCAGCGGGAGTCCCACAAAGATCAGGGCGTCCGTCTCCCTTGTCTCCTCTGCAATATGCAGAAGCTCATCCCACGCACTGTCCAGAAGACATCTCTGGAGAAAAAGATCGTGACAGGTATATCCTGTGATACAAAATTCCGGAAATACCATCAGCTTGACATGTTCCTTTTCCATTTCATGAATGGCCTTCAGGATTTCCTCTCCGTTTGCCTTGCAGTCTGCAACGGTAACTCTCGGCGTTGCCGCTGCCACCTTGATAAAACCATGCTTCATTTTTTCTTCCTCCCGAGTTTTATCGCTTGCACTCTCTTATGATCCTCTTAAGATCTTCCACGGTAAAATTATAATTCTTATTGCAGAAATGGCAGTTCATCTCAATGTCCTTGCCTTCCTGGATCATCTCGTTAAGTTCTTTTCTTCCGATGCTAATCAGCGCTTTTTCCACACGCTCTCTGCAGCAGTTGCAATGGAACTGTGTGGGCAGTGTATCATTGACCTCTATGTCAAAGCCTTCCAGTACTTTTTCAAGAAGACTTTCCGGTGTGTGTCCCTGCTCCAGAAGATTGGTAACAGAATCGATCTTTGATACGTTTTCCTCAAGCTTTGCGATCACCTCTTCCTCTGCAAAAGGCATCAGCTGTACAATAAAGCCTCCCGCCTGACGGACTGTATTATCCTTATTCATCAGCACACCCAGTCCTACCGCAGACGGAACCTGCTCGCTGGTTGCAAAATAATAAGTGAGATCTTCTGCGATCTCGCTGGTCTGAAGAGCAACCTGTCCCACATATGGCTCTTTCAGTCCCATATCCTTGATCACATCCATAAAGCCTACGCCGACAGCTCCCGCAACATCCAGCTTGCCTTTGCTGTTTGCCGGGATACATACATCCGGATTCCCCACATAGCCCTTTACATTTCCGTGAGAATCCGCAGTTACTGTGATTCCCTGCAGTGGTCCGCCTGCATGGATCCGAAGTGTAAGGAGATCCTTTTCCCCTTTCATCATAGCTCCCATCATGGCACCGCCGGTAAGGAGACGTCCCAGTGCCGCTGTTGCCACCGGACTGGTGTTATGATTCTTTCTCGCTGTCTCCACCATATCGGTTGTAACAGCCGCAAATGCACGGATCTGGCTGTTTGCCGCTGTTGCTCTTACAATATAATCACTCATATAAAAAATTTCCTCCTTTATTTCTCGTCTGACGGAATTTCCTTTCCATGTTCTCTGGCCACAAAAGTCAGTCTTCCGCTGTCCGGCTTCGGTGCATCCTTGGTGTATGCGTCATAAACCGCCAGCGGGATCAGGCCTGCCTTTTCAAGAAGTTCCCTTACTTTCTCCGGATCATAGGCCTTCTGGTAATGAATTTCCTCGTCTCTCTCATAAAGACCATCTTCTCTCGGAAGAAACAGAGTCAGATCATACACATTGATCCCGGTCTCCTCATCAAATTCATTTTCCCAGATAAAGCTTCCCTCTTCCCGATTCTCTGCAATAGTCGTATTTCCAAGCATTTCCCGGTATTTATACGGGGTGTTCATATCAAATATGAAAATTCCATCCGGATCAAGATAATTGTTCACCAGTTTAAATACAGTAAGCAGATCATCCTCCTCTGTGATGTAATTCATACAGTCACAGACGCTGACGACAGCACGTACCGTTCCATAAAGTTCAAACTCCCGCATATCCTGTTCCAGATAAAGGATCTCATGACCGGATTCTGCACGTTTTTCCATGGCTTCGCCAAGCATTTCCTCAGAGTTATCCACACCGATCATATCATAACCGGACTCAGCCAGAAGCTCTGTCATCACTCCGGTCCCACAGCCAAGTTCCAGCACGATCCCGTCTTCAATTCCGTATTCTTTAAGACTTCCTATAAGATATTCCGCCCATTTTTCATATTCCACATTGTCCATGAAAATGTCATAAACTCTGGCGAAATCACTGTATGCTTCCATAAAAACCTCCAAATATTTTCCGGGCGTTCCATCGCCCGCAGCGTTCACATTATACCATGTCTTCCTGTATAAGTATACGCCTCTGACATAATATGACACAAAAAATCCGGGACCGCAGCCACAAAAGCTGTGATCCCGGATTTCTTATCTAACCGAATCTCCTGCTACTCCAGGCTTTACTGTACAGGCATATAGTATACGTCTGCAGCCTCACCGTGCCAGTAGAAGCTTGTTCCATCCTCTTCATATACATCACAGTCATACTGAGAAGAGAAGGTGAAACGGTTTCCTTCGTTATCCATCCATGCACCGTTTCCGTCCGGAACGATAACACGTGGTTTACCATCGGAGTTTCTGTAAATAGTTCTTGTCTCATCTGTGTTGCCAAGCTGCTCATCTGTAAATCCGCCATTTACGATAGCACCGGAGGAGCTGCTGTCAGTGGATGCAGTTCCATTGGAAGAACCATCAGATGTACTACTTCCGTCTGTAGATGTTCCGTCAGATGCTGTGCTTCCGTCGGCAGCTGTAGTTCCATCTGCTGCTCCGTCAGAAGAAGCTGCTGCATTACCATCTGCAGATGCACTTCCGTCAGAGGAAGCTGCTGCATTACCTTTACCGGCAGTCTTGGCTGCGGAACCATTTGCCGCACTCTTCAGAGTGGAATCACCAAGGATTGCAAAGCTGTCGACAGACTCCTGAACCTTTTTCAGAGCATCCTCTTTTTTAACAGATGCCACAAGGCTGTAATACTCACTGTCATTTACAAAGTATTTATTGATAGCATATACATAACCGTCACTCTTGGTCGTATCCTTATATTTCACAGTATAGGAATAAATGTTGATTCCGTCTTTCTGATCTGCCTTGTAATCCTGGATCTCAAAATCGGTTCCATTTACCATGTTCTCTGCCTGTGTCATGGAAACTGCCATATCCTGGGAGTTCGGGATCACTGCAGATTCCAGATCTGCACCGGAGCCGTGAAGGATCAGGATCCTGCCCTGGTCCGGAGACTCGAAGCTTACCATATCTGTCTCATCGGACTTGTTGGCCCAGGTTGCATCCGGAAGCTTGATCGCTACGGATTTATCCTTGGATGTATAGGTTGTATTCTGTGCGTCTGCTGCAACAGTCGGTGTAACCTTCGCTTTTTTCGCCGGTGTCGGAGTAGGAGTAGACTCCACAACCACGCTGTCCTCTTTTCCTCCTCCGAAACTACATGCCGTCATGACACCAGAAAGAGCAACAGTCATAGCTAAAAGTGCAATAAATTTTTTATTCTTCATAGTATCCTCCTCATAATCATCATCAGTCACAAAGTGTGTCCGGAACATTCACTCCTGAACACACTCTTTGCTATAGTTTACGATTTTATTACAGCTTTGTCAATTGATTTCTCCCTGTACTTTATGAATATCCTGTAAGCAGATATCCTGCTCCGTACAGGATTTTTCTAACATTATAATTTTCCCAGATATACCTATCTTATTCTCTTCTTATGCTGATCCTGTATTTCCCGTTTTACGCCTTCATTACGAAAGTTCTGATTTATTCCCCACCAAGTAAGCCTCCTGTTTTAATGACAAATATCCCCCTGAATCTGTCCCCTCTTTTTTTTCTATAATTGTGTCTTTATTCATGTACATTCATGTTGTAAAGTATACCCAACCAAAAATATATGAAAAGAGGACATCCATACATCGATGTTTTCAGGAAAGGATCTATCACTATGGAAAAAGCAGTTCAGACATCTCAGAGAACTGACCAGGAGCTTTCGTCTGTTCAGTTTCTCACCATTACAGCCGCATTTGTTGCACTGACTTACATCTTCACCGCATTTATTAATGTTAAGCTTCCGATCGCAGCCAACGGCGGACTGATCCACCTTGGAAATGTGCCGTTATTCATCGGTGCCATTTTATTTGGAAAGAAAACCGGATCCATTGCCGGTGGGATCGGAATGGGGCTCTTTGACCTTCTCTCCGGCTGGACCCTATGGGCACCATTTACTCTGATCATTGTAGGGATCATGGGCTTCACAGTAGGTAAGCTCACAGAGGATTCCCGGCACCAGAACATGAAATGGTATGTGATCGCCATTGCCGCAGCCTGCGTGATCAAGGTTGCAGGATACTACCTTGCAGAGGTTATCATCTATGGAAATCCACTGGCACCGGTATCTTCCATCCCGGGAAACCTGGTCCAGATCGGTGTTGCAGCTGTCATCGTTCTCGTAGTGATCACCCCCTTAAACCTTGCAGCAAGAAAAACCGGATTAAAAAAACAGCTGTAACAGCTGCCGTAATTTGCGGAAATAATATAAAGATCAAGAGGTGAGCTTATGTATAAGATCATGACACCGGGACCTACACAGGTCGCAGAGAATGTCCGTCTGGCAAGAAGCATGGAATGCACAAATCCGGATCTGGACGAAGATTTTGTCGAATTTTATAAAGAAACCTGCGAGAAGATCAGCTCGCTTCTCCATACCTCCAACGAAACTCTCATCTTAAGCGGTGAGGGTATCCTTGGACTGGAGGCTGCCATTGCTTCCATGACTGAGCCCGGAGATAAGGTTCTTGTTCTGGACAATGGTATCTACGGAAAAGGCTTTGCCGATTTTGTTTCCATGTACGGAGGCAGACCGGAGCTTTATACCAGAGATTATCAGAACACTCTCGATGTAAAGGAACTGGAAGCCTTCCTTGCGGATAACCATGACTACAAATATGCAACCGTAGTACACGGCGATACTCCAAGTGGCATGCTCAACGATGTAGCTGCCATCTGCCCGCTTCTTAAAAAATACGGGATCCTTACCGTTGTAGATTCTGTTTCCGCTTCCTTCGGCGAGCCTCTGAACATTGATGCATGCCAGATCGATATCATGTGCGGCGGATCACAGAAGGTGGTATCTGCACCTCCAGGACTTACCTTTGTTGTAGTCAGCAGCGATGCAAAGAAGGCAATGACTGAAAGAAAGGCACCCATCGCTTCTTTCTACGCAAATCTCACAACCTTTGCACATTATTATGAAGAAAAATGGTTTCCATATACCATGCCGATCAGCGATATCTATGGCCTGCGGGCTGCTATTGACAACATTGCCGATGATCCCGGGATCCTTACACGCCACGCCAAAATCGCCGCAGCCTCCCGAAAGGCCATTACAGGAGCAGGCCTGAACCTTTACCTGCACAGCGGATATTCCAGTACAGTTACTGTTTTTGAAGTACCGGAGGGCACAACAGCCGAAGCGATCCTTGAGGGAGTAAAAAAAGACTACAACATTATGCTAGCAGGTTCCTTCGATGTCCTGGCTGGCAAAGTGATCCGCATCGGACATATGGGAAACAACGCTACATTCTATAATGTAAGAGAAGTTTTCGCAGCCCTAGACGGGACTTTACGCAGGCTTGGCGTTCCGCTTAAGGCTTCCATGGAGGATATCTTCTGCAAAAACATGCAGTAATTTCTGAGATTTCAATAGTAAAAAGCACTGTAAGATGAATCCAACTTTTCATCTCGCAGTGCTTTTTTATAATTCTTATAATATTTTTCTTTATTCTTTTACCGCACCGGATGTCATACCACCTACGATGTATTTCTGGCCGATCATGTAAACAATAATAACCGGGATACAGGTAAGTACGATATCAGCAAAAATATAGTTCCAGTAACTCTTGTTCTTTCCGAAGAACTGATATACAGCCATTGTCATCGGGAAGAGACGGCTCTTGCTTGACAGATACAAAGGTGTGAGGAAATCACTCCATACTGTCATGAACTGAAGGATAAAACATGTTACCATAGTTGGTTTCAGAAGCGGCATGATGATCTTGAAGAACAGGCTTAACGGGCCTGCGCCGTCGATAACAGCAGCCTCGTCCAGCTCAACCGGGACAGAGATTACGAAGTTACGGATGGTAAATACACAGAACGGAATCATTGCACTGGTAAATACCATGATAATGCCAACTCTTGTATCGTTCAGGTGCAGTGTACTGAGTACACGTACCAATGTTACATAGTTGACCGGGAAGAACAGTCCGCAAAGTACAAAGTAATACAGGAATACATTCAATTTTGTTCTCTTACGGCACATAACAAATGCAGCCATGGAGCAAAGTACAACGCCAAGTGTTGTAGCGATCAGCGCATATGCAAAACTGTTCAGGAATCCCTGGATCAGGCTTCCTTTTTCAATAACCTCAGAGTAGTTGGAAAATACCCACTCTGTAGGAAGTGCCAGACTCATTCTGGCTGCCTCTGCTTTTGTCTTAAAAGAGTTGATCAATACCATATAAAATGGAAGCACGACACATAAGCAAAGCAGGATACATACAACATGTTTTAATAAATTCTGAATTCTTTTTTTTGCCATTACTGCTGTACCTCCTGTTTACTTAATGTCTTAACAATAAATACACCTATGATCGCTGTAATTACAAGAAGAACAGTATTCAATGCAGAAGACATTCCATACTGGCCTCTGGAATAGAGCTGGAATGCATAAGTTGTAAGAACCTCTGTTGCATGTCCAGGACCGCCGTTTGTAAGTACATAAACAATATCGAATACTTTCAGACCATATGTAATACCAAATACAAGGTTGATCATGATAGCACCTCTCAGCATCGGAAGTGTTACATACCGAAGTCTCTGCCAGAAGTTTGCACCATCGATCTGCGCAGCCTCATAATAAGATTTCGGAATCGTATTCAGACCTGCAAGAAAGATAGTCATAACATAACCAATACCTCGCCATGCATCTACACCATAGATGGATTTCCATACAATAGCCAGATCAGACAGCCATTTCTGTTTGAAAATTCCAAGATGGAATGCATCAAGAAGTGTGTTTAAAAGTCCGTTATTATAATTCAGGATGGATTTAAATACAAGACCAATGATTACAAAAGGCAGAATAGACGGCAGGTAGAGCAATGTTCTGTAAAGCCCTTTGCCTTTAAGTCCCTCCTGAAGCATAATCGCGATCAGAAGAGCCGGGATCAGCTTAACGATGTTGGAAATGATAGTAAACTTCAATGTATTGCCAATACCGCTCAGATAAGACTTATCTGATGTAAAAATCTCAGCAAAATTCTGCAGTCCCACAAAATGAGTACCATTAAGAACACTTCTGGAGTTCCAGTCTGTAAAGGAGTAACCAACACCCATTACACTGGGAAGCAGGAAAAAAATGATATATAATGCCAACGGCAGTATCAGAAACCACTGTGGATAGATTCTCTTCTTATTCACAGAAAGCACCTCCTGTTTTAAGTTAAAACAGAGCCGGCAAATACCGGCTCTGCCTTCGGGTCAACTAGTTTTAAGTTCTGTTATTTATTTCCAGTTCTCGTCGCCTACAGTTTTTGCTGCCTCAGCACGGTTGGTATCCATGTTCTTAAGAACATCGTTTGCTTCCATCTCGCCCTGGCAGAATGCAACCATATCCTGACCAAACTGTGTCCAGTAATCGTTTGTATATTTTGTACCTGTCTGAAGTGTTACAACAGCCTTCTTGTCATCCGGAACTGTTTTAAGGAACTCCTGCTCCTCCGGCAGCCAGTGCTGCTCAAGCTTGTCATCGTTAACGTCAAGGTTTGTGTATGCCGGAGAGTTGTCAAGAATTTCCTGAAGGCTCTCTGTTGTTGTAACGAAGTTGAAAAACTCTTTTACAAGATCCTCATGCTCTGTTCCCTTGTAACCAAACATTGTCGGGCCGGAGTTGCTGCTTGGATACCAGGTATTGTCGCCAAGTGGCTCAAGGAACATTCCAAACTCATCAGATGTGCCTGTGTCTTCCTGGATCTGTTTGATGAAACTGGAATTTGCAAGTGCCATTGCACAGTTTCTGTCACCAAATTCGTTGGACATGTTTGTACTGTCTGTTCCGATCCAGTCTTCTCCGAAGTATCCTGCATCAGAGAGTTCTTTGAACTCATTCAGAACTTCAAGCATCTTCTCGTTATCTGCAAATGTTGCTTTGTTTTCATTTAATTCGTCATATAGACCAGGTGTTGCTTCTTCATAAACGCCGCCGATCTGGAAAAATGCCAGCTGATGCTGCCATCCATCTGCACCAGGCATGAACCAAGGTGTGATTCCTGCATCCTGGATCTTACCGCAGAGTTCTTTCAGCTCATCATATGTTGTCGGTACTTCCCAGCCGTTCTCTTCGAACAGTGTCTTGTTGTAAACCATTACATACTCCGGAGATGCGTTCCAGATCTGAAGTCCGTACAGTTTGTCATTGTATACGCAGGACTCTTTTCTTGTCTCCGGCATAACATTCTCCCAGGAAGCTCCTGTAAAGTCGATGCAGTATTTCTCAGGATCAACGATGGTAGATTCAATTGCAAACGGGTTGGACTGGATCCAGAAGATATCTGCACAGGAATCTGTAGCAAGTTTGGACTGAAGAAGATCTGAATACTGATCAGCCGGAATCGTCTGAAGGTCTACGGTAACATCGTAGGTATCCTCAAAACGTTTAATTGTCTCATCGTAACGATTGTCCATCCATCCTGCTGAAACCAGGATGCTGAGCTCCTCGCCTGCGAAATCGCTCTTCTCATCCGCTGCAGATACGTTCACTGCAAGTCCTGTCGTCATGGAAGCGATCATTGCTGCTGCACAGGCTACTGCCAGAAATCTCTTTCTTTTCATTAATGTTTCCTCCTTTTTTTGAACTGATTTTTCGTTCTCTCTTGATGATATTAGTTTATCATCTGATCATTTTAAAAGCCATGGATATTCCTGCCCTGTATTTGTACTTTTTTCACAGTTCATTATACTTTTTTCATATTTTCCGTAACTATACACAAGTTTCTATTGACATTTTCAAGCACTATTTCAGAATTACATTTTTACGGTTTGTACTTTTTTTACAAATGTGCTATACTTTTAGCCAATGTTTTGCACGACCATTTCACACACAGGGGGCTTACCAATATGAAAACACGCAGTCTGCAGTCCAAACTTTTTATCGCCTATCTTGGCATGGCCTGCCTGATCCTTTTTTCTTTTGCCATATTCTTTTATGTTTTTGCATCCGGGCAGCTGAAGAAAAGCCAGATCAGTGCCATGAGCACCTTAAATTCCACATTTCAGTCCCAGGTAGACTCTGCAATCCAGAATCTTGACACTGTATCTGTAAACATCAATTACAGCAACATGTCGAAATCCGTTCTCGACCAGAAATTTGACCTTAATATTTCCGATGAAATGCTTTCTGCCATGTCCGATCTTTTTATCTCCTTAAGCGGCACCGAATTGAAAGCTGATCAGGTAAATCTTTATGATTTCTCCGGATATGTGCTCCAGGCCGGCCTTTCCACCATGGTCAAAAAAAGCGACGACTCTCATAATGAATGGATCCAGAAAGCCCGTGAAGCCAACGGAAAAAAAGTCCTGACAGCTCCTTACAGCACTTACGTCTATTCCAAATCTGCCCGCTATCCCCAGTGGTTCATCTCCCTGTACCGCTCCTTCACCAACCAGTACGGCCGTGGTGTCGGCGTGATTGAAACCGCTAAACAATGTAAATCCATCTTTAAGAGCATCATTTCCTATGAGAAAAAAAATCACGGAAACGCTGCCAGTGTCTATGTTTTCAATGATTCCGGCGATCTTATCTATCCTTATGATATCACAGCCGACGATGCCAATGATATTTCAAAATATTACAAACTTACTGATTCTGACCAGGATACCCTTACCGTACAGAGTCCCGTCACAGATCAGAAAGAATACGTCTCCAGACTGAATTCCGCATATACAGGCTACACTTATCTGACTATCCAGCCGGAATCTGTGATCCTTGCCCCTGTATACAAAATGCTGAAGATCCTTCTGGCTGTTGTTGCTGCTTTTCTTGCCGCAGCAGTAATCGTTTCCTACAGGCTTTCCCGTTCTGTAGTAAAACCGGTGAAACACCTGAAGCACATTATCCAACGTATGGAACTGGACACTCTCGGCCAGGAAAAAGTCACTTCCTATCCGGTTTCCGTCAATGAACTGGAAGAACTGTATCAGGCATTCCAGCTGATGAGCGATAACCTAAAAGATTCCATGACTCAGCTTAACGAAGCCAAGGAGCAGGAAATGAAAGCACGCAGCATGGCTTTGCAGAGTCAGATTAATCCTCATTTTTATTACAACTCTCTTTCCAGCATTATGGTGCTTGCAGAAAACGGAGATACGGATACCGTGGAAAAAATGTGCCGCAATCTTTCCAGGATCATGCGTTATATTACCAATACTGCTGAAACAACTGTAACACTCCGCGAAGAGCTTGATTATGTCCAGAAATATCTCTACTGCATGAAGGTCCGCTACCAGTCCAGTCTGAATTATTCCATTGATGTGGATGAATCTCTTCTGGATCAGCCGGTTCCGAAGCTGATCATCCAGCCTATTGTGGAAAACGCTATCAAATATGGTTCTGACTGCGAACCGCCATGGACTATCACAATCAGCAGTACAATAAACCAAAACAGCTGGCAGATCGATGTTACAGACACCGGACCGGGATTCACTGAAAAAGCCAAGAAAAAAATAAATTCAGATATCATGAATGCCATTCGAAATCCCGGCATGCCTGCTTTGAAGATCAACGGTCTTGGCACTGTCAATGTATTTCTCCGCTGGAAACTCTTCTGCAAAGATGACATCATTTTCAGGTATGGAAATACAGCGGACGGCCACGGAATTGTTTCTATTGGACGGTATTTTCAGACAGATGCGGAGGAATAATACTATGAACTATACTGTTATTGTGGCAGAAGATGAAGAACTTCTTCTGAATAATCTGGTACATAAGATTGAAAAAGCAGATCCTGATTTTCAGGTGATCGGCACAGCACAGACAGGTGCACAGGCCCTCTCGCTGGTGGAACAGATGAGCCCGGATGTGGTATTTACGGATATCAAGATGCCCGTCATGGACGGAATCACCCTGCTCACCAGGATCCGTGATCAGTTTCCCTTTACGAAATTTGTGATCACCAGCGGATTTTCTGATTTTGAATACGCAAAAAAAGCCATCACGCTGAAGGTTTCTGATTACCTTCTGAAGCCTGTAGATCCGGACGAACTCCAAAATGTTCTCCTTAAGATCAAACAGGAACTTCAGATCAAACGTGATGACTACGAAACCGTATTCGCCCCAGGTGCTTCCTGCATGTCACCGGGACAGATTGCAGAGCTTCTCAAGAACTTCATGGTACAGAATTATGCAGAGGATATCAACCTGAACCTGATTGCAGGAACCATGAACTACAGTCCCAGCTACCTGACCAAAATCTTCTGTCAGGTCTATGACTGCACCCCTACCAAATATCTGATCAATCTCCGGATGAGCCATGCACAGAAGCTGCTGATCCATGAGCCTTCCCTTTCTGTAAAACAGATCGGTGAAATGTGCGGCTATCACGACCAGGGATATTTCAGCAGGATCTTTAAGAAACATACAGGGAAAAGCCCTCTGGAATATAAAGATGAGGGAGAGCGCCAGCAGATCAGTTAATAAATTTTCCAGGTATATATAAACAAAAAAGTCATTTCACGACGTCCGGTTATGCTCTGTTCCCAAAGCATCCGGCTTCTGAAATGACTTTTTATATTTTATTTCACAACTTCATACATATACAATTCATGAAGAGCTCTCGTCGCCGCAATATATCTCGCCCGCTCCACGATCGGACTTCGGTCTTCCCCAGGAAATACAGAAAATACTTGATCAAACTCCAGCCCCTTTGCCATGTAGAATGTTGTGACAGTCAGGCCTTTTTGGAAGTTTGTGCTGTCTCTGTGAAGAAGGGACAAACGCTCCTTGGTATCAAAGCCTTCTGCTTCCAGCTTCTCCTTCAGAATGTAGTAAGTTTCCCTTGCTTCATCTGCAGTTCTTGCGATCACTGCTGCTGTTTCATATGAAATAATATCTTCAACACCTTCATCTGCATTCTCAGCTATGACTGCCTGCTTCTCAAGCCGCAGCTCTCTCACTACGCTCTCCAGTGCCTCCTCAAGCCCCGGAAATTCTTTTTCCACAACAGGTTTTCCATGACGTTCAAAAAGCTCCACTTCCGTAATTCCCGCCAGTTTATTGGCATAAGACGCAATCTCAACAGTATTACGGTAGCTCTTGTTCATCACGATCCTGCGTATATCTTTTCCAAAGATCTTAGGCAGAAATGTCAGCACATCCTGTTGCTCGCCGTCCATAGTCTGTTCTCTGTCCCCAAGAATAGTCATCCTACATTTAAAGAGTCTCTGAATGATCAGATACTGGATCATGGAATAATCCTGCATCTCATCCACGATCAGATGGCGCACACCGGAATCCTCCTGCTGAGTTTCCAGCCGATATTTCAGATACAAAACCGGATACACATCCTCATAGCGCAGCTTTCTTTTTTCATACTGAACCTGTGGAAGAGAAGGAAAACCTTCCTGTCTCAGGAAACGGTTGTACAGCACATAGAGATCTCTTGTCTCATACATCCTGTAGAAACGGCTCTTCACAGCCTCCCTTTCCTCATCCGGAAGATCGAATCCCTTAAGAGTCTCCACCTCATCAATGAAATATTCTGCTACTGCATCCATTCTGGAAAGCAGCGGGATATCCATGAATTTAAAGTAAAAAAGCTCTATGATCTCCTGCTCTTTTTTGACCACGCCTCTGTGTTCCACATCACGGAAGTTCATAAGGCTGTCCTCAAGCTCCACCAGATATCCTTCCATACGATCCAGAAAATCCCGTGACAGTTTCTCTTTCAGAAGCTTTTCATCGCATAATCCTGCAATCTGACGCTCGATCAGATCATATCTATCTTCACAGTCAGAAACAACATTTTTCAGTCTCTTGTATGCAAAAAGGTCAAAGCTCATCTCCCGGATATTCTCCTCGCCAAGCTCCGGCAGGATATGGGAAATATAGTCCGAGAACACCCCATTCGGTGAAAGCACCAGCACAGAAGAAGATTTCAGATTTTTCCTGTCATGATACAGGAGATAAGCGATCCTGTGCAGGGCAATGGAAGTCTTTCCGCTTCCTGCTGCTCCCTGGATCACCATGATACGATCCGAAGTGTTTCGGATGATCGCATTCTGCTCCTTCTGGATCGTGCGGATAATATTCTTCAGCTGTACATCACCGTTGCTTCCAAGCTCTGCCTTCAGGATCTCATCGTCGATCTTCACATCACTCTCAAACTCATAGATCATTTTTCCACCGCGGATCTTGTACTGCCACTTGGCAGCAATATCCCCGTGGATCTCGCCAAGCGGAGCCTGGTAGGAAGCCGGTCCCTTGTCAAAATCATAGAACAGTCCGGACACAGGTGCTCTCCAGTCATAGATCAGCGGAAGTCCGCCGTTCTCCTCAGCCAGGTTCGCAATTCCGATATAAAATATCTCCGGCTCATCTTCTCCTTCATAGCAGAAATCCACCCTTCCGAAAAACGGTGAATCCATCATCTTCCTGAATCTCCGACGCAGTTCGATCTTCTCATTGCTGGCATTGATCTCATGGAGAAGTGCCTGCTGGTTATCAAAATTCTCATATCCGTACTGGTCCATCTCTGTATAGTTTTCCCAGTAGTACTCATGCATACCTTCGATTTCTTTCTGTCCGGCCTCTATGGATTCATCCAGCTGTGCGATCCTGTGCTTTAATGACTCTGTCACATGTGAAAGGTATTCACGTCCGTTTTTTACCGCTGCCATAAGCCTTAATCCACCACTACAGCAGTTCCGCTTGCTGTTACCATCAGCATTCCATTATCTGCACCAAGCACTTCGTAGTCAATATCCACACCGATCACTGCATTAGCTCCCATTGCACCTGCACGCTGCTCCAGCTCTGCCAGGGCTTCTCCTCTGGCTTTCTGAAGTTCTTCCTCATAACCGGCGCTTCTGCCGCCAAAGAAATTCCGAAGACCTGCTCCAAGATCTTTCATGAAATTTACTCCTGTGATCACTTCTCCGAATGCGATTCCTTTATATTCACGGATTGCTCTTCCCTCTACAGATGGCGTTGTTGTTATGATCATGGTAAAATCCTCCCGTTTCTGTTGTTTTTTCTCAGGCATAAAAATGCCTTATTACAGAATTATACCCGAAAGCCGTCACGATGTATAGAGTAAAAAAAGGCTGCCCAAAGAGATGCCAGGCACCTTTTCAGACAGTCTTTCCTTATTATCGATTATTTTATTTTACAACTTCAGTCACGTAGGAAACTTCTTCCATTCCCGGATAACTTCCCTGACGCCCGCCAACAGTCAGAGTTCCTGTTTTATCATCCCAGGTAAGCTCTGTTGTTGCATAAGCACCGTTTTCAAAATTGTAGTTATTTCCCTCATCCTCATAAATAGTGAACTTGCAGTCTTCACCTGGATATACCATAAGTTTCACCGGCTCCTCCGGTTTCTGGGATGCATAAACAAGTCCCTCTGCAACAGGAAGGATACTTCCTACTTTTACAAAGATCGGCATCCGGTCGATCGGAGCATCTACGGTTACGTACTGGCCGCCTTCATACTCCTTGTTTGTCCAGTAATCGTACCATTTCGTACCTGCCGGGAGATAGCATTTCCATGTTTTCTCTCTATGGAGCTCAGTACTCTCCGGTCCGTAATACATCGGCTCTGTAACAGCACAGATCAGAAGGGACGGTCCGAACATAAACTCATTCTCAACCTTGCGTGCTTCTTTATCCTCCGGGAAGTCAAAGAGAAGGCTTCTCATAATCGTATAATCATTAAAATGTACAGCACCTGCAAGGGAATAAATATACGGCATCAGATGATAACGGAGCTTGATAAACTTCTCGATGGCATCATAGAACATGGTTCCTTTTTCACCAAAGTTCCAGATTTCTCTTGGTGTATCAGTTCCATGGGAACGGAACATCGGAAGGAAGGTTCCCATCTCCAGCCATCTTGTATACAGCTCACAGTATCCTTTATCCTTCACACCTTCGTTATATTTGCCCTGCCAGAACCATTTCGGCTCCGGATCTGTGTTGCAGCCGCATCCACGGTTCTGCCACTTATCAGCAACTGTAAAGAAAGCGCCGATATCCAGTGTCCAGTATGGATATCCACTCAGTCCCATATTCAGGCCTTCCACGATCTGTGTCTTAAGATTATCCCAGGATGCACAGGTATCGCCTGACCACAGCATTGCAGAATATTTCTGGCCGGAAGCATAGCCGGAACGTGTCAGGTTAAGAACTCGTTTCTCTTCTGTAGTTTTTCTCTGATTCTCATAAATTCCCTTTGCATGCATCAGTGCAAAAGCATTGGCAACAGCAGGATCCAGATATTTCTTGTGCTCACCGCCGACAAGCTCATATCTTTCCCATGGCTCTCTCTTTGCTGCACCACTCCAGTCAGGACCGGAAAACGGTTCTGTGGAATCGCACCACCAGGAATCAAAGCCCTGGTCAAAAAGTCCTTCCTGTGCCTGTTTCCAGTACATTTCTCTCGCTTCTTCATTAAAAGCATCATAAGTCGCATAATCATAAAGAAGATGACCAGTCTTAAAAAACTCTGTATGGTTCTTGCCGCCTGCATTCATATTCGGCCATACGGAAACCATGGTATGGGCATTCAGTTTGTGGATTTCCTCCGCACATTCTTTCATATCTCCGTAACGCTTCTGATCCAGGATCTTCTCGCCCCAGTTTCCAGGATCCCAGGTATTCCAGTCCTGTACCACACAGTCAAGCGGAACCCCGATCTTACGGTAGTGGCGAACAATCTCAAGAAGCTCTTTTGCCGTGTAATACTGCTCTTTGGACTGTACATAGCCATAAGCCCATTTCGGCAGCATCTGCGCCTTGCCTGTAAGATAACGGTAATCATGGATGATCTCATCCATAGTATGACCGCCCATAAAATAATAATCGATCTGATCTACAGTATCCAGAAACAGATAGGAATCTTTCAGATCATCATTAAAAGTCATAAGTGAACAGCAGTCAACAAGAATTCCATATCCTTCTGTGGAAACCAAAACCGGCATCGGGATACGCATGTTATGCTGATATAAGTACTGGCAGTGACCTCTGTAATTGTAAATACCTTCCTCTGCCTGGCCAAGCCCATGGATTTCCTCATCCTCTTTCCATGTGAAGAACAGTTTTCCACGATATGCTGTTCTTACTTTCTCAGCTTTCAGATTCTGGATAAAATTCCTCTCACCGTCAACTGTCTTTACACGGTTGATGATCGGCTCCTCATCGCCTGTATTATAGTGGATCACATCTGTTTCAGTCAGTTCCGGTTTCTTCTGGGAAAGCCACTTGCTTCCGTCTGCATGCTTCCAGATGATATCACCGGATGCAGTGTTGATCTCTGCACAAACTTTCACAGTTTTCACAATGATACTTCCTGCATTTTCCTCTGCTGAAAAATCAACCTCAGGATATTCTTTTTTCTCAATGATCAGGGAGTCCTGTGCCTCTTTGATCTCTTTTCCGGAAACGATCATGCGGATGATCTCCTCTGTCACCGGAACCACCCGGTATGTCAGCTTTCCTGCTTCAAACTGTACATAGCTATCTGTTTTAACCATAATTTCCCTTCTCCTTATCTGTCCGGTAAATCAGACATTAATATTCCGTTTCTGATATCGGAGCCTTTCTAATAAAAAAGCTCCGATATCAGGACAAAATTTCTTACTTTTATCCTAACATCGAAGCCTGATTTCCGTCTATGACTTATCCGCTCATGAATTTTAACTATTTTTACTGTTTCTTCTGCTTCTCATCTTTCGGCGGTTTCCCCACGTGTTTTTTGTAAAGTCTGTAAAAATTGGAAATATTATTAAATCCGCATTCCATGGCGATTTCCGTAACATTTTTATCTGTTTCCCGAAGAAGCTCACGCGCATGGTTGATCCTCATCCTTGTGACATAATCGCTGAAACTGATATTTGTCACCTTACGGAAATAAGAAGAAAAATAGTTGGAACTCATATATACGGAAGAAGCAACTTCTTCCAGAGTGATCTTCTCACAGTAATGATCATCTATGTAATTAAAAGCCTGCTCAAGACGCTTCATTGCATTTTTCTTCTCACGGAGCATTTCCCCTGACTTGCTCTCATCCTGATAAGCCCGGATCAGCATGGTAAGGATGCGAAGTACATTCGCCTTGATCATCAGCGGATAGCCTTCTTTTTTCTGCTGCCATTCGTGATAGATCTCCCAGATACTGGAACGGATCTCTCCGCTTACCTCTTCTTCCCTGCCGATACGGTTCTTAAAATTACTTCCTCTCTCAACAAAAGGCTTCAGATATTCCGTATCAAAAATACTCAGCTTTTCGGCCACGAATTCCGGTGAAAAGATCATCACAAGAAGCTTCATGTCTCCACCGATCAGCTTCCATCCATGAGGCTCCACATTATTGAAGATGATGATGTCATCTTCTTCCATTGTATATTCCTGCCCGTTTACAAAATAATTTCCCTTGCCCCCCAACACACAGGTGATCTCGAAATAGCTGTGCCAGTGATAACTTCCAGGCCGACTGTTCTCCGGTGTCAGTTCCACCTCTGAAATCTGAAAAGGAAATTCTTTGTCAAGGGGTATGTTGTCTCTCTCTAATCGCAAATTCTGCCTCCTGTAAACGCAGACACTGTCATCGCATCAGCTGTTTCCGGCAGGACCGGCAGCCTTTCCAGTGTCTTCTTACGCTCACAATATTATAGCAGATATTATTTTTCCATGCAATCTGTGATAGTTCGTTCTAACTCTTCCAGCTGATCTTCGTGCTTCCCATGGACAGCAATGCGGAAATAATCATTACCCTGAATTCCTTTTATCATATAGTAATCGCTGTCAATCTTAAAAAACGGCTGTTTCAGAATATCAAGATATGTGAATCCACCCAATGGTCTCAGCTTCAGAATGAATTCCCGCTCTACCGGTTCATCCAGAAGATAATCCCAGGCAAACCAGCCGGATTCTGCACATTTTTCCCTGGAAGGCTGTTTTCCTATTATTTTCATAATCGTGTATTCCCCTTTCCTTTACAGGCAGATTTCCCGTGGATCTGCTGTCTGCCCTATATGACTGATTCCTGTGATCGTTCTTCGTAATACATCCGTATAAATTTGCTCTGTAACTTGCCTGCTAAATATTCCGTGCCACAGATGCTGCTATTTCCTTCGCAGCTCCTAAAAATTCCTTTATATCCTTCTCCTCCGTAAACCACGAAACACTTACTCTCACAGTTCCGCCCTCTTCTGTTCCCATTGCCTTATGGATCAATGGCGAACAGTGAAGCCCTGAACGGACAATGATCCCATATCCGCTTTCCAGAATATACGCGGCATCCGAAGCTTTCAGTCCCTGAAAATTCAGGCTCATCACAGGTCCTCTGCATACGTCATGGTTTCCGTAGCTCCTTACACCCTCTATCTGTTCCAGACCACAATAAAGCATTTCCATCAGACGAGCTTCTTTTTCCATAATTGCCGCAAGTCCTGTCTGCTCAATAAACTCCGCCCCAGCCAGAAGTCCTGTGATTCCCGGCATGTTCTGAGTTCCTACCTCATACTCATAATCTTTGTTCTCGTAGGTAAGCTGTGCGCTGTTTCTTCCGGTTCCCCCATATTTCAGAGGCTTCAGCTCAATTCCGCTCCTGACATAAAATCCGCCGGTTCCCTGAATTCCCATCAGACTTTTGTGGCCTGTAAAAATAAGCGCATCTGCTTCCCATTTATCTGCATCAACAGGGATACAGCCAGCACTCTGCGACACATCCACGATCAGGATCAGTCCATGTCTCTTTACAAATTCCCGGATCATCTCCATATCCTGCACACAGCCTGTCACGTTGGAACAGTGGTTCACGATCAGCACACGGCTGTCCGGTCGTACTGCTGTTTCCAGGGCTCCTTCCGTCACTGTCCCGTTTATCGTACACTTCACTACCAGCACCGGATGTTCTCTCAGCTGTTCCAGATTATATACCGGACGTAGCACACTGTTATGCTCTGTCTGCGTTACCAGGATGCTACTGCCTTTTTCACCGTAGTCCAGCCCCCCAAGGACTGTATTCATGCTTTCTGTTGCCCCTGATGTAAAAAATATTCTCTCTGTTTCCCTGATTCCAAGGAGCTGTCCCAGTTTTTCCCGGCAAAGTACTTCCACATCTTTTTTCATGATCGAGCTGCCGCCCCGGAACTGCGAAGCAGGCGTGCCGCTAAGGCACGCCTGCACAGCTTCCAAAACAGCAGGGGGCTTCGGCCAGGAAGTTGCCCCGTTGTTCAGATATATCATCCAATCATCCTTCCAGAATATTGAAGTTCATAATTTTTGCAATCTTCTTGATCATCTTTGTGTAATCACCGAAGATCAGCACCTGATGATGTCCGAATCCTGCAAGATTGTGCATGAATTCTCTTGCATCGTCCATCTGGATGTAGTAGAACGGACTGCAGTATGTATCTGCATATTCAGAACGGATAACCTTGCCTTTCTTGATGCACATGGTATCGCCTGCCGGATTGAAACGTCCAAGTGTGATATAATCATCATCGTTCTCTGTGAAGTCAACCTGCAGTTTTCCACCGAATCCCTGGCCTGTGAATGCCCAGAGTTTGTATGCCAGCGGTTTTGTTCCATAACCGTTCATCTGAAGAGCCGGTACTGCATGGTGGATGCGGAGAAGCTCGTCTGTCTCGTGGTTCGGGTTACCCATGAATGCCGGACGTTTTCCGGCATACTGCATGATCAGCATGGCCATCAGTGCATTAAGATCTTCCTCACATCCGCTTGGAATTCCCTCGTCTTTCATGATGGAATGGCACATACATGGTGTGAATTTACGGTTTTGCGGGATTTCTGTTGTACAGAGCTCATGACATGCGGTTGAGAAAGCGTTGCAGTCATAAATATCCATCATCTTTTTGGCAGCCAGATAATATTTCACGTCATTGATAAACCAGTCTGTGTTTACCTGTGTATCAGTAGATCCAGCAATGATCTTATCTGCAATCGGCTTTGCTTCCTCATCTGTGATCTCATCCATATATTTGAAAATGGATGTAAATGGAAGCTTCACCACTTCAACTCCGTAACGCTGACGAAGGATCTCCGGATCGCGGATCAGACTCTGAATTCCGAATGTAGGCTGAGATCCTGCTGTCAGTACAAGCGCCCTTGTATTGCGAACTGCTTTTCTTACCCAGAGAATATGCATGATCTCATTCACATCCTGAAGATCCATACATACATATGCCTCTACTCCGATGGAACGGCAGTATGCTGCAAAATCAATTCCTTCGTTTCCGTTCTGCCAGATAACGACCGGCTTTCCGAAACGCTCAAGCTTAGGAATTCTCCATCCCATGCAGAGGAAGCAATCGATCTCATCAACATCCTCTCCGATTTTTGCAAAAAGGTCTTTATCTACAACAAAAGACTCATTATAGCGGACATCCACAGGCTCCGTGAATTCTACCTCATCAATAACCCCTTGTAATCCCTTAACTGAATTTTTGAATGCCTCATCAGCTGCTTTTGTCTCAGCTTCAACAGTCATATCCTCTTTATGTCCGGCACGACATGGTCCCTCCCAGAAATGTGTATGTGTCAGACATCCAACCAACGGTTTTACTACAAGTTTCATATCCATTGCTTTCTGTTTCATAATAAAAATACCTCTCTTCTCTTTAACATTCCGCATTTTCCAGTTTGTAGTTTTTCCACACACTCGATATATCCTATTATACTGTATGAATCATGGAATTCCTCTTTATTCTTCCGAACAGACTGTACTTTCTTACGATTTTGTGCTATTTTCATATAATTTATATTATTATTCCCATCATTTTTATATGAATTATACAATATTTATTCACCACATTAACCTGAAAAAATCCGCAAAAAAAGCACCGGAAACGTGGCCGATCCGTTTTTCGGATGGAAGTACATTTCCGGTGCTGTAATCCTGCCCAATACTCAGGTTATCTTATGCCTGTGCCTCTTTCAGCAAAGCAGACATTCGGAATCCGCTTCGCTACTTCCTCATGAACAAAAACAGGATTATGCCTGTTTTTGTTCAAACTGACTGTTATACAGATCCGCATAGAAGCCCTTCCGTGCCAGGAGCTCTTCATGATTTCCCTGCTCAATGATATCTCCGTCCTTCATGACAAGAATCAGATCTGCATCCTTAATGGTAGAAAGTCTGTGGGCGATAACAAAGCTGGTTCTGCCCTTCATCAGGTTATCCATAGCCTTCTGGATCTGCATTTCTGTTCTTGTATCAACGGAAGATGTGGCCTCATCCAGGATCAGGATCTTATTGTCTGCCAGAATTGCTCTTGCAATGGTAAGCAGCTGCTTCTGCCCCTGAGAAACATTACTGGTTTCCTCATCCAGGACCATCTGATAGCCGCCGGGCTGCTGCATGATAAAGTTATGGATATGGGCCGCTTTTGCTGCTGCGATCACCTCTTCATCCGTTGCGTCCAGTCTTCCGTAGCGGATATTTTCCATAATAGTTCCAGAAAACAGCCAGGTGTCCTGCAGCACCATTCCGAACATCTCACGGAGATTGCTGCGGTTGAAGTTCCGGATATCATGTCCGTCAACCTTGATGCTTCCGCCATTTACATCATAAAAACGCATCAGCAGCTTTACGATCGTCGTTTTTCCTGCACCTGTAGGTCCTACAATGGCGATCTTCTGACCGTCATGCACATCTGCGGAAAAATCATTTACAATGATCTTATCCGGATTATAACCGAATTTCACATGCTCAAACTGTACATTTCCTTCCAGTCCCTCAATGGAATCCGGGTTCTCCGGCTGAAGTTCTTCCTCCGGCTCCTCAAGAAATTCAAATACCCGCTCAGAAGCTGCCGCCGAGGACTGCAGAAGGTTTGTAACCTGGGCGATCTGCTGGATCGGCTGTGTAAAGTTACGGATATACTGGAAGAAGGACTGGATATCTCCAACCTCGATAGTTCCTTTGATGGCAAAAATCCCTCCGAGAAGTGCCACCATCACATATCCCAGATTTCCCACAAACTGCATGATCGGCATCATCATTCCGGAAAAGAACTGTGACTTCCATGCAGACTCATAAAGCTTCTGGTTGTCATGCTCAAATTCCTTCAGCGCATCCTGCTCTTTGTTGAATACTCTTACCACATCATGGCCGCCGAAATTTTCCTCAACCTGACCATTTACTTTTCCCAGATACTCCTGCTGTGCCTGGAAATATTTCTGGGAGTGTTTCATCACTTTATTAATGATAAGCATGGAAACCGGCAGGATCAGCACTGCTGCCAGTGTCATCCACACGTTGATGGAAAGCATCATGATAAATACACCGATCAGTGTTGTTACGGATGTGATCAGCTGTGTCATGCTCTGGTTGATGCTCATCTGCAGGGTATCCACATCATTTGTCACCCTGGAAAGGATCTCACCGTTTGTTCTGCTCTCGAAATAATTCATTGGCAGACGGTTGATCTTCTTTGAAATATCCTTTCGGAGATTGTATGTAACATCATTGGAGATCCCCGTCATGACAAATCCCTGGATCAGGGAAAAGCATGCACTTGCCACATACAGTCCCAAAGTCCACAGAAGGATCATTCCGATCTTACCGAAATCAATACCGCCTGTACCGTTTACCTTAGCAACCAGACCATTGAACAGCTCTGTGGTAGCTTTTCCAAGTATCTTCGGGCCTGCAATATTAAACGCTGTACCTGCCACTGCAAAGATAAACATCAGGATAAAACGAAATTTATATCTGCCCATATAGCCAAAGAGCTTTTTCATGGAGTCTTTGAAGTCCTTGGCCTTCTCTGTTGGCTGCATTCCGTGTCCGCCCATCGGACCTCTTCTTCTCTGCTGACTCATGCCAATTCCTCCTCTGATAACTGACTCATGGCAATCTGGCGATATACCTCGCAGGACTTCATCAGCTCCTTATGGCTTCCGATCCCTGCCATATGTCCATCATCCAGTACAAGGATCTTATCTGCATTTAAGATCGTACTGATACGCTGTGCCACGATAATGGTTGTTGCTTCTTTTGTATGTTCTTTCAGCGCTTTTCGAAGTGTGCTGTCTGTTTTGAAATCCAGTGCGGAAAAGCTGTCATCAAAGATAAAGATCTCCGGATCTTTTGCGATAGCTCTGGCAATGGAAAGCCTCTGCTTCTGTCCACCGGAAACATTGCTTCCTCCCTGTGCGATCGGAGTCTTATATCGCTCCGGCTTGGTGTCGATAAACTCCGTAGCCTGTGCAACCTCTGCTGCTTTTTTCACTGCATCTTCCGAAATCTCTGTCTTTCCGTAACGGATATTGGAATCAATGGTTCCTGAGAAAAGTACACCCTTCTGCGGAACATAACCGATCCTGTCACGGACATCCTTCTGTGTCATTTTCCGGACATCCACGCCATCCACTTTCACAGATCCTTCTGTTGCATCATAGAAACGCGGGATCAGATTGATCAGTGTACTCTTACCGCTTCCTGTACTTCCGATGATCGCTACTGTCTCACCTTTTTCTGCCTTGAAGGAAATGTCTGTGATAACATTCTCTCCTGCCTCCGGATATGCGAAGCTTACATGATCAAATTCTACAGTCCCCTTCACATCCTGGGAAGGCTGTACCGGATCCTCCGGATCCTGGACACTGACTTCTGTCTCAAGCACCTCGTTGATACGGCGTGCAGATACATTTGCTCTCGGCAGCATGATAGACATTGCTGTGATCATCAAAAATGACATGATGATCTGCATTGCATACTGGATAAACGCCATAACATCACCAACCTGCATGCTTCCGCTGTCTACTGCATAAGAACCGCTGTAGATGGTCAGTACGGAAACTGCGTTCATGATCAGCATCATCACCGGCATCATAAATGTCATACAACGGTTTACAAAGAGGTTTGTCTTCGTCAGAGTGATATTTGCATCCTCAAAACGCTCCTCCTCGTGTTTCTCCCGGCTGAATGCACGGATAACCGGAATACCGGTAAGGATTTCTCTTGTTACCAGGTTCAGCTTATCTACCATGGTCTGCAGGGCTGTAAATTTCGGCATTGCGATCCTGAACAGCATTGCCATAAATGCCATGATCAGTACAATGGCCACCCCAAGGATCCATGTCATGGAGGAATCTCTCTGAAGCACGCGGATCACACCACCGATTCCAAGGATCGGCGCGTAAAGCACGATACGGAACATCATAGCCATTACCTGCTGGATCTGCTGGATATCGTTCGTGCATCGTGTGATCAGGGATGCTGTTGAAAACTTATGGTACTCTCTGCTGGAAAAACCTATGACTTTGTTATAAACCAGCCCACGGAGATCATGTCCCATAGATGCAGCAACTCTGGATGAAAGAAATACCACACATACTGCAGCCATCATGGTGACCAGTGCCATCAGCACCATGCGGATACCTGTTGCTTTCATGTAATCCATCTGTATGGCATCCACATCTTCACCCATAGCTTCATATTCTACACGAACATAGGAAACACCTGCCTGTGTGATGATGGATTCCTGCATCTTGTCGATCTTTTCTCCGACCTGGTCCTTCATAGCAGCCAAAGCCTCTGCCGGCATCTGAGAAAGAGCCGCCAGTGGATCCGTCCCTTCCGGGATTCCCATTTTTGCAAGAGCTGCCTTTGATTCCTCACTGTCGGACGTCAGAGTAGAAACGATCACCATCGGTTTGCCGAAGATATCGTTGAGTTCTTCTCTGTCTTCTTTGGAGATTTTATCCTTTAATACCAGATCATCTCCCTCTTCCTCATAAAATCCATCCACAGTTTTCGCATCATCCTCTTCCATAAACAGCTTCAGACTGTCCATAGACGTCTTTCTGATCTTCTCAGGAACACTGTCTTCAATACCGTTCTGCTGAATTCCCACATTAATGATATTTGATGTGTAATTCGGCAGAGACAGATCACAGTATGCCTGAAGAAAAAGAAGCGCAATGATGAGTACGATGTAACCTGCAGATCGTTTCAGATATTTCATCAGTTTAATCACGTTTCTGTTCCTTCCTTTCTGTCATGTCCTCCGGCTGAAGCTTTTCTATGGCTTCCTCCGGCTGGATCTTTTCGATATTTACAAGGATCTGCTCCAGAAATCTCCGAAGCAGGCACTGTTCCGCCTCACTGAAGCCTTCCATCATCACGGCCTCATTTTTATGGATCCGTTCCAGTGCTTTTGCCTTGATTTCCTTTCCCTTTTCTGTCATGTAGATCCTGGTCACACGCTGATCCTTTTCATCCGGTTTCTTATAAAGAAAGCCTGCTTTCTCCAGTCTCTGTATCGATACATTTACCGTAGGCGGCTTGATATGCAGGATCTTTGCAATTTCCCGCTGACTCAGGCCATCCCTTCCGGACACAAGCCCCAGAACCGGGATCTGTCCCGGATAAATCCCAAGCTCCTGCATCTGACCAAAGCATTTCGTCATAAAATGACGGTCTACCTTCATAAACAGAGATAAAAAACTGCTCTGCCTTTCTTTCTCATCTTCCTCCTTACAAAACACGCTGTCACTCCTCTCTCATCCGATCAGACACCTGCTCTTTGTTAATGATATACGAAGCAGTGATCTTCTTTTTTAATTAGTCGGCTAACTATATATAATATACATCTGCACAAAAAATGCAATTGATTTTTGTGGATTTTACACTTTTTTAAGATTTACAGCTTCTTTAATTTCCACCTGAAATCTATTAATTAATTTGTTAAACTAATTTATTTTCTGCTGTTTTTCCTATTTTTCCACAAAAAAATACCCGCTTCGTTTTTTTTATTCGAAACGGGTACTTCTTTCTGTTCCTGATTTTCTTATACAAACTGATTCACAGCCGGATCATAAGCATAATCGATCATGTCAAGCTTATCCTCCAGTTCTTTCCTGTTAAGTCCTCTGTCCTCACAGAAGGCATCCAGGGATCTGTAAAAATCCCGCAGCTGTGTATTTACGTAACTTAAAAGCATTACCGGGTCCTTTGGTATCATAATCTGTTTCCATCCTTTTGTCTGATATTTATCCAATATCCCAGATGCTGCTGGATAGCTGTCTGATCTGAAATATCAGATTTACTATCTTACCAATTTTATTTTTTGTCAAGAGCCAGTAAAAAATTTTTCAGGATTTTTTATTTCTTCAGTATCTGATAAAAATATTCCATTCCTTGTCCAAAAAAAGAACTGCTTGGTTCCGATTTTCATCCTGAAATGAATTTCTATCAGAACCGACAGTTCTTTTCCTTGTCAATCTATCATAACTTTATGGAGTTATTTTTTACTTCGTGCTGACGGTAAACGCTCCGTCCTTCACATCCAGCACAATGGTATCTCCGGCATGTACATCACCGGAAAGGATCTTCTTTGCTGTCAGTGTCTCCACATAATTCTGGAGATAACGCTTCAGAGGACGTGCGCCGTAAACAGGATCATAACCGTTATCCACTACCATCTGTTTGGCAGCATCTGTAAGCTCCAGAGAAAGCTCCTGGTCAGCCAGACGGTCGCTGAGCTCTTTGACCATAAGATCTACGATCTTACCTACATTATCCTTGGTCAGCGGCTTGAACATGATGATCTCATCCAGACGGTTCAGAAATTCCGGGCGGAAATGACCACGAAGATCATTCATAACCTGTTCCTGTGCCTCCGGTTTGATATCTCCCTTCTCGTCGATACCGTCAAGAAGGTACGGAGAACCAATGTTGGAAGTCATGATCAGGATCGTATTCTTAAAATCAACCGTACGTCCCTGTGAATCCGTGATACGTCCATCGTCCAGTACCTGCAGAAGTACATTGAATACATCCGGGTGAGCCTTCTCGATCTCATCAAAAAGAACAACACTGTACGGTTTTCTTCGAACGGCCTCTGTCAGCTGTCCGCCTTCCTCATATCCGACATATCCTGGAGGCGCTCCGATCAGACGGGACACGGAATATTTCTCCATGTATTCACTCATATCGATACGGACCATATTCTGCTCATCGTCAAACAGTGTGGCAGCCAGAGTCTTGGCAAGCTCTGTTTTACCAACACCGGTTGGTCCGAGGAACAGGAAGGAACCGATTGGCTTTGTGGGATCCTTGATTCCGGCTTTGGAACGAAGGATCGCATCTGTTACAAGACGAACACCCTCATCCTGTCCTACTACACGTTTGTGCAGCTCATCCTCAAGGCCCAGCAGCTTGGTTCTCTCGCCTTCTGTCAGCTTGGTTACCGGAATACCGGTCCATCTGGAAATGATACGAGCAATCTCATCATCTGTGACAGCCTCATGTACCAGGCTTCTGTCACTCTCCTTAACCTGCTTTTCCTCAATCTCCAGCTGCTGCTGAAGCTTCGGCAGCTCGCCATACTGCAGCTCTGCTGCTTTCTCCAGATCGTAATTCTGTTTTGCTTTCTGGATCTGTTTATTGATATCCTCGATCTGCTCACGTAATTTCTGAAGCTTCTCTACGGAATGCTTCTCATTATCCCACTGAGCTTTCTGAGTATTAAAAGTATCTCTCAGCTCTGCAAGTTCTTTCTGCAGATCAGCCAGACGCTCTTTACTTAAGTTGTCAGTTTCTTTTTTCAGGGCAGACTCTTCAATCTCCAGCTGCATGATCTTACGTCTCTGCTCATCCAGCTCTGTCGGCATGGAATCCAGCTCCGTCTTAATCAGCGCACAGGCTTCATCAACAAGGTCGATGGCCTTATCCGGAAGAAAACGGTCTGTAATGTATCTGTGTGAAAGTGTGGCAGCTGCAACCAGAGCACTGTCTGTGATCTTAACACCGTGAAATACCTCATATCTTTCCTTCAGGCCACGGAGAATGGAAATGGTGTCTTCCACTGTCGGCTCATTTACCATAACCGGCTGGAAACGACGGGCAAGTGCAGCATCCTTCTCAATGTACTGTCGGTACTCATCCAGAGTTGTTGCACCGATACAGTGCAGCTCACCTCTGGCAAGCATAGGCTTCAGCATGTTTCCTGCGTCCATGGCGCCATCTGTCTTACCTGCACCCACGATCAGATGAAGCTCATCGATAAACAGAATGATCTGTCCTTCACTCTTCTTCACTTCCTCAAGTACCGCTTTCAGACGTTCCTCAAACTCACCACGATACTTGGCACCTGCAACCAGCGCACCCATATCCAGGGCAAAAATCTTCTTATTCTTAAGACCTTCCGGTACATCTCCTGCCACAATACGCTGTGCCAGTCCCTCGATGGCTGCTGTTTTACCAACGCCAGGCTCACCGATGAGAACCGGGTTGTTCTTGGTCTTACGAGAAAGGATACGGATAATATTCCGGATCTCCATATCACGGCCGATCACCGGATCAAGCTTTTGATTCTTCGCCTTCTCCACAAGATCCTCACCGTATTTATTCAGGGTATCATAGGTTGCCTCCGGGTTGTCACTGACAACTCTCTGGTTTCCCCTGACTGTAGATAATGCCTGAAGAAAACGCTCTCTGGTGATTCCGAATTCATTGAATAGCTTCTTCATGCTCGGGCTTGGATTCTTCAGCATGGAAAGAAACAGATGCTCAACCGATACATACTCATCTCCCATAGCCTTCGCTTCGTCCTCTGCACTGACCAGTGCCTTGTTCAGATACTGACCAAATCGAAGCTCTCCACCGGAAACCTTAACTCTGGCATCCAGCGCCCTCTTAACTGTGTCAATAAAATATTCCTTCTGTATTTCCATCTTCTCGATCAGCTTGAGGATCAGGCTGTCCTCCTGTGTCAGCAAAGCATACAGAAGGTGTTCCTCTTCGATCTCCTGATTGCCATATTCATAAGCAATCTTTTCAAGATCCTGGACAGCCTGTACGGATTTCTGTGTAAATTTACTGATATTCATAGGCTTTCCTCCTATTCTATGAAAAGCATTTCCAATATTCGCATACCGGAAATGCTGTGCTTTTTTCTTGTTCTAGGAGAACTATAACACTATTTGTTAGCACTGTCAAGAGGTGAGTGCTAATTATTTTGTGAAGCCCTGATTTTACGGGCTTCACAGGGATTTTTCACTTGCTTTCGCACTCGATTTTCTTGATTTGACCACATTTTTACGACAAATTCTTGGAAAAATATATTCGTCTGATTTTCTTACCACATTTTACGACAACGGCTTCTGGTTTATACCACAGCAGGTACGGTTTCCGGCAGGTTCATTTTAGACATCTCGTTCTCCACATGAGACTTCTCTGCAATATGATTGTAGACATTCATTGTGATCTGTGCATCCGAATGTTCTTCGCTCCGCTGCGGTCGGTGCTAAACGGATGTCCACCGGACATCCAGCACCCCATCACATACTGCATAACTTTGGGATTGACATTATTCTCACCCAGTCTGGTACATCCCGTATGACGAAGAGTATGCGATGAAATAGGCGGCATCAGCTCCGGCTCTCGCTTCTCTTCTTCTGCCAGTTTGCCTTCTTTCTTATTATAGGCATTGACAATATTTTTCAGAAAGCTGTTCACTCCCGCCGGCATGATCGGACGTCCATGCTTTGTATTGAAGATGAATCCACTGCGTCCACCAATCTCCACATTACTCTGTAAACCAAGCATCAGGTTCAGCTCTCTCTGTTCACGGAACGCATCATATACCATCTGTGTCATAGGAATGTCTCTGATTCCTGCATCCGTTTTGGTTTCTGAATCATGGAAACAATACCCTTCATCACCTTCATAATACACAAGCTGTCCACCTACATGGATCTCTCGGTTCTTCATATCCACATCCGACCAGGTTAAGCCGATGGTTTCACTCACTCTCAGGCAAGCCCCAAACATAACCTGCATCATTGGAAGATGAGGCTTATACACATTACTCTGTTCAACAAACTTCAGAAGTTTTTCCTGCTGTTCCAGTGTCAGTGCTTCTTTCTCCTTTGCCGGAGCCCCGTAATCTCCAAGTGTTCCTGTTACCGGATTCTTACGGATAATCCCATCTTCCACTGCCAGTTCAAAACTGGGATTCAATAAGCCATAAAGACCTTTGATCGTACTGTGTGCCAGTCCTTCATCTGACAATGCGGAAAAGAACATCCTTACGTGAGATGTCTTAAAATCTACAACACGAATGTTTCCCAAAGTATTTCGTATCCGGTAGTCCCACATACAGATATAATTCTTTTTCGTTCTTTCCTTGATATTCTTTGTTGCCATGTATCGCTCAAACAACGTATTTACAGTCAGCTTCTTGACTGATGCGTCTGTAATAAGCAGATCCTCCATATCCTTATTGATCTTCTTTTCCATTTCTCGCAGACTCGCCAGATCAGCTGCATAAACCGAATTACGCTTTCCGGTAATTTCATCCTTGTAGCGATACTCATAACGTCCATCCGGGCGCTGGTATTCACCTGTTTTTAAATTTCTGCCTTTATTATCTTTTCTTGCCATATCAATCATTCCTTTCACTTCATTTTTCGTTATTCGGAATGATTTTTGTCCTGTCGGTATCAGTCATTTACTGTCTGATATCTGCTCACAGATTAACATAATATTTTATGATTTCCAAGGGTAAATTCCTGCAAAATGCTAATTTTTATCTGCCTTGTTTACAGGAATTTTTCCCTTTTTTACTTTTCATTCCGAAGGAAAGTTGTTGTATTTTATCCTCTCATCTTTCATTACACTGCCATTGCATCAATATATTTTTTTATCTTATCCACGTTATAAAGAACACGTCTTCCAATAATCACTCTTGCTTCTGCATAATCTGCAATTTTCTTTGCAGTTACTTCTCCGCAGGATAACATTGCCATTAATCCTTCAATATCTACCGTCAGACGGTCCTCAGCCTTATACTCTGTTGTTTTTCTCATGATGCACCTACCTCCTTTCCTCCGTATTCTTCTGCATCACCTCCCAGACAGCGGTTATGTCCGTTGTCAGTACATCTACTTTTTATTTGGATTTCTTACGATGATTTTCCATTCCGTTCAGCGTGTTGGCTTCCATTTGTATATGGCGGTGTCAACGTTACAATTGACCTCTATCAGAAATCTTTCTGAATACTGGCAGCTTCTTCGGGGGCATACCAGCCGTTGCCGGAGTATCTTCGGTTTCCACATACTACTCTCTGATACAGCGGTGGAATCCTGTGTTACCTTTAAGCCCCGAAAGGCACCCATACAGCTCATTTAATTTTCAAGGTTCAACAATCAAAAGTTTTTGTAAGTATACATTTTTGTACCTACTCCGATTTAATGCCATTATATCCCCAGTTACTGCTAATGTCAATAGCACTTCATGCGTTTTAGGTTCTTTTTTGTACTCTTTTTTATTGATTTTCTGCTATCTTGTGTTATAATATGGACAAATAGTTATTCATTTCTTGATTTTACTATCTTCTATGGATGTTTATCAGGACTAATGCAGAGGTGACTTTATGAATTTTAATCTGAAACTAAAAAAAATCCGGACATTCCGGAAAATGACACAAAAAGAACTGTCAGAGAAGATCGGACTGACCGATCAGCATAGAATTGTACAATATGAAAAAGGTGTTCGTGTTCCAAAAAAAGATCTGGTTGATAAAATGGCTAAGGCTCTTGATGTTAATCCTTATACCCTCTATGATACCGCTGGACGTGACGCTTCCGAAATGATGGAACTGCTTTTCTGGCTGGATGAATTTAATCCATCTGCCCTGCATCTGTTTCTTCCTCGGAAATTTCCTGGTGAAAAATGCAATGAAGTAGCAGACACTTCCGTTTACTATCACGACAATGATAGCTGGCCGGCTCATGCTCCTGTCTGTATGTGGTTTGATTATGGAGTTCTGAATGATTTTCTAAAAGAATGGGTGGTTCGAATGGATGAACTGAAATCCGGTGTGATTACCAGAGATGAATATTTTGAATGGAAAATCAACTGGCCGTATACCTGTGATGATTGTGGAAAATATGAACCTAAGAAACAATGGCGAAAAAACTTTTAAAACTACAAACCGAAAATTTAAAATGGATTTCCGTATATTTAACCTATAAAGTAGATACAAAATCCCAGATGTACAGGTGAACAGACATGAAAAATATCCATAGCATTGAATTTTATACCGGAAGCAAGGAAGAATTGCTTCCAGATTTTGAAAAAGATTTTCCCTATATCGCTTCGAGGGCAGAACTTGACAAGTATATAGGGGGTTATGTACCGTGGCACTGGCACAGGACAGTGGAACTTTTTTATATGGAAAGCGGCAGCATTGAATATGATACGCCAGGAGGAAAAATATTGTTTCCGGCTGGAAGCGGCGGCATGATAAATCCCAATGTACTCCA
This sequence comes from Blautia sp. SF-50, assembly GCF_900101315.1. Taxonomy (NCBI): domain Bacteria; kingdom Bacillati; phylum Bacillota; class Clostridia; order Lachnospirales; family Lachnospiraceae; genus Blautia; species Blautia sp. SF-50. The sequence goes on from NZ_FMUW01000001.1 coordinate 111,323, forward strand.
TATGACAAAAGCAATATCGCAGAGAGAAAAGAATATACAGCTACTTCATATTTTCGATGTTTCCTTACTTGCCGGAGAACAGGGAAGCAGGATTGAACAAAAATATATTGCGCCTGTCATAACAGCCCCGCAGATTGAGGTAATCCCGCTTTTTCCGGGCAATGCAGAAGAAGAAAGAATTTTGAAATTGCTTGCTGCCTCATTTCGTTTATCCAGTGATGAATTTGGATATGAAATAAAACTGCGGGAAGCCCTAACTGAAATATGGCTCATGCTTTTTGAACTATCTTGCTCTATGCGTGAAAAGAAAGGGGAACATAACAAAAGCAACGATAAAATAAAGTTGATGATGATATACATTCATGAACATTACAGAGAAAAAATATCTATTCCGGAACTTGCTGCGGCAGCATATCTAAGCGAAAGGGAGTGTTATAGAGTGTTCCATGACTGTCTACACATGACACCCGTAGAGTATATAACAACTTATCGTCTACAAATTGCCTGTCAGATGTTGGCAAAGGGGCAGGAACCTATTACCGTTATCAGCCATGAGTGCGGTTTAGTGAGCAGCAGTTATTTTGGAAAAGTTTTTCGGGAATATGCATATTGTTCACCTACAGAATATAGAAAAAAATGGCAGAATAGTGATATGTAATGGCGGAAAAGAAATATTTTTCCTATGTCTTTTGCATTATAATGATACCTGTAAAGTAAATCAGCAATTTACAGGAGGTGAACGCAAAGTGATAAAACTAAACATTCTGAACATGAAAAATTTTTTAGATACTGTCAATGCCTGCATTGGCAAAGTATATATGCTCTGCCCGAACGGTAAAAAACAAAACATTAATGGGGAAGAAAAGATACAGGACAGTTTGTGGCGACAATACTTCCAAAACAAAAACTGTCTGTGTCTTATTTTAGAAATTCCGAATCCAACGGACTATATGAACATTGTTTCGTACTATGCAGGGGATTGCTGATTTGTCTGCAAATATTTCATTATAAAGGGCCGGGCGTTTTATTTTTCGGCCCCGCCCTTTTGAAAGGAGTTAAAAATGGAGTTGAACCTTCAAACCGCAGAATTGGCATTAAGGGAAGCGTCAGAATCCAATCCGGGAGCATGGGCAGATCATTCCCGGTTTGTAGCCGAAGCCTGTAAAAACATTGCATCACATTGTAAAGATTTATCTTCTGAACAGGCATATATTTTCGGGTTATTGCATGATATTGGCCGCTATGCCGGAGTGAGTTCGGAAAGGCATCTGATAGACGGCTATCGGTACTGTATGGAGCGCGGATGGGAAAAAGCTGCACAAATATGTATATCCCACGCATTTATGATTCAGGATATTGCCACATCTATCGGTGTGTTTGATGTTAGTGATGAGGATTACCTGTTTATGAAAGAATTTGTTGCAAATGCGGTATATGATGATTATGACCATCTTGTACAATTATGTGACGCATTGGCTATGCCGACGGGATTCTGTCTTTTGGAAAAGAGATTTGTAGATGTGACAATACGGTACGGTGTTCACACGGCGACAATAGACAGGTGGAAAAGGATTTTAGAGATTAAAGAACAGTTTGAAAATCAGATCGGCTGTTCTATCTATTCTCTGCTTCCGGGTATTGTGGAAAACAGTTTTCGTTAAGGATGAATATTGTGTATTACGAATCCAGTGATTTTTTGGAAACTGCAGACAGCGATACGTTAAAGCAGATTGCCCGCACAAGGGAATTAACAAGGGAATATTATTTTTCTGATTATGGAGATATAGAAAAACGCACTTCTATTCTTCGGGAGCTGTTGGGTGGAATAGGAGAAAACGTGTTAATCGACACGCCTTTTCATTGTGACTATGGAAAAAATATATTTTTGGGAAATGATGTGATAATCAATATGAATTGTACCTTTGTGGATAACAAAACTATCCGAATTGGTGACAGGGTATTGATTGCGTCAAATGTGCAGATATATACATCTTCACATCCTGTCTTGCCACAGGAAAGGCTTGTGCCGGATTGGATGGAACGTCAGACAACATTTTTCAGAACCTATGCACGTCCGATAGAGATAGAAAACAACGTCTGGATTGGCGGCGGCTGTATTCTTCTTCCCGGAGTCACTATAGGAGAAAACAGCGTGATAGGGGCTGGAAGCGTAGTTACCTGCCCTGTCCCTCCTAATTGTGTTGCAGTAGGGAATCCATGCAGGGTAATACGTTATTTTGATACAGGCAGGGAAAGGTGGCAGCATGAAGTATAAGCATATTGTTTTTGACATTGACGGTACTCTGATTGATACGGAATATGCTGTATTACATTCTTTACAGGAAACTATAAAGGAATTGTCCGGGAGAAAGATACCATGTTCTGAACTAAGATTTGCGTTAGGTATTACAGGAACAAACGCTTTGAAAAAACTTGAGATAAAAGACACTTCCTATGCGATAGAATTATGGGATAAAAATATGCGTAACTATACAAATACCATTAAAGTATTTGACGGAATCATTGAATTATTGAAAAATCTTCTAAGCCTGGATTATAAAATGGGGATTGTCACATCAAAGACAAGGGAAGAATTTACACATGATTTTTGTCCGTTTGGTATCAGTCATTATTTTAAAACAATCATATGTGCAGACGATACACAGGAACATAAACCCAATGCCGCACCGATTTTGAAATATGTGGAATTATCAAAAACAGACCATAGTAAAGTGCTTTATATTGGAGACAGCAAATATGACAGTAAATGTGCGGAAGATGCAGGAATTGATTTTGCTTTGGCAGTATGGGGCAGTCATAATAAGCACATAAAAGCAGATTATTTTTTAGAAAGACCTGCTGACCTGTTATCTGCTATCACTTCAGAGAAATTGTATTGGCAATGAACTCTCTGCATCTATCCACATCTGCAAATTTGGCTGTCAGCAACTTGATGGAGCTTTCATCTTCTACGTTCCACTTCAGTCAGTGCTAAATGGATGTTCACTGAACATCCGTTTAGCACCCCATCCCCTCGACTGGTCATTAAAATGACAACTTACATATAATCAAGTTTCTTTCGGAGATACATTCTGAGTAGCATGATTCCCATATTGACAAACACAAATAACAGGATCAAATTCACAGGTAGATACCCTCTGATTACATCTCCAAGCACTGCTATCCCTGAAAGGCTTCCAATCAAAAACATCTGTGAAATTTCGTCCCACATTTTTTTGTATTGTTTTATTGTTTCCACAATCATTACCATCACAATCACCAATATAAAAAGCACAGCTACGATTGCCAGAAACCGAATAACCCACGCTTCTCCACCAGTATATGCTATTTTCTGGTTAAATCCATTATCATAGGTCGGATATATCAGCCATTCACAAAATCGAACATACCACGTAAAGGGAATACTGAAAAAATCTATGAAATCATTCTGAAAAGCACCATTTTGTATGATTGCAAACAGGATTACCGTAATATATCCCATTCCCCAGAAATATTCTATAGACTTCATACTTTCCATTCTGTCCTTTACTTCTTTTTTCGCTTTACGGATTTCCAGCTCAGCACGTTTCTTTTCGTCACGGGCTTTGGATTCTACCTGCTCCATCTTTTTCTCTGCTTCTTTCTGTTTCTTCTGTGCTTCATCTACCGCTTCAACAGATGATTTATTCACCTGTATCTGTAATTTAGAGTTCTGGTCCCGAACGTCTCTTATTTCTTCTTCGAGCTGCTCTTGCTCGCTCCTGCTCATTAATCCATTTCTGTTTCTCAGATCGTCGTTGCTCTGCTGAAGCGATTGATTCAGTTTCTGCGTTTCGGACAGTTCGGTTGTCAGACGCTGAATTTCTACGGTTGATTTCCGAACTTCTTCTCGCAATCTCTGCCTGTCGGATAAGATCATCTGTTTCTCTTCTTCCAGTGTCTGTATCTGCTTTTTCTGTGTTCGCATGAACTCTTTCGCTTTCTCGAAACTCTGTACGAGAATATCCCTCTCCACTTTGAGCTTGATCGGTGATTCCTCTGGCATCTGCGATGGTTGCGTCAAGCTCTCTGTAATAGTTTCTGAGTTCTTCGGTTGCTCTGCTGTCTCTGTTTTCTGTATCTCTGGATTTTTGCCTATTTCCATTAAATTCATTCTCTAAACCCTCCTTGCTGATGTCCAAATGGAAAGTTTTTGACAGATTGCTGTCTCGCACTTTCTTCCCATCCTGGTTCTGAAAGGTGATGTGTTTCCGTTTCTCTGTCCAGTTTACATTCCATCCAAACTGTTTCATTTTTTCTATAAACTTTTCTTTACTGATACAATTTTCCAGTGCTTTTAACACTGCCATTGCGCAATCCGCTACAAAGCTGTCTTTCACCTGCTGTCGGAACAGATTATATTTATCTTTGCTCCATGCAATGACTTCCCCTTTTTCAATTTGACTTCCATCAAAGTGCTTTCCTTTTTCGGCTACTGTCAGTCCACGTTCTCGGCACATCTGATTGGTAAGCTGTTTCATACGTTCCAGATCCTTTTTGGTGTTATGCAGTTTTCTTCCATCTTCATAACTCACAGAATTTGTAACCAGATGACAGTGAATATGCTCTTTATCCTTATGCACAGCCACTAAGGTCTGGAATCCACTGAACCATTTTTCTGCAAACTCTTTTCCAAATTCTAATGCCTGCTCCGAAGTAATCTGCTCGTCCTTATGCCAGGAAATAATATTGTGGACATACATTCTCCCAGTATCTTTGTTCCACATCTTCTTTTCTTCCAGAAAGGTTCTGTACACCAAATCATAGTTAATCTCATCATGGCAGTACGGGCCTGTTATATAGGTAAGCAGTTTGCCGGTCTTGTCTTGTCGTAAAACATATTCGATACAATTTCTCATTGCTCCATGTGTATTTGTCCGCTTATTAATCGTCTTATTAACAGCCATACCCTTTCACTCTCCTTCCGGTACTTGAGGATATTTTTATTGAGGAAATACAGCATACTGTCATTTGGAATTTCTCCATCTGTATGCAGTTTTCTTGCAATCTGATTGATATTTGTAGTCGCTCCCCGGAGCTGACAAAGGATATCTGCAAACATCTGGTTCAGTCTTTTCAGTTCTTCCACTTCCTCTACTGATGCTATCTTCAAGTCTGCGATTGCTTTTATCACAACTTCCTGCTGTGTTTTTCCGGATTCTTTGACTTTGCTTTGAAGCAGATCGTATTCTGCTTTATTCATCCGTATGGTTACTGTATGATTTCGTTTTCTCATAGGCTTTTGTCTCCTTTCCTTACTTGATTTTCATTCTTTATTAACAAACACAGCGTTTCGGCTAAAATTTACAGGAATTCCATAAGGGGCAACGCCCCTTTGGTGGGTGCAGGGTAAAACCCTAGTCAATCAGTAAGTGTTCCGCAGGAATGTCCGGTGGACATTTCGCAGGGATACTTACGCTATTGACGTGCCGGGGTTCCAAGGGGCGGAGCCCTCTGGCAAGTTTAGGAACAGCCCAAAGGCTGGCTCCGGTGCAGAGTGGCTTGCCACTTTGCGAAACTTGCCTGTCATCTCCCCACCACTGAACTAGCACCAGTCAAGTAACATTTCTCCTCTGCGTTATCCAACCTAAATAGAGATGACGGTGGTTTTGTGGTGCAGGAACTGACTGTGGAAGAAAGAGAAAAGCTCCCCTTTCGATAGATTTTCTCTTTCTGAAACAGGCTGTTCGTGCATCACTCCGATGCGAAGTATCGGACAATCATGTGCCGTATCCGGCACTCTATTCTTTTCTTCGCCTTGCTTGTTCAATCCACCCATCTGCCAACGCTTTTCTGTTATATTTTCCTGCTATTTCTGTCTTTCTTTTTCTGGATCTCTTTCCATTTCTGCTAAAAAACATAAAAATAGCAGTCATAAACATTTCTCCAATTCATAATGTCTGAAATGTCACCACTGCCATTGTCTTTTTCTGCTATTCTGTTTTTGTAAAGCTATTCCTTACTGTCAGTCTGTTTTCCTGTTACTGCTATTTCATAACCATCTAAAAACTGTCTGCAAAATCCAGTGCTGCATCCATATCAGCTTCTTTCTCCCAGTCCAGATTATCTTCTGCGATCTCTCCATCCGTTTTCTCCATTGTTAGTATTCTGTCCGGCAGATTAATTTCTCCTACCGATTCTTTTACAAACGGTACAAGCATTTCCATCAGATTCTTCGCTATAGCCATCGGGGCAGATTCTTTCACTCCATCCCGGATAGCTGTTTCCACTCTTTCCAAAAACGCATCTTCCTTTTCTCTGGTTTCCAGATACGGATCTGCTTCATTACTGTACTCTCTGGAAAAATAATCGTTTAAAGCAACTACAACTGCTCTGGTGTACGATTTATATTTTTCTCTGTCCATCGTCTGCAAATATTCCCATGCCTGCCTGTCCTGTTCATCACAAAGATTCAAACGGATATTTGTATCGATGATTTTCCGTTCTTTTCTCATACAAGCATCCCTCCGTTTCTCTGGATTTTCCTTACGCTCATTGCTTCATAACCTTTCGCTGTGGCACAGATGTCCCGTACAATCGTTACACGGCTCTTGTCATATTCTCCAAAATTCTGGATCATACAACCGCCACCGCCGACCACATACAGACGCATCAGTTCTGGATTATATTCCCGTTCTCTCAGCTTATGGAAGATTTCTTTCGTATAATCTCCGGCAGCTTTACGAATGACTGTCAGATATTTCTCACCAATATCTGCTGTCCCGGTACGGATCACCTGCTCAATCACCAGATCGTCCACCACTGTTCCCAGTTCTTTCAGCAGGGATTCCCTTACAGCAAGCACACACTGATGCGTTCCATATTTCTCTGTAAAGCATTTCTTCTCTAATGGACGGGAATTGTTGATATACATGATGTTCATAGTTCCGTTTCCAATATCCACAAGCATGTTGATTCCTTTGAAATCCTGTAATCGGTAAAAGGCTGCTGCAAACCCCTGTGGGTAAATATCAGCTCCTGCAAACTCTACATGGTAGTCTTTGTTACGGAATGTAAAATCCACACTTTCATTCTGGAGAAGATATTTCTGAAAGTCTTCTTTCTGTGTAGCTACCCAGGTAAGGGGAAGTCCGGCTGCGATATGTACCGTTGCCCGGTTCATTCCTTTCCCATCAAGTTCTCTTGCGATAGCCGCCAGTGTCAGCACATAATAGTCCTCGTCCTGCGTTTTCTCTGCACAGAACTCTTTGTGTTCCTCTCCAATCTGGTAATACATACCATTGTAAACAAGAAGATTATTCTGGAAGATTGGCTCCTTGTCATATCTGGCTACACCGGATGGAAAGCATCTGGTGGCAGTTTTCATGTTTCCATACCCATGATCAATCCCGATCACCATAACTGTTTCATTATTGTTGTTTTTCATCATTCGCATAATCATACCTCACACTTTCTTAATTTTTATTTTTTACTTATTCCCAAATTCGGGAAAAACCTATATTTCGTTGATACATGAAAAAGGGCAGTCAGTGTAAAAAAAGCAAAATATTATGTACTCTGGCAGCTATCTTTGTTATTTCTCCTGCTCCGGTAACATTTCTTTTTGCTTATTTTGCCCTAAATGCCCTTAATTCCCTGATTCATATTTAATTGTAACTGTTTATAATCTATATCTGTTTCTTCAAAAGGTATTCTTTCTTCTGGATCTACAGGACAAAAATCTTCTTCCTTAACTGCAATATCCTGATAATAAAACTCACCATTGTACTGCTTCAGAAGGAAACCTTTATCTGTCATATTCCTGAAAAAGTTGGATTTACCATGCCCCTGTCGGCCATTCTCTTTGCAGTATTCCTCATACATATGGAACACTTCACTTCGTTTCAGACGTTTTCCTTTAGCACGCACCAATGACTCATCAATAAAAGCACAGATACTATCTGACGTGAGTGCTAATTTTTTTACAAAGAATTTCGCCCCGTAAAATGAAAAACTAATTTCCGTTTTTAGCCCTTTATGTTCTTTTATTGGAAGGTGTTTCTTTACGAGCTCAAGTTTCAACTCCTTACTATACTGTTTCCTAGACATAAAAATATGCTCCTCATATGATAGATTTTTGGATATTTCCATTGTCTACCATATGGGGAGCATATCAATCCAACGGTTTTCAGTGCTTTTTTCATATTACTTTATTGAATATCCCTCATTCTGCCTATATAAGTGAAACTTAGCGAAACTTAAATTAAATCTCTTTCAGACAATTCAATTTGGATATTCACCAACTGTGGATTATTTCTCAGTGCACCAGTTTCCAACTTACCGCCTGCTGCCTTGCATCCACAAATCTCTTATAAATACCTTCCTGTTTCATTAATTGCTCATGTGTTCCCTGCTGTGCAATTCTTCCTTTTTCAACAACCGCAATCTGGTCTGCATGTCTGACTGTTTTTAATCTGTGGGCAATCATAATAATCGTTTTTTCCTTTGTAAGTGCATCTACTGCATCCATAGAATTCTGCAGAATCGCCTCGTTTTCCGGATCCGTGTAAGCAGTAGCTTCGTTCCGATTAGCACAACCAGCGCAAACCCGCATAAAACCGGGACTTTTCAAAAATCTAAAGACAATTAAACCTCTCTATAATCACACCTGAAATGCCTTTTTCGTAAGTCTGCGACGAAAAAGGCATTTCTTTTTGCCCAAGGAAAGGAGGTGACGGGGTATATGCCATGATTAACAAAGATGAGCGCCGTGATGTGAGTATTCGCAAGCCCCGGCCATCTATCCGCAAGCAGCTTGCCGACAGCAAACAGGCCACCAGCCCGAAAAAGGCGGCGGCCAGAACCAAGAAAAATGAATTGGAGGTATGAGGAATGATGCACTTTACCGTGGAAGAAGAAAATTTGATCTATATGTACCACAACGCAGACCGACGCAGAACGATAGGCAAGATCACCGCAGCCATGCCGGGTATGGACGGGGATATGTGGACGCTGGCCCAGCAGACCCTTTCCAAGCTGAAACGTATGACGGATTCTGACTATGACAGCCAGAAATTCTATTTCACAGACGAGAACGAATAAATAACAACAGACGCCGGGCGCGGCGGCCATGTGGCCGCTTGCGTCCGGCGTCTGTTCTTTTTGCCTGTTCCTACGCATTTAGAATCCAGTATTGGCGGGGATAGGATAAAACACTCACATACCCCGCCGACTATGCGGGAAAAACCTTGAAATATAGGGCTTTTTAAGGCCCTAAATGCGTAGGTTAGTGCTTTGTTGCGATATGCTCCACAGTTACGGTGTATTGTTCATATTCTGTTTTCGGGAATCTTTATGAAATCTTCAAAATTGCCCGGTATGCTATCCGTAAAATCAAAGAAAGGACTTGATTATATGGATATGATTTTGAAAACGACTGACCTCTGCAAAAATTTCAAGGGGCAAATGGCGGTAAACAATGTGTCACTGAACATCCGGCGCAACTCGGTTTATGGTCTGCTGGGGCCGAATGGGGCTGGCAAATCCACGATCTTAAAAATGCTCACCGGCATTTTGCGCCCCACATCGGGAAGCATCGAGTTTGACGGCCACCCGTGGAAGCGGAATGATCTGGAGCATATCGGTGCTTTGATTGAGATGCCCCCGCTTTACGAAAATCTGACTGCATACGAAAATCTCAAAGTCAGAACTACATTGCTCGGCCTGGACGATGCACGAATTAACAAGGTATTGCAAATTGTCCAGCTCACGAATACCGGCAAGAAACGGGCCGGGCAGTTTTCTCTTGGTATGAAGCAGCGGCTTGGTATTGCTATTGCATTGCTGAACAGTCCCCAGCTTTTGATTCTGGATGAACCGACTAACGGCCTTGACCCTTTAGGGATTGAGGAACTTCGAGAGTTAATTCGCTCTTTTCCCTGCAAAGGGATTACAGTTATTTTGTCCAGCCATATTCTGTCAGAAGTCCAGCAGATTGTAGATCATGTGGGTATCATTGCTGGCGGCGTCCTTGGATATGAGGGAGAGCTTCGCGCCGGTGAAGATTTGGAACAACTCTTTATGGATGTTATTCGCAGAAATGGTAAGGAGGGATATTAAATGGAGATGGCATATATTCAGGCAGAGAACCTAAAGCATAAGAGAACTTTCACAAAAACGCTGATCGTTCTGGCCCCGTTTGTAACTGCGCTTATGAACTTTTTTGCCCCTCTTTGGTTCCAGCTCAATTCTTATAATTGGTGGTATAACCTGCTTTATCCTGGATTCCTTACGCTCACCTGTGCCTTGATTGAACAGCGGGATAATGGCAAACTAAAATATCGTGCCGTTGCTTCATTGCCTGTTTCGCAGAACAAAGTCTGGAAAGCAAAAATTGGAGTGGCCGGTATTTACTCCTGTGTGGGGAATTTCATTTTCCTGGCACTAAATCTGTTGGGCGGTTTTGCAATATTAGTTATCAACGAAATTCCCCTGACAATCGGAATTTGCCAGGCTGCGGCCGGAACAGCTTGTATTGTCATTGCAAGCCTATGGGAAGTTCCGCTGTGCTTATGGTTATCAAAAAAAGTTGGTATCTTTGTCACGGTTATTCTTAATGCCGGACTTGGAAGCGTTTTAGGGATTTTCACGGCTACAACCTCTTTGTGGATGATCTGCCCGTATAGCTGGGTGCCGCATCTTATGATTTCCGTGTTAGGTATTTTGCCTAATGGTGAGCCGGTTGCAGATCAGAGTACGGCAATGGCATTTTGGATGATTATACTTGTATTGGTCATTTCGCTGGCCTGGTTTGCGGCGCTGTCATTTTTAACTGCAAGATGGTTTGAGAAAAAGGAGGTGGGGTAACTATGGTATCTGTGGTTCGCTGCTGGAAAGCAGAATATCAGAAGTGTAAACATAGCATTTTGCTCTATATGCACAGCATGATTCCGATTATATGTGCGGCGATTTTTGCGGGTTACTATCATATATCCAGATGGGAACTGGCAACCAAAATCAGTGCCTATCTGGAAGTGCTGGCCGTTGCGTTCCCGTTTCTGATCGGCATTATTGTGGGCCTGGTTGTTCAGATCGAAAATCAGGCCGGGCATTATCAGCTTTTGTTGGGAACAATCCCATCTCGCATGGCAACGTATATTGGTAAACTTGGTTTTCTGATGATCTGTGCTTTTGGCGCAACATTTTTAGCGTTAGGAACATTCGCTGCACTATATAGGGATGCTCCGGCAAGCCTTTACCTGAAAGCAGGGATTCTATTGTTGATTACCATGCTTCCCATTTACCTGATTCATTTGTTTGTGGGAATGAGCTTCGGAAAAGGTGCATCTATGGGATTGGGAATTGCAGGGAGTTTAATAGCTGCCCTTATGATAACAGGGCTTGGTGACGCTACATGGAAATATATTCCCTGGGCCTGGGGCGTTCGTGCTATGGATTACACTGTGCTTGCATGGGATAGCCCCCAACTGTATGCACAGGTAAAAACCGATTTTTTCAGCGGTATGATTATTTCTGTATGCTGCACTGTTTGTCTGCTGATTGCCAGTTTGGTTTGGTTTCATGGTTGGGAGGGAGGTAAAAACAGTGAATAAAAAGTGCCTGTTTGCCGTGGTAATTATGCTTGTAAGTCTTATATGCTTATCGGCCTGCGGTGCGCTCCGCGATACCGCCGATAAAAATAAGGCGTTAAATGAATCTCTGCCGTATTATGAGCTGAACGCCGCAAACTATGATGAAATTTCATATAACGGCCTGACATATACCATAACGGATGAATGTCTTGAAATGTCAGAACTGCAAGAAGAAATCGGGCAGGTATCGAAACGCTTCAAAAATGTGGCGGGGGAAGATTTCAGTTTCGGCTACGTTTACAGTATTGTGAATGTGGATATAAGCAATGCCGTAGCTGTAAATATCAACAATGAATATCGGAAAGCTGACATTAAAAATAATGATGAGTAACCTCGACAATGTGGTATAATGGGGCGGGAGGTGATTTTTTGACCCACTTACTTGTAGTTGACGATGAAGTTTCTATCTTGGAATTGATTAAGAACAGTTTGGGGAAAGATGGATATTTGATAACAGTCTGTCAAAATGCGGATGATGTAGACATCAAAAAGCTGCATTTCTATGACCTCATTCTTTTGGATGTGATGATGCCTGGCACAGACGGGTTTGAGTTTTGCAAACAGATCAGGAATATGGTAGACTGCCCGATTCTCTTTCTGACCGCAAAGACATTAGAGGAAGATATATTGTTTGGATTGGGCATCGGTGCGGATGATTATATTACGAAACCTTTTCGTATTCAGGAGCTTCGCGCCCGTGTCGCGGCACATTTACGCAGAGAAAAAAGGGAGCATCACAGCACACTTTCATTTGAGCCTGATATAAGATTTGACCTTTCCGCAAAGGTACTGTATGTTTCAGAACAGCCGGTTCCCCTTACCAAAAGCGAGTATTCAATCTGTGAATACCTTGCGAAAAACCGGGGACAGGTTTTTACAAAAGAACAAATCTATGAAGCCGTTTTCGGGTTTGATGGAATAGGCGATAACTCTACGATCTCAACGCATATAAAAAATATTCGTGCGAAATTGGAGCATTTCAAAATAAGTCCGGTCAGCACCGTATGGGGGATAGGATATAAATGGGAGTGAAAAAGAAACCTACATTGAAAATATTGTTTCGCCAGTTTGCTATCTCCCTCATTGTCATGCTGGTAGCGGCAATTATTGTCCCTTCTGGTTTGGAGGGACTTGCTGTAAATGCTGGATTAGCTACAAGAGCAAATCTAAGTGAATTGCAGGTAAAAGAGATCATTCCAACGCTGACGATTGCCCCGGATATTACAAAGGTTGTGATTCCACAGGGATGCGGCTACTTAATTCTGGACAAGAACTTTAATGAGCTTTACAGCAATATGGACGATGATGAAAAAGAAATTGCCCTGCTGTACGCAAAGGGAGAATATATTGAATATGCTACGGGGAGGCAGTTTGCACTTGTTGTCCGGGAAAACGAATTTTGCGTTTTAAGGTATTATATTGGTTCTCAATTTACAGTGTCATGGCTACCGGAATATTTTCCATCTCCTGACACGCTTGCGTTTATCCTGATGGCTGTAAATTCGCTGCTGGTCATTATCATACTGACCGCCAGATTTGCTAAGAACCTGCGTACACAACTGACCCCGCTTTTTGAAGCAACTGCGGAGGTTTCAAAGCAAAACCTTGATTTTGAAGTAGGACACGCCAAAATCAAAGAGTTTGAAGATGTCCTTGCATCTTTTTCAGATATGAAAGATAATCTGAAAATTTCGTTAGAACGGCAATGGAAAACCGAACAGACACAGAAAGAGCAAATCGCCGCGCTTGCCCATGATTTGAAAACGCCTCTGACGGTTATTCAAGGAAATGCTGATTTACTCACAGAAACAAATCTTAATGATGAGCAACGATTATACGCTGGTTACGTCGTGGAAAGCTCCGGCCAGATGCAGTCATATATTCAAACCCTGATTGATATATCACGGGCGGCGGTTGGTTATCAGCTCCATATTAAAAGTATAGACTTGCCAGCGTTCATGCAGCACTTGTTCGGTTATATGGAATCACTATGCCGGACAAAAGAAATCCGGCTGCAAATGAATACTGTTTCACTCCCTCAAATGCTGAAATTTGATAGGGTGCTGATAGAACGTGCTATTATGAATGTTATCAGTAATGGGCTGGACTACTCCCCGCAAGGCGGAACGCTTTATGTGGATGTTCAGAGTAACAACGGTTTCGTGGAAATTTCAGTCACAGACGAGGGAACGGGGTTTTCTAAAGAGGCATTATGCCACGCACAGGAACGGTTCTATATGGGCGATCAAAGCCGCAATTCAAAGTTACACTTTGGTATGGGTCTATATATTACAAATTCGATTATGGAACAACATAATGGTCAGCTTATTTTAGAAAATTCAAAAGAAACCGGCGGCGCAAAGGTTACTATGAAACTTCCTTGCTGATTTTCCGATAGTGTAATGGACGTCTTTTATGTCCGTCCATTTTTCAAATCTTTATGGAATCTTCAAAAATTCCTCTTATCATGTATCTAAAGAAAAAACATCTGCCCAGCGGCAGAAAAGAAAAAAACGCTGCTGGGCAGACCCATTTTCACGCTTAATTTATATTCAATGGTGGCGGTTTTGAGAAATCAAGGCCGCTGCTTTCTTTCTGTCATTCCCAGCAGTTAAAGGCATGGCGGCCCACGGGAGGACGCCGCCATGCTGTTTTACTATCATTATAATCTAATCCACTTCTACCGCTTAAAAAAAGCCTTGCCCCGCCACGGGAATATTCCGGCTATGAGTATGAACTATACCATGTAAGAAAACAACAAAACGCTTCAAATCGTCGCCCGGTAGGTTTACGACCTGCCGGGCGATTTTTGTCGATTTTCGCGGATTCTCATTTCCGGCAAAAAATCAGATGGAAAAGGAGGCGGTCAGCAGACCAGGGCCAGCATAGGCCCCTGACGACGGACAGGATCATCCTGCTCACTCCCCACGGAAAGGGGGTGAGAAGATGAAAGTTACCCCTGATGATTACGGGAGGCGCTGCCAGTTTGACCATTTTTGCAAGCTGGTACTGTACCATGAAGCCGTTGACTACTTCCGGGAAAGGAAGCGTCAGCGTGGCTGGGAAACATCCTTTGAAACGCTGCCGCTTTCGGAACTGGACACGCTATGCACGATAGATCAGTACCCCAGCGACAGTTTTATATTTCCGGCCTATACTTGCCAAGTTGCTCCATCTGCTCACCGGATTTATAGGTGAGATTCAGGATCAGATATCCATTTACATTCGTGTACGTTATATAAATAGGACATTCGCAATCCGCTTTCGCTACTTACTCATGAATGCTCTCATCACATTTTCTTTAATCCACTTTCACCATGAGGATTTCATTATTTACTACATTCCATAACAAGCTTCTCACATCTGTCATATCCAAGCTGTGAACTATTCAGACACAACGTATAATTACTGGCCTTTCCCCATTTCTGATCGGTGTAAAAATTATAATTCGTCATACGCCTTTTATCTGTATCTGCCATCATTTTGACAGCTTCCTTCTCTCCTACATTATATAAACCCATAATACGCTGTGTTTTTTCCGGCATATTCCCATGGATAAATACATTCAGTACATCATCTCTATCTTTCAGAATATAATCTGCATTTCTTCCGATAATCACACAAGATTCCTTATCAGCCAGTTCTAAGATAACCTTTCTCTGTGCCTCATACACCATGTCTTCTACTGATTTTCCTGTGATATCACGTCCGGCAAATGCATATGCAAACAAGCCTTTTTTCGGAGACAGTTCCGCACTTTCCTGAATATATTCCGGAGATAAACCAGACTTTTCTGCGATCTCATTGATAATGTTTTTATCATAATAAGCGAGTCCCAATTTTTTCGCTAATTCTTCTCCGATAAAGCGTCCGCCGCTTCCAAATTCTCTACTGATCGTAATGATTCTTTTCACCATTTCCAGTTCCTCCTTAATTCAAAACATCTACTTTATTTTTTCTGATTCTCTTTAAAAATACATATCCTACAAAACAGGAAACTATTTCCGTGATCGGAAATGCCCACCAGATCAGTGAAACTCCCATCTGATCATTTCTGACAAACATAGAAAAGATTCCAGCCAGCGGCAGGATAATAATAAACTGTCTCAAAAGCGAAATAACCAGCGATTCCACACCACCATCCAGTGCCTGATAAATGCCCTGATAAGCAACATTGATTCCTGCGAACAGGAAACTTATAGAAATCACTCTCATTGCTCCGATAAAATATTCTCTCGACTGTCCCGCATTAAACAGCGTTGCAAATGCCCCAGGGAAAATCTCTGTGATTGCAATTCCCAGAATCATTAACACAATTGTATAGATCAGACCATATTTGATCCCATCCTGAATTCTCTTCTTACTTCTCATTCCATAAGCAAATGCAATGATTGGGGTGATTGCATCTCGCAGACCAAAAGCAAGAAACAAAACAAACTGCTGTACCTTATAGAACAGACCATAGGCCGTCTGTGCTGACGGATCGAACTTTAGGATCAGGTTCATTACATAAACCATAATGGACATCAGCGCCTGAGCAATGATTGCCGGAAGTCCGATTGCATAGATCTCCTTGATAATTTCGCCATCTGGCTTCATATATTTCGCCCCATGCTCGAATTCCTTATTTAATTTGATATGAAAAATGAACAGTAATACTGCTGATGCTACCTGTCCAATTACAGTTGCGTAGGCTGCGCCTTTCACTCCCATTTCCGGACAAGGTCCAATACCGTAGATCATGATCGGATCAAGGATGATATTTACAACCGCTCCAACCACCTGACCAATCGTGGAATAAAGAGAACGGCCTGTTGCCTGAAGTAACTTTTCAAATAGAGAAAAGAAAATAATACCAAAAGAAATCACGCAGCATATCCTCAGATAGCTGACCCCCATCTCAAGTACTTCTGTATCTACTGTCTGCGATGAAATATATGCTTTCACCCCAAAGATACCAAACAATAAGCAGACCACATAAATGATCACTCCCAGAAACAGACTGTTTCCTGCTACCTTTGCAGCTTTTTTACTGTCTCCCTGTCCAAGTGTCCTTGCAAGAAGTGCATTGGTTCCTACACCGGTTCCAATCCCCACTGCCACCATAAGCATCTGCACCGGAAATACCAGTGTCAAAGCATTTAGTGCTACCTCACTGCCTGCTTTCATATTTCCCACAAATGCACTGTCTACAATGTTATAGACTGCCTGCAATGCCATAGATAGGATCATCGGGATTCCCATTTGGACCATCAGCTTATTTACCGGCATCTCCTTCATCTTGTTGCTTTCCGCCATTTTGTTTTAACTCCTTTCTTTTTAGCACAAAAAAAGTGCGCACCTTGTCATATAAGCTGGACTTACGCTGACACGCTACACACTTTTTCATGGCGATATTCATTTTTGCAAAATGAAAACGAGTAGCCGGTAAACTGGATTTACGCTTACTTGCTACTCGTTTCTTGTAATTATATTGCCTCTTTTTCAAAAAGTCAAACAAAATTTTTCTTACATTGCCGCAACCAACTTTCCCGCAGTAAGTGCAGCTCCATATGCAGCCTCTTCTTCATATTCAGGAATCTCCATCGGCATTTTGAACATTTCTTCTGCCAGTCTTCTCATCAGCGAGTTTCGGCGAATTCCGTTTCCGGAGCCAGTCAGGCGTGTGGCCTTTTTTCCGGTGAGCTGACACATCTGCTCATACTGCTCATGCAGTTCGTTAAGGATCCCACAGATCACACCGACCGTCAGTGCACCAGGATGAAAATTCTCTACACCGATTCCTGCGATCATGCCCCTGTGAGACGGATTACTTCTTGTCCCTGAAAAAGCTGTATCTACTTTCCATGCAGCTTCTTTTCCGTATTTTTCAATAAATTTTTCTGCCTGCTCCTGCATCCGGGAATACAGTCTTTCTTCAGTTTCTGCAGCTTCTCTGTAAAACTGTTCCAGCATCGCATACGCACGACCACCACACAGGGAAGCTCCCACGAGGATATAGCTGTTTTCGGTACAGGGGCGAAGCTCCACACTGCCGCTGCATTCTATAAACTTCTCTGTCACTAAGGAAACCTGGCTGCCGGTTCCTACATTCAAGAGCACGGTATCTTTAAGATTCCGGACGGAACCAAACAGACTCGCCTGATTGTCACCGATCGATCCCATTACCGGCACACCGGCTCTTGTTTCTCCGATAAAAAAATGTCCCTTTCTTACTTCCGGCAGATAAGAAGTATCTACGCCGGCCTGCTCCAGGGCTTCATACAGAAACTCCTGTTTTCGCAGGTCAAAGCAGCCCCAGCTTGCCGCCATGTCAAGTCCGATAACAGGGACAGTATTTTCACACAGCCGCATAGCAATATAATCACTGATCGTCGTCATCCTTACAGCATCCTTCGGGATCTGATCTTTCTTCTGAAGATAAAAATGTGTCACTACACCATATCCGGACGCCGCCGCACCTACTCCCTGCAAAAGCTCTGCACAGGTTTTTCCGTTTTCCAGCGGAATCTCTCCGCTTCCATCCTGCCAGGTATAGAGAGGACTCACTGCCTTGCCGGAAACATCCACATACAGCATTCCATGCATCTGCCCTGTAAACCCTATTCCATCTGGCAAACCATTCTCCTTCTGCTGCTTTATAAGAAGCTCCCGGACGATCTCATAGATCCGTTCCGGATCCTGCAGCTTCTGTTCCGGCTTACTGCTCCGCAGAAAAGAATTATGCTCCACTGTTTCCTTTGCAAGCAGCTTTCCCGTTTCTGTATCTGTCATTACGACACTGACTGTTGTTGTGCCGATATCAATCCCCATGATCTTCATCGTCTGTTTCCGTCCTTTTCTGTGATCTTTACTATAGAAAAAAACTGTCATCATATGAGATGATTATATTATCGTTTGAGGATTAATGCTATCTTTTTTGGTTTCCTGCTCAGGTTTCTCGATTCTGAGCATGCGATATCCAATTCCTATGTGCGTCTGGATATATTGTACACCGTTTTTTTCAGGCTCCAGTTTTTTCCGCAGTGTTGCCATAAAAACCCTGAGAGAAGCAACATCGTTTTCCGAGCAGCGTCCCCAGATCTGCTGAGTAATATATGTATGTGTCAATACTTTTCCAACATTACGGGATAAAAGGCAGAGCAACTTATACTCAATGGGCGTCAGATGCAGTTCTCTGTCCTTCAGGAATGTGCAGCCAGCCGTGTAATCTATCTTTAATCCACCATTTTCAAAAACAGATGTTTCCGGCTGTTTTCCTGACTGCGTTATGGCAAGCCGTCTTTGGCTGACACGGATACGCGCAAGTAATTCTTCTACTGAAAATGGTTTTGTGATATAATCATCTGCACCCGCATCCAGTGCCTCTATTTTGTCCATATCTTCACTTCTGGCACTGATCACGATGATAGGCATATTCGACCAGGTACGGATTTTCTTTATTACCTCTACTCCTTCCATATCAGGAAGGCCCAGATCCAGAAGAACGATATCCGGATTGTGTGATGAAGCCTCCAAAATGGCTGAAGCTCCATTTTCTGCAGCCAGATATTTATAGTCATGTGTTTTTAATGTGGTAACGATCAGGTTCCGTATGGGTCTGTCATCCTCAACCACCAGAATTAATGTCTTATTCATTTAATGTCACCTCGCTTAATGGTAAAGTAAAAGTAAAATTACATCCATGCGGAGCATGATCTGAAAGAACCAGTGTTCCATCGTGAGCTTCTATGATAGAGCGGCAAAGTGCCAGGCCAAGCCCCAGACTCCGTTGGCTGTCTGCAACGGTTGTTTTCCCTGTATAAAACATCTCAAAAATATGTGGCTTCATTTCATCCGGGATCCCGGGGCCGTTATCTTCCACGCTTACCTGTGCTTTCCCGGCTTTTTTGAACCCCCGAATGCTGATGACAGAGCCTGACGGCGTATATTTTATCGCATTATCGATCAAATTTACCAGAACCTGTATAATAAGATGCACGTCCATACGTGTAAGAACAAGTTCTTCACAGTCCGCCACGATCTTATACGCATCATGCTTCCGGCTGACATGCCGGAGTGACTCTGCTATTACCTCATCCAAAAGCTGATCCGTAAATTTAAACTTCAATCTTCCATCATTGAGCCTGGTAATGGAAAGCAGATTTTCCACAACTCCGATCAGCCACTCTGAATCCTCATGAATGTCCGTGTAGATCTGATACCTTGTAGCTTCATCCAGACGGTCACTGTTACTGAGAAGCATATCTGCATTTCCGGAAATAGAACAAAGCGGAGTACGCAGGTCATGGGAGATCGCCCGAAGAAGATCGCCACGCAGCTGCTCATTTTTTGCTAAAACCGCATTTTTTTCTTTTTCTATGGCATTTTGTACATTCTCCATTGCAAGTGCACATTCATTTATTACAGACAGCAGGATGCTGTATTCATAAGAGTCCAGTGTTTCTTTCTGCAGAGGGATCCCGATTACGCCATAAACATTATTCCCGCTTCGAATTGCCAGATATAAGCATTTTGCCTGTGAGAAATACTGTGTGGATGCGCCGGCACGCTGTCTGTTTTCATAAGTCCATCTGGCCGCCTGTTGTTCTTCCTGTGTCAGAAAATCCTCTGTGCTCTCTTTTTCCCCGGAAAAAAGCTTTCCTTCTGATAAAGTTCCATTTTCCACAACATATGCCGTGATGCTACGGTTTAACAGGCGTATCAGCTGTGTACAGGTAACTCCGAGGATTTCTGTCTCACTTTTTGCCTTTTGCAGCAGACGATCCGTATCAAACAGAACCTGTGTGCGAAAGGCAATCTGTGAAGACAGCTTTGCATGCATTTTCAGCTTTGCCGCAAGGGTTCCTGTAAGTACGGACGAAATAAGCATTATGAAAAATGTCACCGGATATCCCACCGCATATGTCTCAAAAGACATCCTTGGCTCCATCAGAAAAAAGCAAAATAAGAATACACTTAAAAAGGAGCCGGCTACACTGCAAAGATAACCATCTGTCACGATCGAAGTGATCAATACGCCCAAAATGTATATCGTTACAATATTTGTATCTGTAAGATCCAGTTTCTGAAACAGCAGGCCGATCAAAGTGCATACTGCAAATATAAAAACCGTCAGCAAGTAATCTTTTGCAGACGGTTTTTCCACATACCATGCAAATGGCCGTTTCGGATAGGTTCTGTTTTTTACTGTATCCTCCATTTTCAAGCTCATTCTGTCATTCTCCTTCTACTGCTGTTTTCTGGAATTATATCACGCAGCTGTTCTGTGGTCAAAATTTTTTCTTCATGGCAATGAGCTATATGCGGAAGCACTTCTGAAGAGCTCTGTATTCTCCTAATACCAGTAATTTATCATTTTCTGCAAAATATGTTTCCGGTGAAATTGCAATACTGAATTCCTCTTCATTTTTTACTGCCAGAATATTAATATTGTAGCGTTTTCTGATGTCAAGTCCACCCACTGTTTTTCCAACCCATTCTTCCGGCACTTCCACTTCAAAAATTGCATGGGAAGCATCCACCTCCATATAATCCAGTATATGATCATCTGTATAACGGAAGGAGGCCCATTTTGCCACCTGCTTTTCCGGATAAACTACCTTATCGGCACCATTGCGTAAAAGAAATTTTTCCTGAACATCACGTTCAGCTCTGGATATCACCAATTTTGCACCCAGTTCTTTTAGAAGGGATGTTGTTTCAAGAGAATTTTGAAAGCTCTCTCCAATGGTCACAAAACAAATGTCATAGTTTCCAATTCCAAGGGACTGTAAAAATTCAGCATTGGTGCTGTCACCAATCTGAGCATTCGTCACAAATGACAGTACTTTGTCCACTCTTTCTTCCTTCCAGTCAACTGCCATAACTTCATGTCCCAGCTGATTGAGCTGCATGGCAATATGTCTTCCAAACCTTCCAAGTCCAATAAGCAATACATTTTTCATAATATTATTTTTCTCCTTCTTATCCAACTGTGATTTTTTCCAGAGGGAGCTTTGCATTTCCCTTATTTCTTCCGGAAAATACCGCATAGATCAGGGTCAGACCACCTACACGTCCCAGATACATCAGTATGATCAGCACGACTTGTGAAAAAACATGAAGTTCCGGTGTGATTCCCAGAGTCAGACCTACCGTACCAACAGCTGAAGCAGCTTCGTACAGACAATCTAAAAGCGGAAGGCCTTCGTACACACTGATCGCTATTCCGCCGCCAAAGAACAAGGCAAAATATAACATGGCTATTGTCGCTGCATTTTTTATCACATGATATTCAAGTCTTCGCCCAAAAGCTCCTGCATTTTCCTGACTTCGAAATGTCGCAATTGCATTTAAAATAAGTACTGAAAAAGTTGTTGTTTTCATTCCACCTGCTGTAGATCCCGGTGAACCACCAATTAGCATTAACAATATCATAACTGCTTTTGATGCCTCACTCATCTCTGAAATGTTTATAGTATTAAATCCGGCAGTTCTTGTCGTTACCGATTGAAACGTTGCTGCTAACAGGCGTTTTCCCATGGGTAATTTTGTCAGATCACAGATATAGAAAAAGACTGCCGGAAATAAGATCAGACATGCGGTAGTCATGAGAATGATCTTGCTTTGCATGCGGTAGCGTTTAAAGTTCAGTTTATTTGTATAAATATCATCCCATGTGAGAAAACCGATTCCTCCTGTAATGATCAACAGCATAATTACCAGATTTATAAGTATATTTCCTGAATACCCAGTCAGCGATGGAAACATACTGGAATCTGTCCCCAGAATATCAAAGCCGGCATTACAAAAAGCAGAGATTGAATGAAAAACTGACATCCAGATTCCCTTTTTTCCATAATCTCCCATAAAAACCGGCAGCAGCAACACCGTCCCTGCAGCTTCGATCAAAAATGTTCCCCTCAAAATAAACCTTGTCAGTCTGACGATTCCTCCAACTTTAGGTGCTGAAATTGCATCCTGCATGGTGCTTCTTTGCATGAGGGATATTTTCTTTCCGGAAAGAAGGGAAACAGACGCAGCCACAGTCACTACTCCAAGCCCACCTGTTTGTATGAGTGCAAGAATGATCGTCTGGCCTGCCAGGGACCAGTAGCTTCCAGTGTCCTTTACCACAAGACCTGTAACACATACCGCCGAAGTGGCTGTAAAAAGTGCCTCATGAAATGGTGTGATCACTTTCTCCGCAGAAGAAAATGGAAGCATCAGCAGAACGGTTCCCAAAAGGATCACTCCTGCAAACCCCATGATAATCAGCTGAAAAGATGTCATATGTTTTTTCTTATATGATTTTTCCGGCATAAATGATCAGAACTCCTTATCAATACTTTTAACAGTGCTATCCTCGTAATGCATTTTATTATATATAACTACTTTCAAAGATAGTATAAAAGTCTCTGCTTTCGTATTAAGATTTTATAAAGATATGATATTGAATTGAGAATTATTTTAACCGAATCAAGGAAATTACCTGCTTTGATAAGTCTAAGCAATACCTTAATACTACAGTTTTTAATTGTAAACTCATTTTATATTTATGGTTGACAATAGATATTTCTATGTGATAAAGTGATACCCGTACAAAAAAATCAAAAGGAAGGTATTGACATGAACACTGCAGCATGCGAAAAAGAAGCTCCATCGCTTTCCAGAGATGAAGCCATTGCAATTTTAGATACTCCGGACGAAAAACTTGAGGCACTGATCGACCGTGCCAGCAGTTTACGTTACAAATATAAGGGAAACCGGGTAAGCATCCACATCCTTACCAATGCCCGCAGCGGTAACTGTTCCCAGGATTGTGCCTACTGTGCCCAGTCATGTCGTTCCACTGCCGATATTGATAAATACAAATGGGTAGATGAAGACAAATTATATCAGGACAATGATTTCGTAAATGATTATCATTTATCCAGACATTGTATCGGACTGAGTGGTATGAAATTTACAGATAAAGAGATCGAGGAGCTGGCCCGCAGGATCCGCAAAATGAAAGAACACGGAACTCATCTCTGCTGCTCCATAGGCTTTCTCACAGAGCACCAGGCAAAAATGCTCAAAGAGGCTGGTCTTGACCGGATCAACCATAATCTGAACAGCAGCCGTTCCTTTTATCATAACATCTGCAGTACACATACCTTTGACCAGCGTGTCCGGAACATCCATATGCTTCAGGGACTTGGTTTCGAGATCTGCAGCGGCGGTATCATTGGCATGGGTGAAAGCAAGGAAGACGTTGTTGACATGCTTCTGGAATTACGTGAGATCCAGCCGGAAGCACTGCCGATCAACTTTCTTCTTCCGATCAAGGGAACTCCTCTCGGAAATGCAGATATTTCCCAGCTGACAACAGAATACTGTATGAAGGTCCTCTGCCTGGCAAGACTTCTTGTACCTAAAGCAGATATCCGATGTGCTGCCGGAAGAGAAGTTTATTTTAAAGGCGAAGAAAAAAAACTGCTCAGTGTTGTAGACTCTATTTTTGCTTCCGGTTATCTTACAGAAGGTGGTCAGGGAATCGAAGACACTCTGAAAACCATTACGGATGCAGGATTCACCTATGAGATTGAATCTGCGTAAGCATCCTTATGGACATATGACCTGTCATACACACTTACAGCATTTCATTACTTACCCAAACCAGTAAATATATTACCTTTTTCAAAGGAGGCTCTTTTAATATGAATCAGACAAATACTGTCTCTGCACCACGTACAAAAACCTACGAGATCACCATGACCGCTCTTATGGCAGCTGTCACCTGTATTCTTGCGCCGCTGTCCATTCCGATCGGTCCGGTTCCGATCTCATTTACCAATCTTGCCATCTATCTGTCCCTTTATCTTCTCGGATGGAAAAAAGGAACCATCAGCTATCTGATCTATCTGCTGCTTGGCCTTGTAGGTCTTCCGGTATTTTCCGGATTTACCGGCGGCCCTGCAAAGCTGGCCGGTCCTACAGGCGGATACATCATCGGCTTTATCGTTATGGCTGTTATTGCCGGACTGGTAATTGACAACTGCCATAAGCCTCTGATCCAGCTCGTTGGTATGATTGCAGGAACAATTGTATGCTATCTTCTCGGAACTATATGGTTCTGCATCGTTGCAGATTCCACTTTTAAAGCAGCTCTTGGAATCTGTGTAATTCCGTTTATCCCGGCAGATCTCATAAAAATGATCATCGCCATGATCATCGGACCAATGATAAAGAAACGGATCCGATAAGCTGAAGCTCTGATACGCCCAAAGAGGCAGCAGGAAATTTCCAACATTTCCTGCTGCCTCTTTATCGCGTTTCATTTTTCTTATCTGAGTTTTTTCTTCAGTTCCTGGATCAGTTCAAAATAATCTCTGTGCTTCATCTCCGGGAAAGCCTTAATGATTCTTCCCTGGCCGAATACCGTATGGTTTGTGATAGAGCTTGACAGCTCATCAAACTGTGCCTGAAGCTCCGCTTTCTTCATTCGAAGCATTTCGGCAGATTTTTCTCTCTGAGCCACAGTCGCATCTCTGAGCTCTGCCTTAGCAAGAGCAACCTGAACCTTTCCTTCTCCCACCTTCTGTGCTGTATCAATGGTAGTTGTTGCCAGAGTATCACTGAGCTTATCACTCACGATCCGCAGATCCGCACGTACCTTATCTAGTCGGGTAAGCTTCTTATTCAGTCCGCGGATCACCGCCACTGTTACAATAAGATCAGCCAGATACACCGCATACAGAATTGCCATAACAGCCCATTCCAGTGTGGAAGGTGTATGAGAAGCCTGACGCTCCACATACTTCTGAAAAACCTTTACGACCATCACAATGGCAAGTCCCCATATCAGGGAAAACTCAAGACAGATATAGCCGTGAAAATTCAGCGGCTTATTAGAATAATCCCACCATCTTGCATGGAAGCATACATCCAGAAGCCATCCGGCAACCAGCTCTACCGCAGTTGCAAGAACGATTCCAAACAGAAAGATCATTCCCTCACTCATCTGATGTCCGCCGCTCTGAAGCGTATTAAGCAATGCAAACACGGAAAGTACACCAAATCCGTACACCGGGCATACCGGACCGTTGAGAAATCCCCGGTTTATAACCTTTCCTAAGGTTACTGCATGGAAGATAACTTCAACGACCCATCCTCCAAAAGAATAAAACAAAAAATACAGACATATCTGAAAATACGTCATCCCGCAAATCATCCTGTACTCCTCCTTTACAGCTGTCAAGATTCCGGCAGCTATTTCAGGGGTCAGTACCATCACCTCTGCCGGGGTGATTCTGATTATATCATATCACCCCTCTCATTTACATCCCTTTATCCGGTCATTCTTCCGAAACAATTTCTTTTTTCACACGGGTAAAGTACAGAAAGAATCCAATGTTCAGAATGATTCCCACTGTGGTAGATACCGGTGCTGCAAGACCGATCTTTGTCAGGCTGGCATCCGGCTGGATACTCATAAAGTACGCCATTGGAAGTCGTACCAGAAGCGTCTGGATCAGGCCCTGGACCATAACCCATATGGTCTGGTTGTTTCCGTTGAAATAGCCTATCATACTGAACAGAACAGCCGTTACCAGTGTCTCCGGAGCAAACCCCTTCAGATAATCAAAGCCCTTTTGGATAACGCCGGCATCTGTTGAAAAGAATCCTGCCAGCACATCACCCTTCAGCAGGATCAGGATAAATACCAGGCATCCCACAGACAGGCCAACTCCAATTCCCGTAAGCATGGATTTTCTCGCACGTTTCGGCTTTCCTGCTCCTACGTTCTGTGAAACAAAGGAGGCCATGGACTGCATTAGGGAGCTTGGAACCAGCATGGCAAAGTTTACGATCTTACATGCAACTCCGTAACCGGAGGATGCTTCCAGACCCAGGCGATTGACAAATGCGCACAAGGCCAGGAATGAAATCTGGGTCAGGAATTCCTGAAGTGCCAGCGGCAGTCCGATCTTTAGGAAACGTCTGCACTGGGGATTCAGCCGGAAATCTTTTTTTGTAATGGTAAACGGAAGCTTCTTCTTTATCAGCAGAACTACTGCAAATACAACACTTAAGGCCTGAGCAGAAACCGTAGCAATAGCTGCTCCTGCTGCATCCATATGTAACCCGGCTACCAGTACCAGATCTCCGATCACATTTACAATACATGCTACCAGCACAAACAGCAACGGAGATTTACTGTCACCAAGGCCACGGAAAATAGCAGACAGTAGGTTATACGCAACAATAAAGAAAATTCCGCTGCCACAAATCCGTACATAAGATGCAGTCAGCGCTACCGCTTCTTCCGGTGCCTGCATCAGCATGGAAATCGGATGTGCAAAGCCTACCATAACAATAAACAGCACGATAGAGATCATGGTAAAGACGATTGCAGCCCCACCGATAACGGAGCCGATCTGCTCCGGTCTTTTTTCTCCAAGATAACGTGCGATCAGAACTGTGATACCCATAGCAAACTGGATCACTACAAAGGTAACCAGATTCAGTACCTGACTTCCGGTGGAAACCGCTGACAGTCCGGATGTGGAACCGAATCTTCCAACTACAAGAAGATCGACCGCACCATAGGCAGCCTGCAGGATCAGCGCACCGAGTACCGGCATCATAAATGCAACCAGCTTCTTCAGGATATTTCCCTGGGTAAAATCTGCCTTATCATTTGTCATAATGTTCCCTCCTGTCACACATGATCTGATAAAATTTCCCGATGGTTCGGATCATATTGTCTGCTTCTTCTTCGGAAATCTCTGAAAGATAGGGCGCCAGACTGCTGAAATAATCCTGATCATACTTCCTGGAAAGCCTCTCTCCTTTTTCTGTTATGGAAATGTAAGTAACGCGCCCGTCATCCGGAGACATGAGCTTCTGAAGATATCCCTTTGCCTCCATTTCTTTCACTGTTCTGGTAACACCCGGACGCGGAAGGTTCATGGCATCACTGATATCAGAGAGCCGGATATCCTTTTTTTCTCTCTGCAGAGAATGGATCACATCCAGATACTGTATGTAGGATGGCATCACCCCCTGGGGCAGTGGCGGAAGCATATCCCGGATCCGCTTTGCCTGATAAAATGCATCAAACATCCGCTTGATCTTTTCATTTGTCATAAAAAAACTCCTCATATAATTATCTTGGTTAATTACCACTGATAATTATATGAGAAATTTATGATTTGTCAAGCATGTTTTATTTTTCTGTTACAGAGTAGCTTTCTATTACAGAGTAGCTTTCTATTAATCTATGCTTCTAATGCCTCTTTCAGAGAAGCTTCAAAGATCTCAAGTCCTTTCTCCATCTACTCATCGGTCATGGTAAGCGGTGCAAGGTTCAGATATCTGGCCTGTGCCATCACACGCTCTCGGCTTAAATGTTCTGCATCCAGAATAGAGGAAGACAGCTGCTCTGCGGCGTTTCTGTCCTTTTCCTCCAGCACGAGTTTCCGGCTGTCGTTGGTGACACTGGGATTTATCAGAACTACGAATTCTCCTCCATGGATATAGTTATTCAATCCTGTATTCACTTTTGATGCACTGCAGGCAGTCTGCAAAATAGCCCCATCGTACAGACTACTCCAGACCGTTTTCCCCTGCTTTCAGCTTCAGAACTTCTGTAAGCTCCGGGATCTGCATCATATTTCTACAATTCATAAAACACTACTCCTCCCACTGATACTGCTTCATATCTACACATCCATTTGCCTTAAACTCCACACCCTCGTCTTCCAGAAGCATCTTCTGCTCTCTCCAGCCTGGTGCAGTACGCCCTGCATGGTTCACAACTCTGTGGCAGGGATACTTCCCGTAAAATTCTGCCATACCTAAGACTTTTCCTACAAGACGTGAATTTTTATCCCGCCCGATCAGACGTGCGATCTGTCCGTAGGAGGCCACTTTTCCCTCAGGTATCTCTTCCACCACGGACAGTATCTCGTAGATTAAATCTTCATCCAGTATTTTTCCCATAATTATTCCTCCGAAATCCTGCTGGCAATTTTCATAGCATGCTTTCATAAATAAAATATCTGTCTTTTCGTGGACGCCTGCACCAGACCGTCCTCTCAGCCTGAGTTTTACAGTGCAGTTCCTTTCTTTGGAATAAACAAACGGCTCATATCTGTATGTTCCAGCTTGAGAAGTGAAATTTTTTTGTCAATTCCTCCGGCATAGCCCGTCAAGCTTCCATTTGTTCCTACGACTCGATGGCAGGGAATGATAATGGAAATTTCATTATGTCCAACCGCACCGCCTACTGCCTGGGCGGACATATGGGAAGTGTTTTTCATCACTGCAATTCTGCGCGCAATTTCTCCATATGTGATCGTCTGTCCGTAGGGAATCTGTAATAAAATCTTCCACACTTCCTGTCTGAATACTGAACTGGTGGGATGAAGTGGCGGAGTAAATTTCGGTTCTTCACCGGAGAAATATACATCCAGCCATTTTTTTGCTTCTGTGAGAATTTTCGTTTCCTGTGGAACATAATCTTCCGGAAGTGTATTTGCAAAATATTTCTGTCCTTCAAACCACAGACCGGTAAGTCCGATTTCATCTGCGGCAAGTAAAATATCTCCGATTAGCGATTTATATTTGCATGTGTATACCATATTTCCCCCCACATTCATTTATCTCTACAATTTTTTCTATAGGATTCCTCTTAATTAACGCAAATGTCACATGCGCGTCCCCTCTGCACTTTCCTCTACATTGTGAGTTTTATCCCAACAAGCAGCAGGAGATTGCTGACATTCTTGACAATTTATAATATTATACCATTTTTGTTCTGAACATGCTATAATGCTGTTGCTGCCGAACCTCCAGCTGAAAGGATTAAACCACCTTACATAAACGAAACAAAAACCCCCGGAAGTCTCGACCACTTCCGAGGGTTTTGCTTTGCCCATGATAAGCATAATTACTTTCTTTAGCTACACACATCATAGTCCATTCACCGCAAAAAGTCAATTATTTTCATTCGAAATATGATATAATGCAGATACAATCCTGAATGAAAGAGGTGAACACCATGCAGAAATATGTTGCTTTGTTCTTTACCCTTCTGGCCGGGAACATTGTTGGCCACTACATCTGTAAATGGCTGGACCGCCGCCATGAGCAATAGACAACAATATAAGAAAAAGCGGCAGAACCTCTATTTTTGCAAGCTCTACCGCTTTCTATCTGAATTCCCCTCAAAAAATCTTTATATTAGAACAGTCCTGTGATCTTACCGCTCTCGTCTACGTCGATCTTGGTTGCTGCCGGTACTTTCGGAAGACCTGGCATGGTCATGATCTCACCTGTCAGTGCAACAATAAATCCTGCACCTGCGGAAATCTTAAGATTTCTTACTGTTACCTCGAAATCTGTCGGAGCACCAAGCTTTGTCTGGTCGTCTGTTAAGCTGTACTGGGTCTTAGCCACACAGATCGGGCAGTTGCCAAATCCAAGTGCCTCCAGCTGTTTCGCCTGCTTCTGGGCATTTGCTGTAAGAACCACTTTCTTTCCACCATAAACCTTCTGTACGATCTGGTTCAGTTTGTCCTCGATGGAGCCTTCCAGTTCATAAGCATATGTGAAATCATTCGGCTCTTCAACAAGACGGATCACTTCCTCAGCAAGCTTGATTCCGCCTTCGCCACCTTTTGCCCATACCTCGGAAAGTGCTACGTTTACGCCAAGCTCCTTGCATTTTGCTTCCACAAAATCAAGCTCTGCCTTGGTATCGGTCGGGAATGCGTTAATAGCTACCACACATGGAAGCTTGTATACATTTTTGATATTGCTTACATGCTTCAGAAGGTTCGGGATACCCTTTTCAAGAGCCTCAAGGTTCTCATTGTTAAGATCTGCTTTTGCAACGCCACCATTATATTTCAGAGCACGTACGGTTGCTACGATAACAACGGCACTTGGTGTAAGACCTGCCATACGGCACTTGATATCCAGGAATTTCTCAGCTCCAAGATCAGCACCGAATCCAGCCTCTGTGATGGCATAATCAGCAAGCTTCATAGCCATCTTTGTAGCGGTTACGGAGTTACATCCGTGAGCGATATTTGCGAATGGTCCGCCATGAACGATCGCCGGAACATGCTCCAGTGTCTGAACAAGGTTTGGTTTCAGGGCATCCTTCAGAAGTGCTGTCATAGCACCCTCTGCGTGGAGGTCTCCTGCTGTTACCGGTTTCTGCTCAGCAACCTTACCGTAAGTATATCCGATGATGATTCTGGAAAGTCTCTCTTTCAGATCTTTGATATCACTTGCCAGACAGAGAACTGCCATAATCTCAGATGCTACAGTGATGTCATATCCGTCTTCACGCGGCATACCGTTTGTTCTTCCGCCAAGTCCGTCTACTACATTACGAAGCTGACGGTCGTTCATGTCCACGCATCGTCTCCAGGTGATCTTTCTCGGGTCGATGTTCAGTTCATTACCCTGGAAAATATGGTTGTCGATCATTGCTGCAAGAAGGTTGTTTGCCGCACCGATTGCATGGAAATCACCGGTAAAATGAAGGTTGATATCCTCCATCGGAACTACCTGTGCATAGCCGCCGCCTGCCGCACCACCTTTGACACCAAATACCGGTCCCAGGGATGGCTCACGAAGAGCTACCATAACATTTTTTCCAAGTCTCTGCATTCCATCTGCAAGACCTACGGTTGTCGTAGTTTTTCCCTCACCTGCCGGTGTCGGGTTGATGGCTGTTACCAGGATCAGCTTTCCGTCTTTTTTGTCTGTTTCTTTCAGAAGATTATAGTCGATCTTTGCTTTGTATTTACCATACTGCTCCAGATATTTGTCATCAATACCTGCTTTCTCTGCAATCTTGGTAATTGGCTCCATTGTGCACTCCTGTGCAATCTCGATGTCACTTTTAAATCCCATAATGTTCTCCTTTCTCCGCTGCAACCGTCTGCATCTTTTATCCCATAAAAAAGAGCAGTATCTGAAGTTTTTCAAATACTGCCCAGACGGTCGACTCATCGAATCTCCGGCTCCCTCGTGGTTATCCCACAACTCCGTCAGTCACCGAAGACTTTATTAATTTGATGATTGAATACTAACATATTTATTAGTACTTGTCAAGAAATTATCAAATTATTTTTTCACTTTTAAAGTGAGCTAAGTCTAATTTTCTGAATCATTTCCGTTCTATGTATTAGTTTTCTCTCCAACATTCGTACATATCTTTTTTCATCAAATCCTCTGTTATTTAATCGTATCTTGTACTGGTCATCCGTTAATGCGACTGTCCAGACGCCATAAACATATTACCACACTTATGAAATCAAATCTGCAAATCCTGTAGATACCAGGAATAATATCAGCATTACAACCGGCACTACATAACGGATCATAAAGCGATATAACCCTGCCCGTTTGAAGTGTTCCCCATTTCGTTCCACTTCTCCTATGATCCAGTCAGGGCCGATCACCCAGCCGATCAGAATGCTTGTCAAAAGTGAGATAAACGGCATCAGAAAACTGTTGCTGATATAATCCATCACATCCAGAAGCTGTCCAACGGAACCATTTGGCAGTTTAAGTTCAAAATACAGTTTGTTATAACCAAGGCAGATCAGTACTGCTGTAACAAGAGAATAAATTCCGACAGCACCACACATTTTCTTACGTGGTTTATGATAAAGTTCCATGCAGTTTGCAACCAGTGTCTCCATGACAGACACGCAGGAAGTCAGTGCCGCAAATCCCATCATCAGGAAAAATGCAATTGCCACCGGACGGCCAAATACTCCCATGGCATCAAAAACCTTTGGCAGTGAGATAAATATCAGGCTTGGGCCGGAAGCCATTCCATCCTTTCCGAGAAATACAAAAACAGCCGGTATGATCATCATTCCTGCAAGAAACGCAACGCCGGTATCAAAGATCTCAATCTGATTTGTTGCTTTATTTAAATTAACTTCATTTTTCACATAAGAACCATATGTAATCATGATTCCCATAGATACACTTAAGGAAAAGAATAACTGGCTCATCGCATCCAGAAGGATCTCCAGGAAGCGTTTTACCGTCAATCCATGAAAATCCGGTTTGAGGTAAACAGCCAGCCCCTGCATACCGGTGCGGACAGTTCCATCCGTATCAGTATGGGACAGTGTCAGTGAAAAAATGGCAATGATCACGATCAGAAGAATCAGCCCCGGCATAATGATCCTGGAAAACTTTTCGATTCCCTTTTCCACACCACGAAATACGATCCAGGCAGTCAATGCCAGAAAGATCAGCATAAATACAACAGGTGCAATATCTGATGTAATAAATGATGTAAAGTATACATCTGAAGCCGCATCTTTCCCATCAGAAATAATATAAGTAAAAAAATATTTTACAATCCATCCACCGATAACAGAATAATAGGTCATGATCAATGCCGGAACCATAAACGTTAAATGTCCTAAAAATTTCCACTTTGGATCAAGAGATTCAAAAGCCCTCAATGCATTTTTCTTTGTCTTTCTCCCAAGTGCTACATCCGTTGTCAACAGTACAAATCCAAAAGTCAGTACCAGTACCAGATAAACCAGCAGGAAAAGTCCTCCGCCATCTTTGGCACAGAGATATGGAAATCTCCAGATATTTCCAACTCCTACTGCACTTCCGGCTGCCGCCAGGACAAAGCCTATTGAGCCGGAAAAGCTACTTCCTTTTTCTTTCATTTCAATTTCCCCTCTTCAAATATATATTTGATATAGGTTGAAACCTTCAGCCTAACAGCCATATCTTACCTTAAATAAAGATAAGTGCAAATGGCAGAAGTTTCTTTTTACGAAATTTTATTTCAAAAAAGTTTCTTACTACTTTACAAAATACCGGTTTTTCCGATATAATCGTATACAATAAAAATTAATAAGAAAAATAGATAGTATGAGGAAACAAAATGAGTAATTTTACCTGTTATGTAGGTGAACAAATAAGAAAATACCGAAAAGCCGGAAAGATGACTCTGCAGGATCTGGCAGATGCCATCCATAAAAGTCGAGCTACCGTATGCAAATATGAAAATGGAGATATCTCCGTTGATATCGAAACTTTATATGAGATCAGCCAGATTCTCCAGGTATCTATGTCCCAGCTTACCACTGGTCTTCCTGAAACAGCCAGTAAACCGTCCAATGCACTGGGAAAAGGACAAAAAAGCCCATTTTTTCAGGCACAGCGACTATATTTTTACTTTTACGATGGACGCTATCAGCGTACGAAGGATGGCGTCATCGATATTTATGAAAAAAAAGGCGAATCCGGAAAATACGAAGCAACCTTAACGATCTGTTCTGTTTCTGCCAACGGAAGAAGCAGTGAGATTTTTTACACCGGAAAAGTTCTTTACAGTGATATGCTGATCCGTTTTTCCTTTGTAAATCAGTATAACCCACTGGAAGAAGATCTCCTGTACATTTTTAATCCTCTGGAGCTTCGAGATTTTACAACAGGACTTTTGTGTGGGATTTCCAGTGCGGATCTGATGCCCTGCGCATTCAAATGTGTGATCACTTTAAAACCACAGGAGCTTACCGAAGCGTTCCGCCACCAGCTGCTTTTTACAAAAAAAGATCTGAAGCGCTGGGAACAGCTGAATATGTTACTGATAGATAATATGGAAAAGTAGTTTTCTGCAAAAAACGGTACACCTTATATTTTATAAGCTGTACCGTTTTCGTATTTTTCTGTATCAGGGTTTGCTTGCAAACCCACACCGGATTGCCTGTGTCGGACATATCTTTTTACATCTTCCACATCGGATGCACTCTGCACTGTTGGGATTTTCCGTCGGATCGACCTCCATCTGGCAGATATTTCTGCATTTTCCGCAGTGAACACATTTTTCTTTATCTACTCTGTAACGAAAAACGGAAACTTTATTAAATACCGAATAAAAAGCTCCCAGCGGACAGATATACTTACAGAATGGCCGGTATATCATAATTGATAAGATAATGGTGATCACCAGGATTGTATTTTTCCACATGTACAGCCAGCCTACTGCACTTCGCATGGATTTGTTCAGCAGCACCAGAGGGATACCTCCCTCCAGCGTTCCTGCCGGGCAGATCAGCTTGCAGAAATATGGTGCTCCTTGGCCCATGATATCTACTACAAACATGGGAAGTATGATCACAAATACAAGAAAGATCACATATTTCAGTTTTCGCAGAAGCTTATCTCCCCGAAATGTCCGGATCTTCTTTGGAAAAGGAATCTTGTTCAACAGATCCTGGATCAGTCCAAAGGGGCAGAGAAATCCGCACACCAGTCTTCCAAGCAACGCTCCTACAAAGATCAGAAATCCAGCTACATAATATGCCATCTTGAAGTTCCAGCTTCCGATCACAGCCTGAAGGGAACCAATGGGACAGGCCCCTCTTGCCCCGGGGCAGGAATAACAGTTCAGCCCCGGAACACAGACATTTTTCAGTTTTCCGGTATAGATCTTTCCAGTCACAAACCCTGATATGTGACTGTTTGTAAGGGCCGCCCACAATGCCTGGATTCCATGCCGCGGCCATTCATTTATTTTCATCTTCTTATTATCCAATGCCAATACACTCCATACAGATGTTGATCGCTTTTGTAAAAACTACAGACACCTCGCCCCTGCAGATTCCCAGTATCATCAGTAAAATTCCCAAAACTGCCAGAGCAGGTCCGATCCACCTGGATTCTGTTATTTTCCGAATCATTTTTTCACTCTCCGTAATGATCATCTTCTACTTTGAAACGTTTTTAAGCTCTTTTTCCACGATTTCCTTCCATTCGTCCAGTGTATGGCTTCCTGTATAGGTATCGCCTACAATGTTTCCATCTTTGTCAACAAAAAATGTTTCAGGAAATGCGGAAATCCCCTGCAGACGGCCGTTCATCATAGTAGTATCCGGTATCAGGAACGGATATTCTGCTTTTGTTTTTTCCTGAAGAATGCCTGCTTTTTTTACTGCCTCCTCGTCCTGATTTCCCTTTTCATCTGTAGTATCAAGCACCACGCCTGCTACTCCGACGCCTTTATCTTTCATTTCTTTATAAAGCTCCTGAAGTTCCGGAATCTCTTTTACACATGGTGAGCACCAGGTTGTAAAAATATTTACCAGCGTCAGGTCATAGTCACTGAATACTTTTTCTGTATATGTTTTTCCATCTATTCCTGTTGTTTCAAATTTTCCTACAGATTTTACATCCTCCGGGTTGACGCTGGTATCCTGAGGCTGTTCAAACACGGAAATATTCTGATACGGTGTCATTTCCGTAATGTCGGTTTTGATCTTTTCCAGCTCCTTTGTCAGCTTTTCATCTGCATCTTTGTTGGTGCTCAGATAATATTTGTATTTCCCGTCACTACTGCTTCCAAGCTCTTTATGCTCTGTACAGCCAGTGATCTCATCCAGCTTTTTCTGTGAAGCTTCGTCATAAACACCAATTGTACCAATTCTGTCCAGACCTGCCACCCAGTCGTCATATCCTGTTCCCATCTTCTGTATTTCGGCGTTTTTCTGTTCCTCTGTCATTTTGCTCCAGCTTATATAGGCATATGTCACTGCATTGGTCTGATTCTCAAAATCTTCCGTGGTAAGCATTGCAATGCTCTGATCCTTGATCTGCTTTAACAGCTCCTTTGAAAGTGAAAGCTTCAGTCCCAGAAACGGATATTCATAAGAATCCTGTGCCTTGCAGGTTACGTCGGAAGGCTTAAATGTACCTGCTACCAGATCTGATGAAACTGCCTCTCCATCCACCGCCATTGCCTCTCCGATATCTGCTGTTTCCGTGCTTTCTGCCGCTGTTACCGGCACACTTCCTAATGCAGATATTCCTAATACCGCTGCTGCCATAAGTGCTGTTATTTTCTGTGTTCTTAATTTCATTGTTTATATTCTCCCTTCTGATATCACCGGCCCATATCCGGAACCGGCGTATATTTTATATGTTAATTTTGTTCTCTATAGCCTTACTATATCATCCCCTGTATAAAATCTCTGTTAAGAAATAAAAAAATTTACAGGAATTTTATGCTATACATGATATGATAGATAACAAAGCAAAATCAACTGTTTTTTAGGAGAATTTACTATGCATATATTGATAATCGAAGATGAAAAGCAGCTTTGCCAGTCTATTGCGGAGGGGCTTCGCATGGATGGCTATGAAGCGGACACATGTTTTGACGGGGATGAGGGACTGGAATTATGTCTGGTGGAAAATTATGATCTCATCCTTCTTGATCTGAACCTTCCAGGCGTTGATGGGCTGGAAATCCTGCGCCAGTTTCGGGAATCCAATACTTCCACTCCCGTTTTGATCCTATCTGCTAGAGGACAGATCCAGGACAAGGTTGAAGGGCTTGATCTCGGTGCCAATGACTATCTCACAAAGCCTTTTCATTTTGAAGAGCTGGAGGCACGGATCCGAAGTCTGACACGAAGGAAATTTATCCAGCAGGATGTATGTCTGCAATGCGGACGTATCAGCTTTGATACCCGTACAAGAAAGGCCAGTATCGATGGACTTCCTCTTTCTCTGACCCGAAAGGAAAGTTCTCTTCTGGAATATTTCCTTCTTCATCAGAACCGTATCATAAGCCCGGAAGAAATGATCGAGCATATCTGGGACGGAAGCGTCAACAGTCTCAGCAATTCCATTCGTGTCCACATTTCTTCTCTTCGAAAAAAGCTGCGCACGGCTCTCGGCTTTGATCCAATACAGAATAAGATCGGCCAGGGTTACATTTTAACGGAGGATATAAAATGAAAAAAATAACCGGAAAGCTATCTCTTCAATGGCGTCTGACACTGATCACCGCACTGCTTATGACAGTCACCTGCATTCTGATGTATTTTTTTATCAGTCAGTCTGCAGTTGCCGGAATGGAGAATCTGGGAGATTACATGATACGGATCGATAACACAGACTCTGCTCCCATCACCTTTAATATGGATCCCTCCGTCTTATTTCCGGAGCTTTCCGATCAGCTGCAGTTGACCAAAAAACTTTTTCTCACCAAAGGACTCATGGTAACAGGGATCATCATCCTTCTCAGCAGCATCTGCACTTATTTTATCAGCCGTCAGGCATTACTTCCGCTTCGCAGACTCAGCCAAGAGGTAAACCAAATAGAGGTCCAGAACCTTTCAGAGGCTCTTGAAGTTCCTGCTACCAATGATGAAATTTCCCGCCTGACAATTTCATTTAACAAAATGCTCGCACGCCTGGATGAGGCCTTTACTGCTCAGAAGCAGTTTTCTGCCAATGCAGCCCATGAGCTTAGGACTCCTCTTGCCGTTATCCAGACAAATCTGGAGGTTTTTGCCCGCAGGGAAGCACCTGCTTTAAAAGATTATCAGGAGATTTTTGCCATGCTCCAGGAACAGACCGGGCGACTTTCCCATCTGGCTGAAATCCTCCTGGATATGACCGGTGTACAGACTGTTGAACGTTCCGAAAGGATCTCTCTGGCAGCACTGACGGATGAGGTTTTCTGCGACCTGGCTTCCATAGCGGAACAGAAAGAAGTTGAACTGATCCAGCAGGAAGGTGACTGCATCATTACCGGAAGCTATCTGCTGCTGTATCGCGCTGTGTACAATCTTGTGGAAAATGCGATCAAATACAATCACTCCGGTGGAAAAGTAACCGTAAATATCCATCCTTCCGAAGAAATAACAGATACATCCACCTCTGTCAATTACGTCTTTCTTGAAGTCTCCGACACCGGAATCGGCATTCCTCCTGAATATCAGGAAAAAATCTTCACCCCGTTTTTCCGTGTGGACAAATCAAGAAGCCGCGCTATGGGAGGTGCCGGCCTGGGGCTTGCACTTGTCAGTGAAATTGTCAGACAGCATAACGGACAGGTAAAAGTACTGGAAAGCAGCAAAAAAGGCAGCATGATCGCAATTATGCTGCCAGTCTGAACATGTTTGTATTACATTTACTTTATATGCTCATGAACGGTTTTCTGAGGATTTACCGCAATGTTTCCGCTTTTCATGGCATCCTCTGTCATCTGCGCAAAATACTCATCCGTAACCCCGGTGTCCGATAATTTCGCAGGGATTCCAACCTGGGCGTTCAGCTCATAGCCATTACTGCTCACCAGACCGGAGATCGCCGGTGCGCCAAAGGTTGCAAATACAATGCCGAACATGACAAATCCGTAATTCTCCCCGGTGTGCTTCATTCCGAAAATAGAGCTTGTCAGGGACGGAAAGCTTCCCATGATGCCGCCGTAGCAGCCGTACATCAGCACAACAGCAACCGTTACTGCCAGGGATCTTGATACAGCGAGAACTCCCATAGCGATCACTGCCACGATCAGCACTCCTTTGATGCAGACGATCCTTCCCACTTTATCTGCCAGTGTCGGAAGCACCAGTCTTGCTCCCGCATTGACAATGGATCCAAGCATAACAGCGCTGACTGCCACTGCAGACGGGATCCCAAGGTCGATCTGGTAGGTCTGGGATACCGGTGAAACCATAAAATAAGAAATCAGTCCAAAGAACATGGTCGCAAGAAGAAGATAAAAATTTCTTGTACGCATCATCTCTCCGGATGTATACTGCTTCATCTCCGATGTTCCGGACTTTGCCGCAGAGCCACCTGCGTTCACCAGACTCTTATCGGGTGCCTGAAAAAAGATGCCGCACAGGATCCAGGAAACTGCGATGGCTGCCCCAATGATCAGAAAGGTTTTCTGCACTCCCTCTGCCTCCAGCAGCTTTCGACTCAGCGGCGCCAGGAAAAATCCGCAAAGTCCGTTGGCAGTTACCACAACACCGGAAGCAAATCCGGTACGGTCCGGGAACCATCTCTGCACAGTTGCCAAGATCACCGTGTAGATCATTCCCTGTCCAAATCCCTGCATCACGCCATAGGACAGATACATAGGAAACGGTGTAGGAACGATCAGAAATGCGGATGCCAGGATTCCTGCCGCAAAGATCCCGCCTCCGATCCATACAATCGTCTTTTCCTTAAAGCGGTTCTGCATCCTTCCGCCTACGATATTTCCGAATACAAAGGTGCTCAGTGCCAGATAAAAGCACATGGATGCCTGTCCCTGGCTCCAGCCTGCCTGCTCCATCACATAGGGCTGGTAAATAGACCATACATGGGGATATCCGGTAAAAAAGATCGCGAAAGCTCCGAATATCATAGTCAGCAGACGCTGTTTTTTCTGTATTCCTGTCATAATTTCCTCCTCTGAAAAAGATTTCAGGCCTGCTCTATATTCTCTGCTCACAGAATGCAGCCTGTTTCTGTACACACGATCTGCACGTTTTCCTGCACGTTTTCCTGCACATTAGCTCCGCTTATTACGTTTTTTCATTTTATATTTCTTTATTTACGCAAAAAAGCACGCCATGTAACAGGCGTGCTTTCGTGATTTTATATGATTTCTGTTGCTTATTTGATTATCTTCAGCTCATATTCCCTGGTTCCCAGACCGATCTTTTCTGCCTGATCCAGGGTTGCCTTCCACTCAATATTCGGATTGGAATCCTTAAAGTGGTCATGATGACAGTGCCATCCCGGCTCTGCCAGATGCTCTCCAAGCTGGCTGTTGGCGATCGGTGTTGCCTTCAGGCAGGCATCTGCACAGGCCTGATCCAGTGCAACCGGGTCAAAGCTTGCGAACATTCCGATATCCGGAAGGATCGGCGCATCATTTTCACCATGGCAGTCACAGTTAGGGCTGATATCCTGTACCAGTGCAATATGGAAATGGGGACGTCCGTGACAGACAGCCTGTGCATACTCTGCCATCTTGCGGTCAAGAAGCTCGTTTGCACTGCTATTCGGATTGTATACGGCATCATAGCTGCAGGCCCCGATACAGCGGCCACAGCCTTTGCATTTATCATAATCGATAACTGCTTTCTTGTTTACATATGTAATCGCATCACTTCCGCACTCTTTCGCACAACGGCGGCAGCCACGACAGACATCTTCATGGATGGCCGGCTTTCCGCTGGCATGCTGCTGCATTTTTCCGGCACGGCTTCCGCATCCCATACCGATATTCTTCAGAGCACCGCCAAAGCCGGTTGTCTCATGTCCCTTGAAATGGCTGAGACTGATAAAAATATCTGCGTCCATGATAGCATGTCCGATCAGGGCAGTTTTGCAGTATTCTCCGTTTACTACCGGAACTTCTATTTCATCGGTTCCTCGAACTCCGTCACCGATGATGATCTGGCATCCGGTTGTGATCGTGTTAAATCCGTTAAGATTTGCACAGTCCAGATGCTCCAGTGCATTCTTTCTGCTTCCCGGATAAAGAGTATTACAATCTGTCAGGAACGGCATTCCGCCCTGCTCCTTACAAAGATCTGCAACTACCTTTGCATAGTTCGGACGAAGGAATGCCATATTTCCAAGCTCTCCGAAATGCATCTTGATGGCTACGAATTTTCCATCCATATCGATATCTTTGATTCCTGCGGCAACACAGAGTTTTTTCAGTTTGTCCAGCTGGCTGGTTCCCACCGGACAACGAAAATCAGTGAAATAAACTGTTGATTTTTCCATTCTGGTTTTTCTCCTGCTGATTCTTTTTATGTAATTACATTTATTTAAACTCTACACGTTTTTTCTGTTTCTGTCAACGGATACTCGCATTTGTAAAACTCCATCTATTTCTCCCATATTCCTTTACAAAATCCTTCATCTTACCCATGGAAAAGAACCTGGGAAAAATAACGGATCATTCCGTCGCTAGTCCAGCATAGCATTCCTGCAGCGTCTGCCATTTTCTGTGCATCCACACAGTAAGCGGACATGCAGGAATTATGTTTATAAGGTCCCGCACTCATGATCAGAAGATCAGTTATTCCCTCTTCTTTCATCTTCTCTGCCAGCTGTTCTGTCAGTTTGTTATGAGCAAGTTTTGCCTTTTTGTAGTCCATAAGGCCATCCTGCATTGTCTGGAGTATCAGCGTTTTTTCGTATTTCAGCGCATGCTCTTTCATCTCCTCTACAGTGCCGCTCTGTGGTGGACATGCCGGGTTTTTATCATAATTCCCGCAAAGATTGTCCTCGCAGAAAACCCGGTATTCCGGCACAAATACAAGCTGATCGGTACTTATGACCGCTGCGTCGGAAAAACCAAGAGCTTTTGCTTCTTCAATAAGATTCATTTTTTCTCTCCTGTGTTTTTTTCTTTTATAGTGCCACATTTTATTTGTTTTTACAAGCTCTGACTTTCACTCTGCCGCCAGACGGATAAACTCCTCCATCTCTCTCGTCTTAAACTTATTCTTATGGTAAAAGATCTGCCGGTACATGGATATCTCCACATCTTCCACATGTAAAAGGGCAATTCTTCCTTTCCGGATATCCCGCTCCACAGCCAGATAGGGAAGAAAGGAAAGTCCGTGGTTCTTTTCCAGCATGCGGATGATGAAAGCGGTATCGCTGATCTCCAGTACCGGTGACAGGGCCTGCTTCTTAAGCGCCAGCTGCTGATCCAGGGCCTGGCGATAATTGGCATTCTTTTCCGTGAGAAAAAAAGGTTCTTCCAGAATATCCTCCATCTTCAGCGTCTTTCCCGCAAACTCCGAATCTGCGGAGGCCACAAATACTACCGGCTCCGCCTTCTCCATGACCTTCACCCAGTTCTGGTCCCACCTTGGGGTATCCAGTATATAAATAAGATCCAGCCCGTTATGCTCCATCATCCGTATCAGCTGCTCCGGTGTATCAATAGTCACCTGCATATTTACTTTCGGGTGAAACTCACGAAATTTGCTGAGAACAGCCGGAAGCTTTGCTGTGCAGAGAGATTCAATAGTCCCGATATGTAATGGATTTTTCAGTTCCGAATCATCATTCATTGACTTTTTTGCTTTATTTACGTCATATAAGATCCGGCTTGCATGCTCCATAAACTCTTTTCCGGACGGAGTAAGCACCACACGCTTTCCGGTTCTGTCAAAAAGTCTTGTTTCCAGCTCATTTTCCAAAAGACGGATCTGGACAGTGATCGCTGACTGGGTGTATCCCAGAACCTCTGCTGCCCTGGAAAAGCTCTGAAGCTGTGCTACATGTACAAACGTCTCCAACTGACGGATTTCCATGATTTTCTCCCTTTTTCTATGAAATTTTTTCATCGTGATGATGAAATCTGTGAATTTGCCTTATTTTTATGTCAATGTTACAATACAATCACGAGGACGTCAATCGTATTTTTGTGCAAAATGAATAAATTCATACTTAGGAGGAAAGAATCCAAATGGAAAAGAAAAAAATCAAGATCGGACTTGTGCCGAAGCTGATCATTGCCATCATCGTAGGTATCCTGTTCGGCCAGTTCCTTCCGGAAGGCTTCTGTCGCTTTGTTGTAACCCTTTCCGGATTTTTCAGTACCTTTCTGAAATTCGTCATCCCGCTGATGATCCTTGCCTATGTGACCATGGGTATTGCGGATCTTTCACAGGGTGCAGGGAAGCTTCTCCTGATCACAGTGGCTCTGGCTTATGGCTCCACTCTGATCGCAGGTTCCGCATCCTATCTGGTATCATCCAGCCTGTTCCCGCACTTTATGAGTGAAGGTGCACTGGATCAGATCGCAGCTACCGCAGACGCATCCCTGACACCATTTTTCTCTATCACACTGGAGCCGGTCATGGATACTCTTTCTGCTGTTGCCCTTGCCTTTGTCATGGGACTGTGCCTCTCTTCCATGCGTGGAAAAGAAATGGGAAACAGCCTTTATAACGGAATGAGTGACTTTTCCA
Source organism: Blautia sp. SF-50 (assembly GCF_900101315.1). Lineage (NCBI taxonomy): Bacteria > Bacillati > Bacillota > Clostridia > Lachnospirales > Lachnospiraceae > Blautia > Blautia sp. SF-50. The sequence continues at coordinate 154,719 of NZ_FMUW01000001.1, forward strand.
AAATCATTGACAAGGTCCTTCATACCATTATCATCCCGCTGCTTCCGCTTTACATCTGCGGAACCTTCACAGATATGACTATTTCCGGAAAAACCTTTGCCATCTTAAGCATCCTCTGGAAGGTATTCCTTGTTGTTATCATCATGCACCTGATCTGCATTACGATCCAGTTTGTGATCGCAGGTACTGTCAGCAAAAAGAATCCTTTCACTCTGATCAAAAATCAGATCCCGGGATACACAACTGCTCTGGGAACCCAGTCTTCCGCAGCTACCATCCCGGTCAATCTGGAATGTGCCAAAAAGGACGGCGTGTGCGAGCAGATTCGCAACTTCGTAGTACCGCTCTGTGCAAACATCCACATGGCCGGTTCCATGATCACCATCACAGCCTGTGCTACTGCAGTCTGCCTTATGAACCAGCTGCCCATCAGTCTTGGGATCATCGTTCCGTTCATCATGACTCTCGGTGTTGCCATGGTTGCATCTCCCGGTGCTCCCGGTGGTTCCATCATGACTGCCCTTCCATTCCTTTACATGGTATTCGGAGCGGAAGCCGGTGATCCGGACGGTGCCATCTGTGCTATCATGGTTGCCCTTTACATTACCCAGGATTCCTTCGGAACTGCCTGCAATGTATCCGGTGACAACGCCATCGGCGTAATCGTTGACACCATTTATAAGAAATTTATTGCAAAAACATCACAGGAGAATTAAGCAAAATGTCTTTTATCAGTGTATTTGACGTTATGGGTCCCAACATGATCGGTCCTTCCAGTTCTCATACCGCAGGGGCTGCACGCATTGCTTTCCTTGCCCAGAAGATGATCACGCCGCCCCTGAAAAAAGTGGAATTCATCCTTTATGGTTCCTTCGCCAGAACATACAAGGGACACGGTACAGACCGTGCCCTCCTTGGCGGGATCATGGGCTTTTCCACAGATGACATGCGTATACGGAATTCTTTTGATATTGCCAGGGAACAGGGGATCGACTTTTCCTTTACTCCAAATGAAACAGAAACCGATGTCCATCCCAACACTGTAGATATCCATATGGTCAATGAACAGGGACAGGAAATGACAGTCCGGGGGGAATCGCTGGGCGGCGGCAAGGTCCGTATTGTGGAGATCAACCACGTGAAAGTGGATTTCACCGGCGAATACAGTGCCATCATCGTGATCCATCAGGATACTCCCGGTGTTGTGGCCTACATCACCAAATGCTTAAGTGAACGTAACATTAACATTGCCTTCATGCGCCTCTTCCGTGAATCCAAAGGAACCACAGCCTATACGATCGTGGAATCCGACGGTCATCTCCCGGAAGATATCGTAGAAAGCATTCACCGGAACACCAACATCCATGATGTCATGGTTGTTCAGATGTAGGGAAAAGGAGGATGTGTTTTATGAATTTCAAAAATGCCAAGGAACTTCTTGCTCTCTGCCAGGAAAAAAAGCTTCCGATTTCCGAAGTAATGCGCCAGCGTGAGATCCTTCTCGGTGAAACCACTGCTGAAATCGTGGACCAGCGCATGGACCGTGTTCTGGAGATCATGAAGGATGCTGCTTTTTCCCCCATCAAAGATCCGGTGATATCTATGGGCGGACTGATCGGCGGTGAAGCCCGAAAGCTCTGCGAATTTCATGACCTGGGAAAAAGCCTGTGCGGAAATGTTCTCGGAAAGGGGATCACCTACGCTATGGCAACCCTTGAGACCAACGCTTCCATGGGACTTATCGTTGCCTCTCCTACTGCCGGCAGTGCCGGGATCGTTCCCGGAATGATGCTTGCTCTTCAGGAGGTCTATGGCTTTTCCGATAAAAAAATCCGCCAGGCATTATTTAATGCAGGCGCGATCGGCTATCTTGCCATGCGTAATGCAACAGTTGCCGGTGCTGTTGGCGGATGTCAGGCTGAGGTCGGAATCGCTTCTGCAATGGCTGCTTCTGCTGCTGTGGAACTTCTTCGCGGTACACCTCTTCAGTGTACTTATGCTGCTTCCACGGTTCTTATGAACATGCTTGGACTTGTATGCGACCCTGTAGGCGGCCTAGTGGAATATCCCTGCCAGAACCGTAACGCAGCCGGTGTTTCCAATGCCCTTATCGCAGCGGAAATGTCACTGGCCGGTATCCCCCAGTTCATCCCGCTGGATGAGATGATCGATGCCATGTATACTGTGGGCAAAAAGCTTCCTGCAGAGCTTCGTGAAACTGCTCTCGGCGGTTGTGCAGCCACACCGTCCGCCTGTGAGAAGTGTCATCTTTGCAGTTGAAATGCAACTATGGCAGAGAAAAAGCAGTTGGATATCTTATGCCCCATTTGTTGCACAGCTCTATATTGAATAATAACTTCATAGTTTGCTCAGTCAGATAATAAAACGGAGAATTCCTTAAATTTTTCTTTCGGGAATTCTCCGTTTTCTTTTTTATAAATCCTAATTTATAATTTCATGTGTAAATATCTTTTATTTCTCCAGCACCGGGATATTCTCCTTTTCTGATGCAGTAATTTTACAGTTTTGTCATAAAACAGGCATTCTGATCTCACATTCACTGATTGTTCAGATTTTTTCAATTTTATTTCGTAGTTCCAGCATTCTATGGTCCAGATTTGCAATTTCTTCTGCATATTTTTTTAATTCTGCTTCAATTTCCGCATTGTCTCTTTTTTTATAATACAACTCATATTCTAACACAGACCAGTAATCCATCGCAATGGTCCGAAGCTGTATTTCCACCAGTTCTTTCTGTTCACCTTCCGCAGAGTAGATAGGTACTTTCACGATCAGATGAAGACTTTTGTAGCCGTTTTTCTTTGGATTTTTAATGTAATCCTTTATCCGGACGTTCTCGATATCCTTCTGCATTTCCAGGGATTCTGCAACCTGGTAAAGCTCATCCTCAAACGGACAGACTACACGGATGCCTATGAGATCCTTCAGATTTTTTCTGGCTGTCTCGAAATCCGGTTCCAGGCCTTTTTTCAGAAGTTTTGCGTAAATACTTTCCGCACTTTTGATCCGACTGGTAGTCTGACTGATCACAGTACGTTTTTTCTGCCCGGAAAGCTCTGCATTGATCATCTTCAGTTTTGCCATAAGGATATCGATGGCCGCCTTACAGCGGAGGCGGTAGTCCGGATCCTTGATGTAGCTTGCGATGGCTGCTGTTTTTTCTGCTGTCAGTTTCTGATTTTCTGGTTCTATTGAATCCGGAACTCTGCTCTGCTCTGACTTCTGAGCCGGAGCATCCATTTTTGGATTCTCCTTCTCCTGCTCTTCTTGGTCCTGTTCGAATCCATCTTTAATAGATTTCTGTTTTTTTCTTATTTTTTTCTTTGATTTCTTTTTTGTCATGTCTGCCTTATCTATTATTTTTAGTTTTCGTGTACATCTTATATATTATACCGGCCACATGCTGTTTTTCATCAAATCAACGTAAGACTATTGTTAAACCTGTGGTAAAAAAGTCCTCCGAAAAATCTCAAGATCATATCTCCTGATATCTCTGCGACTTCCCGAAGGACTCTTTCACACATAATTTACATATTAATAAAACAATTTACAGAAATTCCGACTGCAGCGCATCGTATCCGGTCTCACCTGTACGGATACGAACAGCGTTACGGATCTCGTAGCTGAATATCTTACCATCGCCCGGATCACCGGTGAATGCTGCTTTCTGAATGGCATCAATAACTTTAATCTCCCAGTCTTCTGATGATACTACAATCTCAAACTTGATCTTCGGTTTCAGAAATACATCGATCTTGGAACCACGGACATATTCTGTATAGCCGCGCTGTGTTCCGCAGCCCATGATCTGGGTTACTGTAAAACCGTTAACCTGGATCTCATTTAACGCTGCTTTGACATCTTCCATTTTTTCTTCTCTTACGATTGCTTCTATTTTAATCAACATACTATAATCTCCTCTTTAACACCATCATTCACATTAACAGGAAATGGACTCTTATCAGTCAAATCCATTAAATGACGGATATGCATTCTCTCCATGCTGGGATGCATCCAGACCGACCATCTCTTCCTTCGGATCTACACGAAGCGGTGTAAAGATCCGCACGATCCCGATACAGATCAGCGTTCCCACAATGGCAACCGCAATGGTGATCACAATACTCAATACCTGCGCCAGGAACAGACGATGATCTCCAAACACAAGGCCATCCCATTTTGCAACAGAGTTAATGGAAGTTTTTCCGAAGAGACCTGTTGCGATTCCTCCCCAGATACCACCGATACCATGGCAGCCAAAAGCATCCAGGGCATCGTCGATCTTCAGCTTCTGTTTCAGAAGGATCACAGTAAAGTAACAGATCGGGCTTACCAGGATCCCAATGATAAAGGATGCCCATACCGGTACGAAACCAGCTCCCGGTGTAATGGCTACCAGTCCGATAACAAGACCTGTGGATGCACCAACCAGTGTCGGTTTTCCCTCGCGGATCACCTCGATCAGCATCCAGGTCAGCAGTGCGCAGGCAGAAGAAATGCTGCTGGTCATAAAGGCATGTGCCGCAAGGCCGTCTGCCTTCAGCGCACTTCCTGCATTAAAGCCGAACCATCCGAACCACAGCATAGCTGCTCCGAGAAATACAAATGGGATATTGTGTGTGCGATAGGTTGCTTTTGCATAGCCTCGTCTCTGTCCAAGATAAATGGCAAGAACCAGTGCACTGACACCGGAACTGATATGTACCACATTTCCTCCTGCAAAGTCCACAGAGCCAATGGCTGCCAGAAATCCACCGTCTCCCCAGACCATATGTGCCATTGGATAATACACGATCAAAGACCAGATCGCAATAAAGAAAAACAGCGCCTTAAAACGCATTCTTCCAACCACGGCACCGGTGATCAATGCCGGTGTGATCATGGCAAACATCATCTGGAACGCCACAAATACCAGATGCGGGATCGTATCCGCATAAGGTCCCGGCTCCCAGCCTACGCCATTCAGCGCAAACCAGCGAAAATCTCCGATGATCCCGCCATGATTTCCTCCAAATGCCAGCGAATATCCAAACAATGTCCACATAACTACGGACAGTCCCATGATCGCCCCACAGGCCATCATGGTATTTACCACATTTTTCCTGCGGACCAGTCCTCCGTAGAAAAACGCAAGCCCAGGTGTCATAAAGAACACAAAGGCTGTACAGATCAGCATAAAGCCGGTATCTCCTGCATTCATCATTCATTTCCTCCTCAATTCCCTCAATTATTCTGCAACGCAAAAAGCGCCTGGAAACTCAATTTCCAGACGCCTTTGTCATGTCAGTTAGCATAGCAGATAATTTGTGGGTTTTCAAGAGTTTTTTCGCTATTTTTCTGTTTTCTTACAGAATTACTATGTTTTATGTGGATATGAAATTTATTTTCGGCAATCTATCCGGTTATAAATATTGGAGAGATTTTATTTTATCTCTTACTGTACTATAACACGGACTATGCTCAGAATCAGCAGATGTGCCGGATAAAAGATATAGAAAAACCACTTGGAAAACTTCGGTGCTTTTTCGGATTTTTTGCCATTATAGAAGCACAGGATGATGATTCCTGATGCCACGATCCCTGCTGCCGAAAACAGAGCATGGATCATTGCCGGTCCGGCTGCCATTTTTTCCACGTAGGAGCTGTAGTTAAACAGCACAAAAAGGGCAGCACCGACTCCGTACGCTGTTATCATCCTCTTCCTGTTCCCCCAGCTCTCATGGAACCAGATGGTAAAAACCGGTGCCAGGATTGCCCAGTCCGAACAAACGGATAGTAAAAGAAGCAGGATCAGAAGTGGAATTCTCCATTTACTTGCCATCATCCTTTCCTGAACAACCAGGATCATAAAACAGATAAACAGAGTAAAGATCATATTCAGCTGTGAATTCCCAAAGGCTATCATATAGGGAACCTGGGAGATTCCGGCAAAGATCAGAAGCCTTTCACCGTATTTTCTCCTGGAATGTGTATAGTAAAAACCTTCCACAAGAAAATAACACATGGTAATGGCTGTGAAGTAGCCAATGTCTATAAACACTTCCCACAGGATCGTGTTTTCCGGCAGAAGCACGTTGGCGATATGATTCAGAAGCATGGTAAAAATTGCCAGATATTTAATGGCATCCCGGGTCAGTCCCGGCTTTTCTGTTGTTGGCATGATCTTCTCCTTCTGTGCAGAAAAATTTTCAGACCTTTCACATCTTCTGCACAATATAATACATTTATCTTACACTGATTTTCTGACTCATACAACTTTTTTTGTTATTGCTGGAGTTGCCTTTTTCTTAAGGTAAGCTTATACTGTAGAAAGCGTGCTGTATTTTATATGGCAAAACTTCTCAGCAAACACTGTAAAACAATAAATTCGGAAAGGAATTATCGATCATGATCCAGGATATCGCACCACATACCTATCACAATGAGTACAAACCTGTGGCCCCGGATAAAGAAAGCCACATCCTCGCCTATGAAGAAGGAAAGATCCTTATGAAAAAAGATGGCGAGACTATGACTCTTCCAAGCTTTGGAGAGCTGGAAGGAAAAGTTGAAAACCTCTATGAGAATTATATCTATCTTTTCTCCATTGACGAAGAGCATTTTTATCTGATCCCGGATCTTGACACCAGTCTCCTTCCTGGTTATCAGTTTGAGATCACAAGAGTTCTCCGCACAGCGGAGCCACAGTATCTGGCTTTCGCAGGAATCACCGGATATCAGCTCTTTCAGTGGTACAGCAAGCGCCGTTTCTGCGGCTGCTGCGGAAAACCGATGGTACATGATAAACATGAGCGCAAGATGATCTGCCCTGCCTGTGGAAACGGTGAATATCCGGTGCTTTCTCCGGCTGTGATCGTAGGCGTTACCAACGGTGACAAGCTGATCCTCTCCAAATATGAGGGCCGAAATCACACCCGCTACGCCATGATCGCAGGTTTTGCCGAGATTGGTGAGACCATCGAGGAGACCGTTCACCGTGAAGTTATGGAAGAGATCGGCGTAAAGGTCAAAAATCTCCGCTACTACAAGAGCCAGCCATGGTCCTTCTCCGGAACCCTTCTGTTTGGCTTCTACTGTGATCTGGATGGCGACGACACTCTGACTGTAGACCACGATGAGCTTTCCATGGCCTCCTGGTTCAACCGGGAAGACATTCCGGATGAAGGAGATAATATCAGCCTTACCAAGGAGATGATGATGGCATTTAAGCATGGAAAAGCCTGAAATATCGCTTGCCTGATTCCGTAAACAATTTTTCGCAACCAATTTCACAAAAAAACACCGGCCATTCATCTGTACCATGTCCTGTCCAGGCTGCCAGATCATCTCTGACATCTCAGCCCCAGTACATATTCCGATGAATGCCGGTGTTTTTATTTTCTATTTTTCTATTTTTCTTTCGAGCCGGAGCAATCTGCCTAAAACCGTTTTATTTCTCCGGTGTCAGATGCCAGATATCTCTGTTGTACTCTTCGATGGTTCTGTCTGAAGAGAAGTATCCTGCTTTTCCGATATTTACAAGCATTTTCTCTGCCCATGCGGTTCTGTCCTCATAATCGAGCAGTGCCTGATCTTTCACCTTCGCATAATCCTCGAAGTCAAGAAGAGTCATGAACCAGTCTTTGCTTACGATCTCATGATGCAGTCTTCTTAAATGCTCCTCACTTCCAATAGAAAGAAGCTCGTTTCCTACGATAAAGTCTACTGCACGACGGATGCGCTCGTCTTTCTCATAAAAATCTCTGGAGCAGTAGTCAGCCTTTTCATAGTGTTCGATAACCTGCTCACTGGACTCTCCGAAGATATAGATATTATCCTTGCCTACCAGCTGGCTGATCTCCACATTTGCACCATCCATGGTTCCCAGTGTTACAGCACCGTTGAGCATGAACTTCATGTTTCCTGTTCCGCTGGCCTCCTTGGAAGCAAGAGAGATCTGCTCGGAGATATCGCAGGCAGGGATCAGCTTCTCTGCTGCACTTACGTTGTAGTTTTCCACCATAACAACTTTCATGTACGGGGAAACCTCCGGATCATTGTTGATAAGCTCCTGTAAGCAGAGAAGCAGGTGGATAATATCCTTTGCGATAACGTATGCAGGAGCTGCCTTTGCACCGAAGATAAAGGTTACCGGGCGCTGCGGCTTCTCGCCTGCTTTGATCTTCAGGTAACGGTCAATGATGTAAAGTGCGTTCAGCTGCTGACGTTTGTACTCATGAAGACGTTTGATCTGGATATCATAAACACTGTGTGTGTTGATCTCTTCACCTGTGTTGGCTTTGATAAACTCCGCACATCTCTTCTTTGCATCCTGCTTGATCTTAAGGATATTTGCAAGAACGTCCTGATTTCCCTTGAAGCCAAGCATCTTGTCAAGCTCAAAGGAATCCTTGCGGAAGCCGTCACCGATCATGGATGTGATGTACTCTGTCAGCGGATGGTTGCAGTGAAGGAGCCATCTGCGGAAGGTGATTCCGTTTGTCTTGTTATTGAATTTCTCCGGATAGATCTCATAGAACTGATGAAGCTCTGTCTCCTTCAGGATATCGGTATGAAGGGATGCAACACCGTTGATAGAAAATCCGTAGTGTATGTCCATATGTGCCATGTGTACCAGGTCGTTCTTGTCGATGATGGCAAGATTTTCCTGCGGATATTTTGCTTTGATACGCTCGTCCAGCTTGCGGATGATCGGCATCAGATGCGGAACAACCTCCTCAAGATAGGAGATCGGCCATTTCTCAAGTGCCTCTGCAAGAATGGTATGGTTGGTATAAGCGCATACATGAGATACGATCTCGCATGCCTCCTCGAACTCGATTCCACGCTCTGTGAGGAGACGGATAAGCTCCGGAATTACCATACTCGGATGTGTATCGTTGATCTGGATCACTGCGTAATCGGCAAGGTCATGAAGATTGCAGCCTTTTGCTGTTGCTTCATCCAGGATCAGCTGTGCCGCATTGCTTACCATGAAGTACTGCTGATAGATACGAAGCTTTCTTCCTGCATCATCGCTGTCATCCGGATACAGGAACAGTGTCAGGTTGTGGAGCAGATCCCTCTTATCAAAGGAGATTCCCTCGCCTACAATGCTCTCATCTGCAATATCAATATCAAAAAGGCGAAGCTTGATCGCTTTGTTCTCATAGCCTGCAACATCAATATCATACAGTGTGGATTTCAGCATAAAGCCCTTAAACGGCACGTAATAGGAAACGCCTGCATCTGTAAGCCAGCTCTCCGGCTGGATCCACGGATTCGGTGTCTCAAACTGAAGATGATCCTTAAACTCCTGTTTGAAAAGTCCGAGGTGATAATTAAGTCCGATTCCTTCTCCCGGAAGTCCCAAAGTTGCGATGGAATCCAGGAAGCAAGCTGCCAGACGACCAAGTCCGCCGTTTCCGAGAGATGGCTCCGGCTCGATCTCCTCGATCATGGAAAGCTCTTTTCCGTTTTCTTTAAGATATTTCGCAACTTCATCATAAACGCCCAGATTGATCAGGTTGTTGGAAAGAAGCTTACCGATAAGGAACTCTGCGGAAATATAATAAATTTTCTTTTTTCCATCCTGGTAGCCGCGGCCCTTCAGCTGCTCCTTTGTCCAGGAGAGAAGTCCATGATAGATTTCCTCATTTGTACAATCTTTTACATTTTTGTTATATTTGTCTTCAAATACTTTGCTTAATGTTTCCATTTTGATCTCCTTTCATGGATCTTGATGGGATGAAATATGTTTTTACAAGGTTGTTTGCTTTGTTTTTGATGATATTAGGATATCACGCATTTCTTTTCAAAAATATAACAATCCTGTCATGATATGCAAGATATTTGTCAGACTGTTTTTCACTTTTTACTGTAGCTCTGCATAAAAACATAACCGGTACATATGCGGTTGTTTCGGGATCTGTCTCAGATCTGTCTCATACTCTTCCTGTACTTATGCGGTGAAACCTTATTGGACTGCTGAAATTTCTTTATAAAATAACTTGTACTGTTAAATCCCACCTGCATGGCGATCTCCGTCACAGGTGCATCGGAATGCGTAAGAAGATACTTCGCCTTCTCCATACGGAAGTCATTGATGTATTCCACCAGGGTTTTTCCCGTATACTGGCGGAAAAGCTTCATAAAATAATACTCACTGTAATTGGAAAGTCCGGAAAGCTCTGAAACAGTAAGATTCTCCTGGTAGTGAAGGCTGATATGATCCAGCACTTTCTTTACTGCTGCAAGGCTCTTGTTCTGCTCTGTGCTTACCGGGATAATATAATGCTTCGTCAGCATCTCATAAAAGAAATCAAAGAACAGCATTTTCAACTTCACATAGAAATATGGCTTCTTCTCCGTATGACAGTCATGGATCTCCAGAAAAATTTCCCGTAGCTTCTCATATCCGGAATCTCCTTCTTCTATATGATGGCAGAATTCTGCCTTGTTTTCTATTAATGGTGATACCACACATTCCTGGCAGATATCTCCCGGCTGACCTGCAAGGAAGCCCAGGCTGAAAACCACACTCTTATAATAAAGAGGCTTCTTAAGATCCGTGCGCATACTATGGAGAACTCCGCAGTTCACGATCAGGATATCCCCCTTTTTCAGGCGGATGCTCTCCCGGTTCAGTCTGGCAAAGCCACTGCCTTTTTCAATATACATGATCTCCATCTCACTGTGCCAGTGGTCATACAATGCATGAAAGATCTCACAGTTCGCCATATAGGTTTCCACCGGCAGCTCAAAGGAACCGTGAGGGCTTAATTCTTTTAAATTATCATCCACTTCGGATACATGAAGAGGATTTTTTGCGGATGTGTCTGTTTCTGGCATGATTTCCTCCGTGATCAATATCTATCCTGCGGACATTTGCCTTCCGCTGGATATCCAATCCTTGCATAATGATTCTGTTTGACTCCCTTAGTGTAAAGGATATTTACAACCATGACAATATTATATTTTCCTGTTTTCTTTTTTATGACGTTACGGTTACTCTGTTCTCAGCAACACGCTTCGCGATGCACTTCCATAAACGGCAACCTTGACTTTTCCCCTTCCAACTGCTATATATAATATTTAGAATAAAATAATTTGACTTTAAAAGGAACGAAAACTACCATGAATCCATTAAAAAAAGCTTACTGCCGGGTTTTCCAGAATGTCTTTAAATTCGCCCTTCCACTGCTTCCTTACCGCAATCCGAAGATCATCGGAAGCGTCAAAGGTATTCCGGAAGTTCTGGAAAAAAGAAACTATAACAATGTACTCATCATCACAGATGCAGGGATCCGAAGCCTTGGCCTTACAGAAAGGCTGGAGCAGACACTGAAGCGAAGCTGCATCTCTTACCACATCTACGACAAAACCGTTGCCAATCCAACAACCGTCAATGTGGACGAAGCCCTTCACATGTATCTGGACAATGACTGCCAGGCGATCATCGGCTTCGGCGGAGGTTCCAGTATGGACTGTGCAAAAGCCACAGCAGCCCGCATTGCCAAGCCACACCAGTCTCTTGCTCAGATGAAGGGAATCCTGAAGATCCACAAAAAGCTTCCTCTTCTCATCGCCATCCCCACGACTGCAGGAACAGGAAGTGAAACAACACTTGCTGCTGTCATTACCGATGCAGAAACACGGCACAAATATGCCATCAACGATTTTCCGCTGATCCCACGCTACGCAGTCCTTGACCCGAAAGTGACTTTAAGCCTTCCGCCGTTTATCACAGCTACCACCGGCATGGATGCCCTGACTCACGCGGTGGAAGCCTACATTGGAAATTCCACTACACCTGGCACAAGAAAAAATGCCCTGGATGCTGTCAGACTGATCTTTGAAAATCTGGATACCGCCTACACAGACGGCAATAATATTGAAGCAAGACGAAATATGCTCCGCGCCTCCTATTTCGCAGGCTGTGCCTTCACCAAATCCTACGTTGGATATGTCCACGCAATTGCACATTCCCTCGGCGGAAAATATAATGTTCCACATGGGCTTGCCAATGCAGTGATCCTTCCTATGGTACTGGAAACATACGGAGATTCCATCACTCACAAACTCCGCAACCTTGCCGTAACTGCCGGTCTCTGCGATAAACATGAGGACGATAAAACTGCTGCCCGGATGTTTATTGATGCAATAAAAGATATGAAAAAACGCTATGGCATCGGAGACTATATCCCGGAAATCCAGGAAACGGACATCCCGGAGCTTGCCCATTACGCAGATAAAGAAGCCAATCCTCTGTACCCGGTTCCTGTGCTGATGGATGCCGGCGAACTTGAGACACTGTATTACAGACTGATGCCTCCGGCAGGCAATTGCTAAAACAGCCATTGGCATAGAAAGATTTTTTCGATATTTCGAATACAGTTTTTTCAGAAAGGACTACAATTCCATGGAAAAAGAACAGATCAACCAGCTTTTAGATAAACAGCGCCAGTACTTCTACTCCGGCGCAACTCTTGACCTTGATTTTCGCATCAGCGCCCTGAAACGTCTCCGCGCTTCCATCCGGAAACACGAAGATCAGATCCACGCCGCGCTGAAAAAGGATCTGGGAAAAAGTAATTTCGAAAGCTATATGTGTGAGACCGGACTGGTGCTCTCCGAGATCACACATATGCTGAAAAATATCCGCTCCTACGCAAAAGAACAGACCGTTCCGACTCCACTGGCACAGTTCCATTCCCACAGTTTCCGCAAACCATCCCCCTACGGTGTTGTTCTCATTATGAGTCCGTGGAACTATCCGTTTCTTCTCACCATAGAACCACTGGTAGACGCCATTGCAGCCGGAAACACAGTCATCCTGAAACCAAGTGCCTACTCACCGGCAACAAGCGAAGTGATCCGTCTTCTCATCCATGAATGTTTCGATGAAAAATACGTTGCAACTGTCACAGGCGGACGTGCGGAAAACACACATCTTCTCAGTCTGCACTTTGATTACATCTTCTTCACGGGAAGCCAGTCTGTAGGAAAAGAGGTCATGAGAAAGGCTTCCGAACACCTCACACCAGTCACTCTGGAGCTGGGTGGAAAAAGCCCCTGCATCGTGGACAAAACAGCCAATCTCCGCCTTGCGGCAAAACGTATCGTATTCGGCAAGTTCCTGAACTGTGGCCAGACCTGCGTGGCTCCGGACTATATCTACTGTGATCCGGAGATCAAAGAAGCCCTGGTCGCAGAGCTTCGCAGACAGATCACACGCCAGTATGGAAAAGAACCACTGAAGAACCGGAATTATGGAAAGATCATCAACGAAAAGCATTTCGACCGTATCAACAGTCTGATCGATCCTGCCAAAACTGTCTGCGGCGGTGGTTCCAACCGTGAAACACTTCAGATCGAGCCGACGGTTCTTGATAACGTAACCTTCGAAGATCCGGTCATGCAGCAGGAAATCTTCGGTCCGGTACTTCCGGTCCTTACCTATGACTCTCTCGGAGGTGCTGTAACAAAGATCAATTCCATGGCACATCCGCTGGCTCTTTATATCTTCACCGAAGATGAAAAAAATGCCCGGGAAGTTACTTCCCGATGTGGTTTCGGCGGTGGCTGTATCAACGATGTCCTCATACATCTGGCAACCAGCAATATGGGCTTCGGCGGCTTTGGTGAAAGCGGCATGGGATCCTATCATGGCATCGACGGCTTCCGGACATTCTCTCATTATAAGAGTATTGTAGATAAAAAAACCTGGATCGATCTTCCTATGCGGTATCAGAAATATCGGAAGATTTATGAAAAAATGGTACGGTTGTTTATGCGGTAGATATGAAGGGAGGGCGCTGCCTGATGCATCGCCCTCCTGTTACTTTAGATTTTCTTATTATTTTTCCCAGATGATCTTTACCGGCATGATCCCGGTCAGTTCTTTGCTTTTTTCATCCGGCTGGCTGCAGCCTGCATAAATTTCAAATTTCTTTCCTTCTTCCATCCGTTTTCCTGTTTCATCTACTACGGTGAATGCTTTTTCCCATATTGGGATTTCTATTTTCCGGCATTCTCCCGCCTTCAGGAATATCCGCTGAAAACCGGCCAGCATCGGATTGGGAATGGCATTTTTGCTGTCGATATTTTTTACATAGATCTGAACAACATCCTCTGTATCATATGCGCCGTTATTCTGCACTTCTACCTCCACGTTTATCTTCTGTCCACATGTTTTGACCTCAGCTTTATCTACTGCCACCTTACTGTACGTCAGACCATATCCAAAAGGAAACTGTGCTTTTCGTTCCATATAGCGATATGTTCTGCCTTTCATGGAATAATCGGTAAAATCCGGAAGTTCTTCCAGGCTTTCATAAAATGTCACCGGAAGTTTTCCTGATGGCGAGATTTCTCCAAACAGTACCTTTGCCGCTGCCTTCCCGCCCTGGCATCCAGGGTACCACAGCATCATGACTGCATCAAATTTCTCTGCCGCATATTTCAGATTAAGGTCACTTCCTGCCAGCAGACAGAATACTACCGGTTTTCCGGTATCTGCGATCGCTTCCATCAGTTCTCGCTGTACTCCGGGAAGTTCAATATCTTCTTTATCTCCCGATACATAGCTGTTTCCGGTGTCTCCCTCTTCCCCTTCCAGTGTCTCATCCAGTCCCATACATAAGATCACCACATCGCTGTTTTCCGCAACCACCTTTGCTTCCGCAATACGATCTCTGGTAAACGCAAGGTGCTCCGTCCGGTCTCGGAACAGATCACAGCCTCTGGAAGTAAGGATCCTTACATCGTCTCCCACATAATCCTGGATGCCTTCCTGTATGGTAATATACCTGGAAGCTGTCCCGTGATAATTGCCGATCAGCGCCTGCCTGCTGTCCGCATTTGGTCCGATGATCCCTATTGTTTTCAGTTTTTCTTTATCAAGCGGAAGAATCCCATTATTTTTCAGCAGAACAAAGCTTTTTTCCGCTGCTTTCTCCGCTGCATCCAGATGCCTGGGAGATTCCACCTCCAGATAGGAGATATTGTCATATTCGCTTCCATCAAACAACCCCAGCAGATACCTTGTGGTAAAAAGCCGCACTGCTGCCCGGGTTATGGTTTCTTCTGTGACAAGCCCCTTTTCGTATGCCTTCATAATGTGAAGATAAGTATTTCCACAATTCAGGTCACAGCCATTATTAATAGCCAGTGCTGCAGATTCAACGGCTGTATCCGTTACCATATGGTGTTCGTGAAAATCACGGATCGCCCAGCAGTCTGATACAAAATGCCCCTGAAATTTCCATTCGCCTCTGAGTTTTTTCTGTAATGTGGGACTTCCGCAGCAGGGTTCCCCGTTTGTCCGGTTATAAGCTCCCATAACCGCTTCTACTTTCGCTTCTTTTACCAGACCTTCGAATGCCGGCAGATACGTTTCTTCCATATCTTTTGCGGATGCTTCCGCATCAAATTCATGACGGAGTGCCTCCGGCCCGGAATGTACTGCAAAATGTTTGGCACAGGCTGCTGCCTTCATTGTATCCCCATTTCCCTGAAGTGCTTTTACAAAGGAAACTCCAAGTTCTTTTGTAAGATACGGATCTTCCCCATAAGTTTCATGGCCTCTACCCCATCGTGGATCACGGAAAATATTGACATTAGGAGACCAGAACGTCAATCCCTTATAAATATCTCTGTCACCGTTTACGGAATATGCATTATACTTTGCTCTGCCCTCTGTTGCCACGATACCGGCCATCTCTGCCACACTTTTCCGGTCAAAAGCTGCCGCCATTCCGATCGCCTGTGGAAAAACCGTTGCCTGCCCTGCTCTGGCAACACCGTGAAGTCCCTCATTCCACCAGTTATACGCCGGAATTCCCAATCTTTTTATTGCAGGTGCATCGTACCTTAACTGACTGGCTTTTTCCTCCAGAGTCATCCTGGCAACCAGCGCTTCTGCTTTCTTCTTTGCTTCTTCCCGATTCATCCCCAATTTCCTCCTCACCTTTTTTTATATCATCTATCATTTGGTCTCTGACTGTCAAGTAGATATTTCCTGCAATTTTTCCGGCCTCTGTTCAGAGCAGAAAAAAATCTGCTTTACCCTTTCTTTGGGATAAAGCAGATTTTTATTACACTTTGTGATCTGTGTTGCGATTTCAGCCGGGAACTTATCTGATCGCATCCTTCATCTCTTTCACATAAGCCTTCACCTTCGGCACGCAGTCTTTGCCGTAGGCACCACAAAGCTTCACGATCGCAGATCCTACAATGGCACCGTCTGACTGATCTGCCATTTTTTTTGCCTGCTCCGGTGTGGAGATTCCGAATCCTACTGCACATGGAATGTCTTTCTGAGCTTTTACTAATTTCACCATAGCTCCGATATCTGTGGTAATGCTGGTACGCATTCCTGTTACACCAAGGGAAGATACGCAGTAAACAAAGCCTTCCGCCTCTTTTGCGATCATGGCGATCCGCTCATGGGAGGTCGGTGCGATCAGGGAGATCAGGTCAAGGCCGTACTGTTTGCACACAACATCAAACTCTTCTTTTTCCTCAAACGGAACATCCGGAAGGATCAGTCCATCCATTCCAACTTCCGCTGCTTTCTTGATAAAACGCTCTGTTCCGTAAGAAAATACTACGTTTGCGTAGGTCATGAATACCATTGGGATTTTTGTATTTTTACGGATTTTTTCTACCATTGCAAAAACTTTATCTGTAGTCACGCCGCCTGCAAGTGCCCGGACATTAGCTTCCTGGATCACAGGTCCCTCTGCGGTAGGATCTGAGAACGGGATCCCAAGCTCGATCAGATCTGCTCCTGCTTCTTCCATTGCATAAACCAGCTGCTCTGTTACCTCCAGAGACGGATCTCCGCAGGTTAAAAAAGGAATAAATGCTTTTCCGTTTGCAAATGCCTCTGTAATTCTCTTATTCATGAATATCCTCCCCTCTGTAGCGGGCGATTGCCGCACAGTCCTTATCTCCACGTCCTGAAATAGTAACTACCATGATCTTGTCCTTTCCAAGTGTCGGTGCGATCTTTTTCGCATAGGCCACTGCGTGAGCACTTTCGATCGCAGGAATGATTCCTTCTGTTCTGGAAAGATATTCAAAAGCCTCTACTGCTTCGTCATCTGTAACAGGAACGTACTCTGCTCTTCCGATATCATAAAGGTGTGCATGCTCCGGACCTACACCCGGATAATCAAGACCTGCGGAGATGGAGTATACCGGTGCGATCTGTCCGTATTCATCCTGGCAGAAGTAAGATTTCATACCATGGAAGATTCCAAGACGACCGGTTGCGATGGTTGCCGCAGTCTCCGCAGTATTCACGCCACGTCCTGCTGCCTCACAGCCGATGAGACGAACGTCTTTGTCCTCAATGAAATTGTAGAAGGTTCCGATAGCATTGGAGCCGCCGCCCACACAGGCCAGGACAACATCCGGAAGTCTGCCCTCTTTTTCCAGCATCTGTTCTTTGATCTCCTTGGAGATCACGGCCTGGAAATCACGTACGATGGTCGGGAACGGGTGCGGGCCCATAACAGATCCCAGTACATAATGGGTATCTGCAATACGGTTTGTCCACTCACGCATGGTCTCGGAAACGGCATCCTTTAAGGTTGCGGTTCCGCTTGTAACTGCATGGACCTTTGCTCCGAGGAGACGCATTTTATATACGTTCAGAGCCTGCCGCTCGGTGTCCTCTTTTCCCATAAATACCTCACATTCCATTCCCATCAGTGCTGCTGCGGTTGCAGTTGCAACACCGTGCTGGCCGGCTCCTGTCTCTGCGATGACACGGGTCTTGCCCATTTTTTTTGCCAGGAGCACCTGACCAAGTACGTTGTTGATCTTGTGGGCTCCTGTGTGGTTTAAGTCTTCTCTTTTCAGATAGATCTTGGCTCCGCCAAGGTCCTCGGTCATATGTGCCGCATAGTAAAGACGGGATGGTCTTCCTGCGTATTCATTGAGAAGCTCTGTGAGCTCACGGTTGAATTCCGGGTCGTTTTTGTAATGGTTGTATGCTTCCTCAAGCTCCAAAACAGCGTTCATCAGTGTTTCCGGGATGTACTGTCCGCCATGGATGCCGAATCTTCCTTTTGACATGTTATATTTCCTCCTTTATGTTCCTTACTGCGTATACTGCTTCTAATATTTTATTCGGGTCTTTGTGACCGTCGGTTTCTACACTGCTGCTTAAATCTACTGCCCAGGGGTGAAGCAGATGTATGGCCGATTCCATATTTTCACAGCCCAGACCTCCTGCCAGAAACCAGGGACGTTTGATCGCCGGTACCAGACTCCAGTCGAAAGTTTCTCCTGTTCCTCCTGCGCCCTGATCCAGCAGAATATAGTCTGCTTCCGAACGGATCGCTTTCTTTATATCTGCTTCTGTTTTTATGGAAAAAGCCTTTATCAGAAGCTGGTCTGTCATGGTCTTAAGCTGTCTGATATAATTCTCGTCCTCCTGGCCGTGAAGCTGTGCCAGTGCGATGGTTCCTTCGTTTAAAAGCTGTGCGGGAAGCTCCACCGGTGCATTGACGAATACGCCTACCGGCAAAATGCTCTCATCCAGTTCTTCCTGGAGAGCCTTCAATTGCTCCACGGTAACGTTTCTTCTGCTTTTTGGGAATTCTACAATGAATCCTGCAAAGTCCGGTTTTGCTTCGTTAACTGCCTGGATATCTTCCGGACGGGTCAGGCCGCAGATCTTGATTCTGGTTCTGCTCCCATGTTTCAACTGTTGTTCTCTCATATTCAGTCAATCCTGCCCTTTCTGTCTAACCCTGCACCTTCCTGTTTTGTTGCTATTTGCTACTGGTCAGCTCTGTTACTTATTTACTCTATTCTTTCGTTTGGCCTTTATACAAGCGCTCCACCGTTCAGATTTTCCAATGCAGCTTTCTTATCCGGGCTTCGCATCAGGGTCTCACCGATCAGGACTGCACCTACCCGGTTTCTTTCCAGGATAACGATATCACCTGCGTTTTTGATTCCGCTCTCAGACACAAATACCACATTGTCCGGTGCCAGGTTTCGAAGACGGATGCTGTTATTCATATCAACCTTAAAAGTTTTCAGGTCACGGTTGTTTACACCGACGATCTTTGCACCTGTCTTTAATGCTCTTGCCACTTCATTCTCGTCATGAGCTTCCACCAGTGCATCCATTCCCAGAGTTTCTGCAAGCTCTCGGTATTCCAGGAGTTCCTGGTCATTTAAGATAGCACAGATCAGAAGTACAGCCGATGCACCGAATGCTTTTGCCTGATAGATCATGTACTTATCCACCGTGAAGTCCTTCCGAAGGACCGGAATATCCACTATTTCTGTGATCTCACGGAGATAAGTGTCACTTCCCATGAAATAAAATGGCTCTGTGAGGCAGGAGATCGCAGATGCACCTGCTGCCTCGTATTCTTTCGCAATTTCCAGATACGGAAATTCCGGTGCGATCAGCCCCTTGGAGGGGGAAGCTTTTTTTACTTCACAGATGTAAGACATACCCGGCTTTTTCAACGCTTCCAGAAAGGACGGCTGCTGTGGTGCTTTTTCTGCCAGGGTTTTCAGCTGATCCAGGGAAAACTGACGTTTTTCCTTCCGGATACGTTCTCTTGTTTTTTCTGCGATTTCCTCCAGAATGTTTTTTTCGCTCATTCTTTGTTTGTCTCCTTGATATTTCAGTTCAACTCTCATTCGGCAATTTCAAGAAGTCTGACAGATTAATGTTTCCGTTCATATCTCTTCCGATAGGGATTGCCGATTTCTCTTCTGCCGCTATTATTTTCAAATCTCGTTACTTAATTTGATGAATTCCTCAAGCTTGGCAGCAGCTGCACCACTGTCGATCAGATCTTCAGCCTTTCTTACGCCGGCTTCCAGGCTCTTCGCCTTTCCTGCGATATAAAGTGCTGCACCTGCGTTCATGCAGACCGCCTGACGCTTCGGGCCTTTTTCGGTTCCGTTTACAATGGCTTTTGTGATCTCTGCGTTCTCTGCCGGTGTGCCGCCTGCCAGATCTTCTTTGCTGCAGCGTGTATAGCCGAACTGCTCCGGTGTGATCTCATAGGACTGGAACCATCCATCCTTGATCTCGCACACAGAAGTCGGTGCGCTCATGGAGATCTCATCCAGCTTATCCTGCCCGAAAACTACCATTCCGCGGTTCACGCCAAGCTTCATCATAACCTGTGCCAGCGGCTCTACCAGAGACTGGTCAAAGACTCCCATCAGCTCCATGTTTGCACCTGCCGGGTTGCTTAATGGTCCGAGGATATTAAATACCGTGCGGATTCCCAGCTCTTTACGGATCGGTGCCACATATTTCATGGCAATATGATAATTCTGGGCGAACAGGAAACAAATGTTGATCTTTTTCAGGATCTCTGCACTTTTTTCCGGCGGGATGGTGATCTTTACGCCAAGTGCTTCCAGAACATCTGCTGCACCGCTCTTGGAAGATGCTGCACGGTTTCCGTGTTTTGCTACCGGAACGCCACCTGCTGCGATCACAAGAGAAGATGTCGTGGAAATGTTAAAGGAGTTTGCTCCGTCACCACCGGTTCCTACGATCTCCAGAACATTCATATCGTGGAGAAGCTTGATGCAGTGTGCACGCATTCCGGCTGCTGATGCAGTGATCTCATCAATAGTCTCTCCTTTCAGGGAAAGTGCAGTAAGGTAGGATGCCATCTGTACCGGTGTTGCCGCTCCGTCCATGATCTCATTCATTACGGCTTCTGCTTCGTCATATGTAAGATCTTCTTTTTTTGAAAGCTTGATGATTGCTTCTTTGATCATTGTTGTTTCCTCCTGTTCTGTAACGATTCTATCTTTTATGGATTGCTGTTCTCTGTCTTATCTGTCTCTGATAACCTTCATAAAGTTCTCGATCATTGTTTTTCCATCCGGTGTCATAACAGATTCCGGATGGAACTGTAATCCGAATATCGGATATTCTTTATGCTCCAGTGCCATCACCTCTCCGTCCTCAGACTCAGCGGTAACAACCAGTTCCTCCGGTAAGGTATCCCGGATAGCTGCCAGTGAGTGATATCTGGCTGCCGGAAAAGTTTCCGGAAGTCCTTCAAACATCCGGCTCTTTCCAACTTTATGTATCTCTTTCTGCTTTCCGTGCATCAGCTCTTTTGCGTAGGATACTGTCCCTCCGAAGGCTTCACAGATGGACTGATGTCCAAGGCAGATACCCAGGATCGGCAGCTTGTCTTTGAAATATTTTATGGATTCAATACAGATTCCCGCATCCTCCGGTTTTCCCGGACCAGGGGAAAGGATCAATGCCTCCGGCTTCATGGCCTCCAGCTCTTTGATGGTCACTTCATCATTTCTTACCACTTTGATATCCGGCTCCACAGAACCGATCAGCTGATAAACATTGTAGGAAAAGCTATCATAATTATCGATCAGTACTATCATTCCAGTCCCTCCTGTGCAGTTTCGATTGCCTGTACAACGGCTCTTGCCTTGTTGCAGCACTCCTGAAATTCACTTTCCGGAATACTGTCTGCTACGATCCCTGCTCCTGACCGGATACAGATCTCACCGTTTTTCTTATAAACCAGGCGAATGGCAATACAGGTATCCAGGTTTCCGGCAAAATCCAGATATCCGATAGCACCGCCGTAAATGCCTCGCTTGCTCTGTTCCAGTTCCTGGATGATCTGGCAGGCACGGAATTTCGGTGCTCCGGAAAGTGTTCCTGCCGGAAGGATGGCATCCACTGCATCCACCGCATCCCTGTCATCCCGGATCTGGCCGGTAACTGTGGAACCAATATGCATCACATGAGAAAAACGCTCGATGCACATATATTTTTCTACGTTCACGGTACCGATCTTACTGATCTTTCCGATATCATTTCGCCCAAGATCCACCAGCATGTTATGCTCGGCACGTTCCTTCTCATCAGCCAGGAGTCCTTTTTCCAGCGCCAGGTCTTCTTCTTTTGTCTTGCCTCTTGGTCTTGTTCCTGCAAGCGGGAAGGTACTTAATTCTGTTCCTGCAAGCCTGGCAAGTGTTTCCGGGGAGACTCCTGCAATCTCAATATCATCACTGGAAAAATAAAACATATACGGCGAAGGATTGGTAGCCCTGAGAACACGGTATGTATCAAACAGACTTCCCTCTGCTTTCGCTCGCATCGGATTGGAGAGCACCACCTGGAAAATATCTCCTTCGTGTATGTAATGCTTCGCTTTCTCAACCATCTCACAGTATTTTGCTTTCGGGAACTGCGGCTCAATGGAAGATTTCAGTTTCAAAGACGGAAATTCCTTCTGTTTTCCGTTTCGGATCAGATCTGCCATCTCTTTTAATTTTGCTTCCGCCTTCTGATAGGAATTTTCCGGATCATCCGTCATCACACCGGTGATCAGAAGCACCTTCTGTCTGTAATGGTCAAAGGCGATCACCTGGTCAAAAAGCATCAGATCCATGTCCCGGAAATCCTGTACTGTCTCGTCGGTAAGCTTCAGCTTCGGCTCGCTGTACTTAATATAATCGTAGGAAAAATATCCTACCAGACCTCCGGTAAAGGTCGGCATATTTTCCAGCACCGGGCTTTTGTATTCTTTCAGGATCTCCCGAATAGCATCTCCCGGATGCTTCACCTGCTGTACGGTTTTTTCTTCAGTTCCGTCCTCATGGATTCTGCGGATCTGAAGCTTTCCGTCTGTACAGGTGATCTCCATGGATGGCTCATATCCCAGGAAGGAATAGCGTCCCCATACCTCTGTCTGGCTGGCACTTTCCAGAAGATAGCAATGTCTGCTGGCTGTGCGTAAGGTCCTCATGACTTCTACGGGTGTATAGCGGTCGGAATACAGCTCTCTGCATACAGGGATTCGCCGGTATTCGCCTGACTGTGCGAGTTCTTTGATTTTTTCTAATGTTGGATACATATACAGGCCCTCCTGAGTTTTTCATTCCTTACCGGAGGACGGGACATTCGTGATCTGCATTCGCTGCTTGCTCATGAAATCAAGAAAAGCCCGTCTCCGACAGAATCTGGTTCTGTCAGGGACGAGCTCTAAATTCAAAATCACCCGCGGTGCCACCCTGATTCACGGTCTGACCCGTGCACTTGGCGGAATACCTTCATATTCCCGGCAACTGACGTATGCCCTCACGTCACAGAATACTTGATATCCGAAAATATCTTTCCCTGTGCCCTCTGCGGTCCATTTGATAAACTGCCTCTCGACCCGGCTCTCACCCTCCCGGACTCTCTGTGCGCGCATGAATATCTTTATCTCCGCTTCAACGGTTTAGTGGTTTAGTGGTTTACTCAATTAAATTTTTTCTATAAAATAGCACAGCTTTTCTGATATGTCAATACAAAAGTTGAAAAAAATATCATTTTGTTCTATAATTGTATAAAAGTAATTGTTATAAATATCACATAAGAAAGGAGTTTCACCAGAAAAACACTATGGCTGAAAGAAATACAAACACCTGGCTGGATACCCCCGATCCACAGGTTTTTATCAAAAATTCCGCAAAATTTAATGATCTGATGATGATGTATCGATGTACGGTCCGTGAGGTACGCACCAAGCTGGAAGTCCTCAACGATGAATTTTCATTGGAATATAAACGTAACCCGATCTCCTTCATCAAAACAAGGATCAAAAAGCCGGAAAGTATTTACAAAAAACTCAAAAAGCTCGGCTATGAGTTTACTGCGGAGAATATTCAGAATCAGCTGAATGACGTGGCAGGCATCCGTGTTGTCTGTGCCTTTATCGATGATATCTACACCATTGCAGACCTGATCACCAGGCAGGATGACATTACCGTCATCCAGGTAAAAGACTATATCAAAAATCCAAAGCCAAACGGCTACCGCAGTTATCACATGATAGTGGAAATCCCCGTATTCTTCTCCAAGGGAAAAACTCCCATGCGTGCAGAGATCCAGATCCGTACCAACGGTATGGATTTCTGGGCAACTCTGGAGCATCAGCTGCGTTACAAGCAGAATATCGAAGAAATGGACGGTTATGAGGATGTCAGCAATGAACTGCTGAACTGCGCCCGCACTGTGATCGATATGGATAACGAAATGCAGCGGATCAAAAACAAGATCGGACAATTCCATGATATTTAAAAAAACAGGTGAGGCTGTTACAGCCTCACCTGTTCTTTCTCACTGTTTTTCACCCGGAACGCCCGTGGTGTCATGTGATAATGTTCCTTGAATACCCGATGAAAATAACTGTTATTTTCATAGCCTACAGCCGCAATGATGTCACTGACAGGCAGATCTGTTTCACACATCAGCTCTACAGCCTTGTTCAGACGTTTTCTCTGAAGAAGTTCCTTGAAATTAAACCCTGTGCTTTTCTTGATCATCTTACTGAGGACATGCATGGGAAGATGCAGACGACCACAAAGCTCCGTCAGCGTAGCAGTCCGGTATTTCTGTTCAATATAATCCAGTGTTGTCATAGAGATCATATTTTCGTACTGATTGGGCAGACGCATCTCCACATACTGCACCGATTCTATCAGATACATGAATATCAGGCCCATTGTGGTCTGATTGATCCGCTCTCTGTTCTCCTCACCGTTTACAAGAGAATAGATGATATTTTCCAGAAGATTCTGGATCTGCAGCACTTCCGCAACCTTAAAATGAAGATATTCCCCACGCTCTTCATCCTGTCGCAGGACATTCACCAGAAAATCTGCCAGCATATTGTCATTGCCCGCCATGGAATAGGCCACATCAAAAAACTCCGGCAGCACCATAAAATTGATCGCAATATCATTCTGCCCCGCTTTCAGAATCTCATGCTTCGTAAACTGATTGAGAAAAAGCAGCTCGCCTTTGTTAACTATGACTTTTTTTCCGTCAATGATATTAGTCAGAGATCCCTCACACACATACAGCACTTCCACAAAATTATGCCTGTGAGCCGGAAAATACACAAAACGGGTGTGTGTACGCACAGCGATCAGCCTGCCTTCTTTCAGCATTTTACGGCTGTCCACAGTAAAGTCCCGACCGGATGTGTAGAGATCTCTATCCACCTCTGCTTCTCCATCCAGGATTTTTCTCTCTTCCTCTGTGATCTTTCTCAGCTGATCCAGTAATGCCTGCTGCATGTGTTTTGCTCCTTCATCTGTTCATGGTTTTCTATTCTGCTGTCCTCATTTTAACACCGCAGCCATAAGAGTACAACCAGAATCAAAAGACTGAAATTTTTTCGGAAACCTTCTATACACCAAATTCAAATATACGAAACAAGGCGGAGTCCGAAGACTCCGCCTTGTCCCAAAAGGATTTATCATATGATTATACAGTCAATCTGAGGATTGATTAGTACAGCTTAGCCATCTCCTCGATGTTGCTTGTATCGAATTTCAGAGGTGCACCAAGAACAACCTCTGTACCGCCGTCATCTGCCTCTGTTACTGTGTAGTCACCAAGGTCACCAGCTGTGAATTTGTCATCTTTAGCACCTGTGATGTCTTCGTTGATCAGAGCGATTGTTGTGTAAGCACTGAGTTTTCCAAGGCCCTGCATATCCCACAGATAGAAGTATGGGCAGGAATGAGAATCATCATCACCTGTGTACTCCTGCATCTCGGATGGAAGTCCAAGACCTGTCAGCTTGCAGGAAGATCCGTTATCCTGAAGATATTTAGCAGCTGCTGCGATACCAACTGTTGTAGGTGCGCAGATAACCTTCAGATCCTTGTAGTTCTGAAGAAGAGCTGCTGTCTGGTCTGTGGATTTCTGCGGCTCATCATCACCGTATACAACGTCTACAAGCTCAAGCTTGCTGTATTTGTCATCGCCTTCCATGATGGTCTTCATCGCGTCGATCCATGCGTTCTGGTTAGCGGACTGAGATGTAGCGGAAAGGATAGCGAACTGTCCCTCACCACCGGAAATATCAAGAACTGCATCCATAAGTGCCTGAGCAACTTCTTTTGTACCAGCCTGGTTTACGAAAATCTCACGGCTGTCTTTGTTCGGTGCGGAGTCGAAGGAAGATACCTTGATTCCCTCATCCATAGCTTCCTCAAGCTTAGCCTGAAGAGCGTTAACATCGTTAGCGGAGATACAGATTGCATCGAAGTCCTGAGAAATCAGGTTGTCAAGAACCTTGATCTGCGCATCAGCTGTAGCTGTCTCAGGATAAACGACCTGAACCTCGCCGCCTTCAGCCTCTACTGTCTCCTGGAAAGATTTCGCTGCGATCTCGAAGAATGCATTACCGGCTGCTTTACCAACCAGAGCGATCTTTTTGCCTTTTGCAGAATCGCCAGCTGCTGCTTCTGTCTTAGTATCTTCGGATTTGTCATCTGCTGCAAGAACCGGGCAAACTGTACCAAGAACCATTGCTCCACAAAGGATTGCGCTAATTACCTTTTTTTTCATTGTTGTTCCTCCCTATAAGAATATAATTTTTTTATATGCTACTGCCTCCGCTACACCAATGGAGGCAGCTAACAATCATATGGGTTTCAAAAGTGATATTTAGTTTTTCTTCATTGCGACTGCTTTTTTCACATCGCCGATGATATTCGGAAGAGCTACTGCTGCTACCAGAAGTACACCGATGATGAGAAGGATCACCTGAGCATTTACGTTCTTCTGTCCAAGGCCAACTCGTAAGCATACGATGATGAATGCAGAAATGATACCGCCGGCCAGGTTACCTTTACCACCTGTGGAGGAGATACCTCCGAATACTGCCATTGCAATGGCATCCATCTCAAATCCGTTACCGGTTGTTGTATTTGCACCGTAAGAAGAGGATACCAGGAATACTGCGCAAAGTCCGGACATAAGTCCCATAACTGTGTAGATGATGAAACGGATCTTCTCTACGTGAACACCTGCGTAATAAGCTGCCACACGGTTTGTTCCGATCGCATATGTACGGCGTCCGAATGTGCTCTTTCCAAGAAAGATCGCAAAAAGTACACCAAGGATCAGCACCAGGAAAAGAATATATGGAATATTTCCAACCTTTCCACCGATAGCACGGAAGCCATCTGTGTTTGTGATCGCAATACTTCCGCCGGCTCCAAGTGTTACCTCAGCGATACCACGGAAGATGATCTGTGTTGCCAGTGTTACGATCATTGGAGGCAGCTCCTTGAAACGGGTAAGGATAAATCCGTTAACCGCACCACAGAGGGCACCAACAACCAGTGCTGTAAGTACTACTACAATGAACGGAGCGTTTGTGTTGCAGACCATACAGCTTAAGGTAGCGGAGAGACACACGATCGCACCTACGGAAATATCGATCTCGCCTAATACCAGGATGTACGCCATTGGAAACATCATGAATACCTCTGCAAGGTAAACCGGCATCTGACGAAGAACACTCTTCATATTATAAAACTCAGAAAATGATGCGCAGAAAATATTTACCAGGATAAAGAGAATGACCAGGATGCCTTCCCAACTGAATATGATGTGTTTCATCGGATTTTCCGGCACATTGTTAATACTTCTTCCAGATTTTCCAGCCATGATTTACATCTCCCTTCCCTTTAATGCGTTTTTATCTGCGATTCTCTGCAGAACAACGTTGATCACAACTACTACCAGTATGATAACACCCTTGATCATGTTCTGCCACAGTGAACTGATACCTACAAGCGGAAGAGCTTTTGCGATCGTTGCAAGGATAATGGAACCGAGGAATGCACCTACTACGGTTCCACGTCCACCGCTCATGCTTACACCACCGATAACGCAGGCTGCGATAACATCCATCTCACCGCCGTACTGCATATCAGGCATTGCAGAAGCATAAACAGATACCTGAAGTGCTCCGCCAAGACCTGCGAGGAATCCCATGATCACATATACAAGAAGGTTGATATTCTTTGCATTGATACCGGAAACCTGTGCTGCGCTTGCATTACTTCCTACTGCGTAGATCCTTCGTCCTGTTCTTGTCCATTTCATAAAGAAGAAGAATACCACATAGCATACGATGATCACCCAGATAACCTTGTTGATCCCAAGGAAGCTGGTTGTTGCAAAATTCTTAAACTCACCAAGAGCTGCGGCACTTGCCCACTCACCACCGTGGGAAACAAGATAACCCATTGCTCTGTAGATGTACATAAAGCCCATGGTTGCAATGATAGGCGGAACGTTTGCTCTTGAAATCACAAGACCTACAACCAGTCCGCAGGCAATACCGATCGCCATTGCAATGATGAAAGCAAGTAATGTACTTGTGATATGTCCGTATTTCAGGAGCATACCGATGGACATACCGGAAAGTGCCAGAGTTGACATGATGGAAATATCGATTCCGCCTACCAGCATGACACACAGCATACCAAGTGACATTACCATTGTTACTGCATTATTTTTCAGCATCTCCATGAGTGACTTCGGCGTAAGGAATGACGGGCTGATCACTGTGACAACGGCAAACAGCACGACCACGATAATTGCCAGCAGAGCCTCTCGGGAGCCTGTAATCTTCTTGATAACAGATTTCTTTTCCATTATTTAGTCCCCTTTCCAGTGCTCTTTTCCATGGACAGCTCAAGGATTCCTTCCTGTGTTGCCTCTCCCCTGTTCAGTTCACCTGTCTTACGACCGTTGCACATAACGATGATACGGTCAGACATTCCAAGGATCTCAGGCATCTCGGAAGAGATCAGGATGATGGCATAGCCCTTCTTCGCAAGATCTCCCATGATCGCATAGATCTCGGCTTTTGCACCAACATCGACACCCTTTGTCGGCTCATCCATGATAACGACCTTCATTTCCTGAGCAAGTGCCTTGGCAACAACAACCTTCTGCTGGTTACCACCGGACAGTGAGCTTGCAGGCTGGAAAATATCAACAGCCTTGGTATCTACTTCTTCAAGAAGCTTCTTGGAAAGCTCTCTTTCTGCTTTCTCGTCATTGAATCCGGATTTTGCATATTTGCTGATGATCGGAAGGGTTACGTTTCTTCCAAGGCCCCAGCTCATGACAAGGCCCTGCTTCTGTCTGTCCTCAGGAAGAAGGATGATACCTTTTTCCATTGCTTCGGAAGGAGTCTTGATATAAACCTCTTTTCCCTCAAGGAAAACCTTTCCTTCGTCCGGATGGGTAATTCCGCTGACAGCTTCCATAACCTCTGTACGTCCTGCACCGACCAGACCGGTAAGACCTACGATCTCGCCTGCACGTACATTGAAGGAAACATCCTTGAAAAATCCTGTTCTGGAAAGATGTTCAATACGAAGCATCTCATCTCCCAGCTTAACCTCCGGCTTCGGGAACAGATCATTGATCTCACGTCCAACCATTGCCTTGATCAGATCTGCGTTTGTGATCCCGTTTACATCATAGGTTCCGATATACTGAGAATCACGGAATACGGTAACTCTGGAAGCCAGACGATACATATCCTCGAAACGGTGGGAAATAAAGATAATGGAAACGCCATTCTCTTTCAGCTTATCAACCAGTGTGTAAAGCTTCTCCGACTCGTTTCTGGTAAGTGCTGCTGTAGGCTCATCCAGAATGATGATCTTTGCATTTGTGGAAAGCGCTTTGGCGATCTCAACCATCTGCTGCTGTGCAACAGAAAGAGTTCCCATCTCAGCGGTTGCATCAAAATCTGCATCCAGCTCACCTAAGTACTTGTTCGCCTCCTGATTCATCTCTTTCCACTGGATCATATGATGTTTGATGATCTCGTGACCCATAAAAATATTTTCTGCAACTGTAAGGTGCGGATATGATGTCGGATGCTGATATACGGCTGCAATACCTGCCTCCTGGGCATCCTTCGGACCCTTGAAGTCAACCTTCTGTCCGTTCAGGAACATCTCACCTTCTTCTGCTTTATGTACTCCGGTAATAACCTTGATAAACGTAGATTTACCAGCACCGTTCTCACCCATCAGTGCGTGAACCTCACCAGGCTTGAGCTGGAACTGTACATTATTCAGAGCTTTGACACCGGGGAATATCTTCGTAATACCTTTTAATTCAAGAACATATTCTGACACGGCTCTTTCTCCTCCCTTTCCTTTAATCTGATTATATTCTATCATCCGGCCCACAGGTTGATAATGGGAATATTTTTGGATAAGGGTAAAATATTCTTCTTTTCCCTGTAAAATATTACTCATAAACCATTGTCCCATTCTCGTATTTCTATATACTTTATGCTATAATGATAACGCTGACGTTACAGTTTTCTGGGAATATAAACAGAACTGTAAACGTCCGATTTACGAAGCTATAAAGCTATGCTCGATTGGAGAATTGTATATGAAATTACTGATCGTCGATGACGAAGAACTTACGCGTACCGGACTGATCTCATCTATCGACTGGGATTCTCTGGGGATCACCGAGATTCTTCAGGCAGATGATGGTGTGAACGGACTGGAAATGGCCAGACTGTATAAACCGGAGATCATTCTCTGCGATGTACGGATGCCGCGGATGACAGGCATTGCCATGCTGGAGCGTCTGGAGAAATTCCTGCCGGACAGTATCCCTATCTTTATGAGCGGATATTCTGACAAAGAGTATCTGAAAGCTGCCATCAAACTAAAAGCCATCAATTACATCGAAAAGCCTCTGCATCCCGAGGAAGTACAGGCGGCAGTTCTGGAAGCGCAGACTCTTTACAAACAAAAGCTCCGCTCCCATCGTGGCGAAGCGATCCATTCTCAGGAAATCGCTACCCGGCTGGCACAGCAACTGACTCTTCCACCTTCCGATAACAACAAAATTGCAGATCTCTGTCTGGAGCTGGGGCAGCCGGAGCTTCTTGAGAACGGCATGAATTTTACCTCTGTGATCGTAAAGCTTAATGAATCTGTGGAGGCTTCCGGTATTTTCCTGGAAGATCTCCAGAACGACATTTCCTGTTTTCTGGAGCATTACCATCTGAAATGTCTTTTTGTGGAAAAAAGAGTTCAGTATCTGGTCCACCATATATATGGAAGGAATGCCCTTTCCCCGACTACCCTTTCCGCAGTGGGAAGCTATATTTCCAGACAATATGACACCTGCGGAAAGCATCTGATCGCAGCCGGAAATACCGTAACGGATATTTTCAGGGTTTATCAGTCCTACGCTTCTGCCGTGATCCTTCTGCAGAACTGTTTTTTCTTTCCGGAAAAAACATTTCTGACGGAAAATGCCATCCGCCTTCTTTCACCGAAGGGACCGGTTCCGGATTCCCTGCATTCACCGGAAAATACTTTTTCCAAATATCTCCTGGCCGTAGAAGAAGAACCCTGTTTTCAGTTTCTTGATGAGCTTTTCCGGTATTATAGCTGCAATCACACATTTATGCCTAACCAGATCCGTGATCTTTATTACCAGCTATTTAATACACTTTCGGCTTCCCGTAAAAAAAATCAGCTGGAAACCGAACTTCATGAAAAGCAGGATCTGATCGTAGATACGTTAAACAACGCCTTCACCTACGAAGAGCTTCACAAAGCTCTGAAAGAAAAAACCGCCCAGTATTTTGAAGATGCGAAAAATTCCCAGCCGGAAAATTCCACGATCTTTATGATCAAGGATTATATCAGCCGGAACTATATGAACGATACACTTTCCGTAAAAGATATCAGCGGCCATGTATACCTTTCCGCATCTTATGTATGCACTTTTTTCAAAAGTGAGACCGGACAGACTCTCAATCAATATCTGACAGAATACCGAATGGAAAAGGCCAAGCAGCTGCTTTCCGATCCCAGATACAAGATTTCCGAGATTTCTTCCAAGGTAGGCTATACGGATGGCAATTACTTCGGAAAAAGCTTCAAAAAATACTCCGGCTTTTCCCCGTCTGAATACCGGGAGAAAATGTCATGAGGGCCCTCTGGCGCCGTTTCAAAAACGGCTACCTGAATTTAAACCTGCAGACAAAATTCACCATTGCCCTGATCAGCATTGTGGTAGTTCCTGCCTGTCTTACCGCCTTTCTTTTTTATGGACGACTTTATAGCATGGTGGTTTCCAATACCATCCGGCAGGAACAGGACGCCTCCGCAAAAACTGCACCTCTGATCGAACGGACTATGGATACGATTCTCGCTACTACCCGTAATATTACAGGACAGAATTTTTTTCAGGAACTTTTTTATATGCCGGTCAGCGATTCAGCAGAACAGCTTGCAACATCTAACCATGCCACTGATTTTAAAAATGCCGTTCATCGTCTGACCACAGATTCCATTGTTACCGATGTACAGATCTATGTGGATTTTCCTGATGATCTGAAGACACTGGATACTTATCCCAGCACTGAGAATATCCTTGCTCCCTTAAGTCAGGCGAAAGGTACCTACTGGTACGGTATCTTTCAGGGAAACCGGAACACCCAGGAAATGTTCTGTCCTTCCTTCTATCTTGGTCCCAGGGAAAAAAAGAATTATGGTGATATGGCATATATCTGCCCTTTAAGCCTTTATTATCACTCCACTGCCTATAAGGCTTATCTGGCAGTGTATTATTCCGATGACAAGCTTACTTCCATTCTTTCCGACAATCTATCTCTAGAAGGAAGTGTTTCATATATTGTAAACGAACGTGATGCCATTGTTGCTACCTCAGATCTGTCATTATCCGGAATCTACCAACTGGATTACGACACCATCAAGGCTTCCTTTATGTCTTCCAATAACTTCATTGAGCGGAACATTCTGGACACAAAGGTTTATGCCGGTTTTTACAGTATTTCCAATACGGACTGGTTTATGGTGACGGTCCTTCCTTCCCCGCCGCTGATCCATGCGAGCAACCGACTGATGATCCAGATCGTACTGATCTATGCAGTTTTTCTGGTTCTGGCACTTATTTTTGCCAATGTACTGGCTCATTCCATTACCGGAAGACTTTCTTCTGTGATCCGGCAGATGCAGACCGTCCGCCACGGCCCGCCTACTCCTATGGAAAGTCCACAGGCACATGATGAGATCGGTAATCTTATCGATACCTACAACTATATGACTCGAAAAATGGAGGAACTGATGGAGAAGCAGGCTAAGGCTGCAGAAGATCTCCGGATCGCAGAATTCAATTCCCTCCAGGCACAGATCAATCCACATTTTCTTTATAATACCATGGATATGATCAACTGGATGGCACTGCAGGGACAGACCAATGAGATCAGTCACGCAGTGCAAAGTCTTTCCCGTTTTTATAAGCTGACTCTGAGCCGCAAAAAAGGAATCTCTACCATTGCAAGGGAGCTGGAGCATGTAACCATCTACGTGCAGCTTCAGAATATGCGCTACCACGACAGCATTGAGCTGATCACGGATATCCCGGATGAGCTTTCAGAATACCAGATCCCGAAGCTGACTCTTCAGCCTGTTGTGGAAAATTCCATTCTTCACGGGATCCTGGAAAAAGAATCAAAATCCGGAACTATTGTTATTACCGGATGGATGGAAAATGAGGATATTGTTCTTCTGATTTCCGATGACGGTGTTGGGATTTCGCCGGAAATCCTGTCAACTATCCTTTCCGGAAAGGGAAAAAGCCAGTCCGGCGGCACCAATATCGCAGTTTATAATACCCACCGGAGACTCCAAATTCTCTATGGAAATAATTACGGACTCACTTATTCCAGCAAGCCTGGAGAGGGGACGGATGTTGAGATCCGGTTCCCTGCACATCGTGAAAAGTAACTTACGTTCCAAAAAAATCTTTATTCAGAAATGAGGTATGACACTATATGAATACACAGCCAGAAGCTCTTTTATATAATTTTAGCGACCCGGAACGGTTTCGCCAGATCCGCCGCTATCTGAACCGTCAGAAGGTTAAGACACGGATCGTCACTGCTCCGGAATTTCTTCATCCGCTGGGATATCTTTTTGAGATTCCGGGATTTCATCCCTCATCCCAGTTTAATCTGGGAAGCAATTTCAACGATGAGATGATCGTGCTGAAGGATTTTTCCAGTGCACAGATGGATGGTTTTCTTGCTTTTTTCCGTGAAAACCAGCTCCCGCCTGTTGCACTGAAGGCCATGCTCACACCGGTAACTCAGCACTGGTCTTCCGTCCAGCTGCACGATGAGCTTCTCAAGGAGCACACACTTATGCATAAAAAATAAATAAAAATCCAAAGCTTTGATCTGCCGAATCTGCCTGCTGCATTTCCGGCAGATCTTTTTTATCTTATTTTTCCCACTGAAAAAGGAGACCGCTCCGCGCAGTCTCCTTTTTTGAATATGTTTTAGGTTGAATACATAAGAAAGAATTTATCTTGTCACGATATCTACCGGTACGTTAAAGATTTTTGCAACCTTCAGGATCGTATCGATGTGTCTTCCTGTAGCAGCTGCCATATGATGTGTCGGGCCAGCCTCGCTCCAGCGGTTAACGAACTCTCTTGCTCCGCATGTGAAGCGTGTTCTCATGTTTGTATCACCGAAGGAAAGGATCGGTCCCTCCTCGTTTACGCCCTCAGCTACAACGAATTTGAAGTTTCCGTCTTTATCCTGAGTGATCGCAAGGTAGGTCACCGGACCTGTGTACGGATAGAACTGTGTCAGATATCCGCCGCCTGTTTTGCCATGGAATACTTTTACGATCTTCATGGTTGGCTTCTTGTCAGAGATGTCCGCGTCACCGCTTCCGGAATGTCCGATGATGCAGATGTCATCATTGAAGTCGATGGAGTACATCTCAGAAAGCTGACCTGTACCGGAAATTGTCTTTAAGATACTCATTGCCATGGCAACCTTCATGTCACCCTCTACCGCACATGCAGTACCCTGTTTGATCAGCATAGAGAATGCCGGGATCAGCATACTGTCAAGGACACCTGCTTTACCCTGTGCAAATCCGTCGTAATGGGAAGCGATCATTCCAAGATGTTCGTCCTTTACCCATTTCTCAAAAGCAACAACATATTTGGCCATATCCCATACTTTCTCAATGGTGCCGCCGCCCTCAATATCGAATGTATCAAGGATATCCTGTGCTTTTGCACGGATTGCCTCCTCATCTGTAATATCATCAGCGATCGCCCACATCTTCTCCCAGTCGAACTGTTTTGTGTAGAGGAACATTCTGTTATAGAGGTTTGTCTCATCAATATACAGATCCATCATACCCGGATATGGTCTTCCGATCTGCGCAATGTTAGTCTCACGGAATCTTCTTCTTACCTGAGCAGCCTTGCACCAGTCTTCGATCTCAGCCTGAACTGCAGGATCTCCGCCTTCTACAACGCCTGTGATAACCGCATGTCTCTTGCCTGCTCTCTCAAGGTCAGCAACTGCCTCGCCTACAGCACCGCATGCATAGCCTTCACCCAGCCAGGAGGCAATGTCAGTGTGCTCATAATCTAGCGCTTTGATCTTCTGAACGTTTACAAGAACAACCGGAACATCCAGATCACGGATCGCCGGAAGCATGTTGTAGGATGTTGCGTATGTCAGCATCTGAAGAAATACAAGGTCAACATCTGCTGCACGGAACTTATCTCCTGCCACCATTGCCTGCTCTTTTGTTGTCACTATTCCGCCGTCAACGATCTCTACTGTATCCGGGATCGTTTTCTTGAATGCGTCGTACTGTGCCTCAAATTCCGGCACCAGTGACGGAAACTGCGGAAGATATGCGCCTAAAGCAATTGAAAATACACCAACTTTTGCCTTTGTGTTAACTAACATAATAAGACCTCCAATTATTTATGCTTTGTATACTTTAATACCGAAGGACTCATGGATGGTTGTACGAGCCTCCTCGATCGTTTTAAACTCCTCGGCCTTCAGCATCTGTGCTGTGATATTACCGATTGCAGTAGCTTCACCAGGGCCTGCATGGATTTCTTTCTTTGTAGCTTTTGCAGTCAGCTCATTTAAGTATCCTGCATTGGAACCACCGCCTACGATATGGATACGGCTGTAGGTTCTTCCTGTCATCTCCTCGATTTCTTTTGCGATCTTAGCGTAGCAATCTGCAAGGCTTGTATAGATAACGGTTGCAATCTCGCCAAGAGTTTCCGGAACCTGCTGTCCTGTTCTGCGGCAGTAGTCCTGAACCTCTTTTGTCATGTTCTCAGGAGAAAGGAAGCACTCATCGTTTGCGTTTACTCTTGACGGGAAGTCTTTTGCCTCCTCAGCCATCTCGCAGATCTGTGCAAAGCTGTACGCATCATCAAACTCATGACGTACAGACTGGATCATCCAGAGACCCATGATGTTCTTCAGATAACGGAAACGTCCTGCATATCCACCCTCGTTTGTGAAGTTCATCTCACAGCTCTTCTCAGAGCAGTCTGCTTCTTTTCTCTCGATTCCCATCAGAGACCATGTTCCGGAACTGATATAAATGAAATCGTCATCATTTGCAGGTACAGCCAGAACTGCAGACCCTGTATCATGTGTAGCCGGTGCTACAACCTCAAGATCAAAGCCAACTGCTTCCTTCACTGCGTCTGTTAAATGTCCGATGCTTGTGCTAGGCATGATCAGCTTCTGGAATATCTTTCTTGGATATCCCAGCATATCGATCAGCTCATAATCCCAGTCCTTGGTTGTCGGGCATACAAGCTGTCCTGTGGTTGCCTCTGTGTACTCGCAAGTTTTTTCGCCTGTAAGAAGAAAATGGAAGTAGTCCGGTACATGAAGAAGTGTCTCAGCCTGCTCCAGATACTCAGGATGTTTCTTCTTCACTGCCATCAGCTGATATACTGTATTGTAGATCGCTTTCTGGATACCGGTTCTTGCATACAGATCCTTCAGGGAAATTGTCTTATAAACTTCCTCGTCCATTCCCTCTGTACGATGATCACGGTAGCCTACCGTGTTGCCAAGAACCTTGTCATCCTTGTCTAGAAGCACGAAGTCAACACCCCAGGTATCAACACCCATGCTTACCGGGATCTTGCCGATCTCTTTACATTTCTTAAGACCATTTACGATCTCGTTGAAAAGGCGGTCAAACTCCCAGCAGAGCTCTCCATCCTTCTTAACCATGCCGTTCTCAAAACGATAGATTTCTTCCAGGATCATTTTTCCGTTTTCCATATGTCCCAGAATGTGACGTCCACTGGATGCTCCGATATCTACTGCTAAATAATATGTTGCCATTTTTAAATCCTCCTCAATATGTAAGCTTCTGATCACTTTCATATCTGATGTTGTATTTATCATACATCAGGATCCTTCCGGTGATAAGAACCTCTTTTGTCAAAAAAAGTGTCTTTATTTGCCAATAATACAGCGATTATTTATGAACTACTACATTATTTGTTTAAAAAATCCGCTGACTGAATCAGCCAGCGGATCTCTTATTTCATACGTCCGTG
Organism: Blautia sp. SF-50; assembly: GCF_900101315.1. Taxonomy (NCBI): domain Bacteria; kingdom Bacillati; phylum Bacillota; class Clostridia; order Lachnospirales; family Lachnospiraceae; genus Blautia; species Blautia sp. SF-50. Next base: position 192,007 of record NZ_FMUW01000001.1, read on the forward strand.
AACGCAATCCGCGTTCATTATAACTTCACGATCTTATCAATTATATGATTTGATTAATCATAAAGGTTAGGAGCGATATCCTCGTCTTCCATATTTGTTGCATCATACCAGTAACCCTCTGTAGGAACATCCTGAAGCTCCTGGCCGTTTGCTGCTGCTGTCAGAGCGTAGATTGCATAGTATCCCATCATAAGAGGAGACTGTGTAACAGCACCAATGAATGTGCCATCTTTAACAGCTGCTTTGATGATAGAACCAGCATCGAAACCAACACCAACTACATCACCGTTTGCCGGGTCAGAACCAAGAACGTTAAGGTTAGCATTTGCTGCAAGAACACCCTCTGCAGAAACCTGGTTGGAACCGAATACTGCGATACAGTTCTCCTGGGAAAGGATTGCCTGAGCCTCTGTGGAGCAAAGCTCTACAGTTGTCTGTGCCGGAACAGCTACCTGGATAACAACGTCTGCGTCTTTAGCATCAGCATCAGCACCCTCTGCTGCGTTAACATAGAACTCGTTACCGCTTACTGCTACAGTCTTGCCATCAGCCTGAAGAAGCTCGATCATCTTGTTGATGAATCCAGTACCACGCTGCTGAATGTTCTGAGCTGTTGCATCCTGGTTAACCTCACCGATGATAACCTGTCCGTCAGCATCTTTAACAACGTCTTTAATGGAGTTGTACATATTCTCAGCTGCTACTGCACCAGCCTGTGCGTTGTCTGTACAAACCTCGCATACTACAGATCCTTCCGGAGCATCAGCGATACCTGTATCGAAAGTTACAACCGGGATACCTTTTTCTGCACATGTCTTAAGAGCATCCTGAACAGAAGATGTATCGCAAGCTGCAAGTCCTAATCCAACAGGATTGGAGCCGATAGCTGTGTTGATCATGTTAACCTGGTCAGCGATATCGGACTCACTGTTCGGTCCCTGTGCTTTATAAGTAACGCCCAGCTCCTCAGATGCTTTCTTCATACCTTCCTGAGCTGCATCCCAGTATGTAGACTGGAAAGATTTAACCATCATCGGGAACTCATAAGCTTCGTTTGCTTTCAGTCCGTCGAACTGTGCGGTAGGATCCTCAGCTGCTGTGGAATCTGCGGATTCCTCTGTTGCTGCATCTTCTTTCTCCTCAGCTGCAAAAGCTGCTGTTGCGCTCATGCTTGTTACCATTGCTGCACAGAGCATTAATGCCATAACCTTTTTTGCTTTCATATAATATTTCCTCCTTAAAATATATTATATAGTTTTTTATGTTCATACGCCGTTGCTACCCCTTGGCGTTTCACATCTTTGATTATCGGGTGCTGTTCACATTTCTCTGTAAACAGCACCCTTACTTATTATACACACTTCTTAATATCAATGTGCTGCTTTTTTCTCTTTCAAGATATCGATCAGAACGGCTACGATCAGAACGATACCAGTGATGATCTGCTGCCAGTTTGCCTGCAGGCCGATATATGGAAGACCTGTTTTCAGAAGCATGATGACGAAGATACCAACGAATGTACCGATCACGGAACCATATCCACCGGTAGCTGCTACACCACCAACGAATACACCACCGATAGCATCCATCTCAAGTCCGGCACCAGTACCAGGCTGTACAGTAGGTGTTACTGCTGCGTATGCGATTGCTGCAAGACCTGTAAACAGACCGCAGACAACGTATACCATTACGTGATAGAACTTTGTATTGATTCCAGAAAGGGCTGCTGCCTCTTTGTTGGAACCGATTGCAATTGTGTAACGACCGAATTTGGTGTGGTTCAGGATGTACTCCATAAGAAGAACCAGAATGATCATCCACAGGAAACCGAGCGGATAACGTGAAGCACTTCTTCCTGTACCAACGGTTACTTTAAAGATTGTGTGGAACCATCCACCGTCCTGTGTAAGTCCCGGCCAAGGTGTCGCACTGCAAAGAGATCCGGCACCACGGGTAATCATACATGTACAAAGCGTTGCAAGGAATGGCGGCAGGTTCATAACACCAATAAGTACACCGTTTAATGCACCAACTGCGATACCAAGTACGATACAGATGATCATAGCAAGTGCTACCGGGCAGTTGTTGTTTCTGATCAGTGTTCCTGCGATCAGTGCGTAAGCTACCATACCAGTTCCGATTGACAGGTCAACACCACCAGTGATAAGCGGGAATGTAACTCCGATCGCCATAAGAAGATCGTAATATGAGAAATCCAGCATACTCAGGATCGTGGTGTACTGTCTGAATTCTTTACTCAAGCCTGAGAATATTGCACACAGGACAATGATAACGAGCAAAACAATAAATCTCTGATCACTTAAAATACTTTTTTTCTTCTTAGTCATGACTTTCCTCCTTAATTGATATTCCGTGTGGCCTTGTCCATGATGTTTTCCTGGGTTGCCTCGGAGATATCAATACATCCGGTAACTTTACCCTCACACATGATGATGATACGGTCACTCATTCGGAGAACTTCCGTCATCTCAGAAGAAATCATGATAATGGATTTTCCTTCTGCTGCCAGTCTGTTCATTAATTTGTAGATTTCGTTCTTAGCACCAACATCGATACCTCTGGTAGGCTCATCGAAAATAAGGATGTCACTGTCTCGTGTCAGCCATTTTGCGATAACTACCTTCTGCTGGTTACCACCGGAAAGGTTAACTACCAGCTGGTCTGTAGTAGGTGTCTTAGTTGCAAGTTCGTTTACATATTTCTCAGCAACTTTTTTCTCTTTTGCTTTGTTGATAAAGATACCATTGGTAAACTCTTCCATTGTTGCCAGTGTTGTATTCTCTGTTACAGATTTCTGTACAACACAGCCGTATCTTCTTCTGTCCTCTGACAGATAACCAATACCGTATTTAACAGCATCCTGCGGGCTGTTGATGGTAACTTCGTGAAGCTGTCCATCTTTACCCATAACAGAGATCTTACCACTCTGTTTCGGGTCTGCTCCGAACAGTGCTCTGGCTGTCTCGGTACGTCCTGCCCCCATTAGTCCTGAGAAACCAAGGATCTCACCTTTCTTCAGTTCAAAGCTTACATCTTGAACCATCTTTCCTGCGTTCAGATGTTCAACCTTAAGAACTACCGGTGCATCTGCCGGAACCGCACTCTCCTGCTTCGGATCCTCATAAATAACACGACCAACCATCATGTTGATGATATCTTCTTTTGTACTGTCTTTTGTGATGAGGGTTCCTACGTAACCACCATCTCGCATGACTGTTACACGGTCGGTGATGGTTTTGATCTCATCCATACGGTGTGAGATATACACGATACCAAGATTTTTCTTACGAAGGTCACGGATGATCTCGAACAGATCCGCGATCTCTTTCTCGGTAAGTGCTGCGGAAGGCTCATCGAAGATGATGACCTCAGCTTTATGAGAGATTGCTTTTGCGATCTCACACATCTGCTGTTTTCCGACTGTCAGGTTTTTCATCTTTTCCTTCGGATTGATCTCAATGTTCAGATCCTGGAAAAGCTTCTTTGAATCCTCGATCATCTTTTTGTCATCAATGCGGAAACCTTTTTTCGGTTCACGTCCGATGAAGATGTTCTGAGCAACGGTAAGATCACCTACCATGTTCAGCTCCTGATGTACGATTACAACGCCGGCATCCTGTGCCTCACGTGTATTGTGGAATTCTGTTTCCTGTCCTTTGTAAACGATGGAACCTGAATCCTTCTGATAAATACCGGTAAGAACCTTCATCAGTGTTGATTTACCGGCACCGTTTTCTCCCATAAGTGCATGTACTTCGCCGCGTTTTACTTCGAAATTAACGTGATCCAGAGCATGAACTCCAGGAAAGGACTTATCAATGTCCTTCATAGTTAAAATAACTTCACCCATTGTCGCATCCTCCCTCTAAGATCAGTTCTTTCTGCGTCTTGCAGAAACGTCGATATAAACTGCAACGATAACGATGATACCTGTGATGATCATCTGCTGTCCTTTACCAAGGCCAAATGCCATGATGCCCTGCTGAAGAAGAGAGATGATAAATACGCCGATTACAGTACCGCCGATGGAAGCAAGTCCACCAACCATGGATGTACCACCCATAACGCAGCCTGCAATAGCCTCATTGTTGTACTGATCGCCATAACCAGGCTGAACAGTTGTGTATGTAGCTACAAAGAAGAGTGCTCCAATACCTACCAGGAATCCGCAGATCACATAAGCAAGCATTTCCCATTTCTTTGTGTTAACACCGGAAAGGCGGACAGCCTCTTTGTTGGAACCAAGGCAGAGGATGTAACGTCCCGGTTTTGTGTTGTAAAGAACGATACCGCAGATAACTGCCATTCCCAGGAAGATAATGATTCCTACAGGGAAGCCGTTTACGGAAACGATATTACGGAACCAGCCGTTTGCATCGCTGGCTGCCGGCCAGCTTACAGACTGTGTTTTTGTGAATACAGAAGCAATACCTTTTGCAATGTTCATGGATGCCATGGAAATAATGAATGGTGGCACTGACATGTAAGAAACCATCCAGCCATTGAAAATACCAAAGCAGAGACCGATCAGAATGCAAAGGATCATGGCAACTGCACACGGAACCTTGTAGGATGTCATGCAGTAACCGGATACCAGTGCACAGCAGAACATTACAGGTCCGATGGAGAAATCAATTCCTCCTGTAGCGATTACGAATGTAACGCCAAGTGACAAAAAGCCCAGGAAGTACACATAGTTCAAAGTAGATCTGATACTATCAACAGCCGGAAACTTGTTTCCAAGAACTACTTTAAAAACCAGGAACATAAGAATCAGAACACAGACAAGAAGTATTCTGTTCAATCCGAGCTTCTTAACGATTGGATTTTGTTTTAAGTTTTCCAATTTTTACCCTCCTCACGTTTTGCACGTATCTTGTGTTTTCTTGGTTATTATAATACCGTCAAAAATCAATAATTGTAATAGAATATCTTTCAAAAAAAGGTTAAATATTTACTGTATGGTAAATATTTAACCCTTTTCTTTGTGCATTTATGACTATTTACGATGTAAGATCACCATATGTTTTTAACGTATTAAACGGGAAAAGCAGTTTTTCGATCTCACTGGTATACATATTGTCAGGTGTCACCAGCTGGCACCCGGAATTAATATTCTTCTTATAGTCTCCTCCACGCAGCATCTTAACAGTTTCCCGAACACCCACATATCCCATTTTAAATGCCTTCTGTACAACGATTCCCTGGAAGATTCCGTGTTCCATCAGCTGGACGGCCTCCTGTGAGCTGTCTACTCCCACCACCCTGATCCGGTTCTCTGCTTTTGCTGCCTTTACTGCTCTTGCAGCACCTACAGAGGAATATTCATTCATTCCCGCGATCATCTTGAGATCCGGATATTTTTTCATCAGCTCTTTTGTAAGCTCATAGGACTTGTCATACTGAGAATCACAGTATACCACATCTACGATATTATCCTTCAGACTGCCAAGTCCTGTCCGGAAACCTTTTTCTCTTTCAACTGCTGTAGATACACCCTTTACATGTGAAACGATCGCAATCTGATCATCCGTTCCCACAAGATCCTTCGCAAACCTGCCAAGGATCTGTCCCGCTTCCAGATTATCGGTCGCAACGGTAAGATCCTGGACCTCTTCCTGTGTGTAGGAATCAATAAATGCGATATGTATTCCCTGTTCCTTTGCCTTCTTCAAAAGCTGGTCGGATTCAGTGAAGCTGGACGGCGAGATCAGGATCGCGTCCGGTTTTTCTTCTATTGCCCTTTCGATCAGCTTGTTCTGCCCAGCCACATCATTCTCTTCCTCAGGTGCCCATACGCGGATATCTGCATTATATTCCTTTGCAGCCATCTCCGCCCCCTGGATCAGTGATGTCCAGAAATCATTGGTACCGTCCACAACCTTCGGAATATAGATCAGCGATAGTTTTCTCTCTTCTTTTACCTGTTTATAATAGACTATTCCGGCTACAAGCCCCGCCACAAGGCAGATGACCACTCCTAAAGTCAGGAGTTTTCTATGTTTTTTCATATTGATTCCTCCTGTATTCCCGGAATGGTGATCGTGGCAGTGGTTCCGACACCTTTTTCACTTTCATAGGTGATCCCGTAATTTTCTCCATAATAAAGCTTCAGACGTTTCTGTACATTGTAAACACCCACACCATTGGAATGATAATTCACCTTATGCTTATCATAAATATGTGACAATGTTTCCTCATCCATACCTACACCGTTGTCGATCACCTGAAGAACTGCATTTCCGTCCTTCATAAAGCCTTTTACCTGCAAAAGTCCCTTACTCTCTTTATATTTCAGTCCATGATAGATGGCATTTTCAATGATCGGCTGGAGAACCAGCTTGATCAGAGGGATATTTAATATAGAAGGTTCTACATCGATCTCGAATTCCAGCTTGTCCTTGTAACGCATCTTCTGGATCGTAAGATAACCCTTGGCATACTCCACTTCCCTTGCAAGAGGAACCACTTCATCTTCATTACTGATGCTCTGACGAAGAAGACGCGCCAGGGATGCTGTCATCAGAACAACTTCTTCGTACTTTCTGCCCTCTGCCATCCAGATGATCGAATCCAGGGTATTGTAGAGAAAATGAGGATTGATCTGGGACTGAAGGGCCTTAAGCTCACTTTTTCTCTTTGCTTCCTGTTCCTTCACGTTCTGCTCCATAAGATCCTGTATCCTATGTGTCATCACATTGAAAGATTTCGTCAGGCTTCCGATCTCATTCTCTGAATCGATCTCCACATCTGCTCCGTCAAAATGCCCTTCCTGTACTCTGGACATGGAATCTCTGAGACGCTGAAGAGGATATGTAAGACTCTTTGCCAGAAATCTGGAAAAAAGCAGTGCCACGATCATCAGAAGTGCGGAAATAAGCACATAAATACTCTGTGCCTGATTGCTTTTGCGCAGAAGCTCGCTGACGCTCATACAGCCCACAACGGTCCATCCGGTTTTATTTGATCTGGAAATGGAATACAGCTTTCCTCTGTTTCCCTTTTCGGTACGCACCGTATCTTCTTTTGATTTCACGATCAGGTCGATATTCTCAGTCTGCAATTCATTGTAAAGCTGCTGCTGTTGGGGATGGTATACAATATTTCCGCTTTCATCCAGAATGAATGCGTATCCCTTTTTCCCGATCGTATTCTGATCACAAAGTTCACTGATGGCACTGTAATTCAGATCAATAAAAAAGACTCCCTCTTTCTCACCACTGTTGGAAAAATTACGGATTCCCCTGCTTAAAGTGATCACCCACGGACGCTCTCCGCTGATGATGTGCTGTACATGAGAAGATGTAAGAAGCGGGCCTTCCGGCTTCTGTAAAGCTTCCAGATACCACTCCTGGGTGGAAAGCTTCAGATCCGGATTCACAGACTGTTTGCCGTCGTTGATCAGCTTCCGTCCATTACTTCCAATGATCCCAAGATTTCGGATATCACTTCGTCCATCCAGAATAGTCTTGAACTGATTGATCAGACGCTCTCTTGTTCCATTGTCCACATTTTCACCAAAAAGATATTGCTGTACATCCTCGTTACTGGAGATCATATAGGCTATATTTTCCATGTAATCAATATAGGAATCAATATTCTGATTCATCTGCTGCACGATATTCTGGGTGTAGACAGCAGAATTTTCAAAAATAGAATTGCGGGTATATCTCATGGAAACACCTGTTATGACCAGCACCGCACTTAAAAGCAGCACCGTCACTACCGCAAAGATCGCACTCTGGATACTCTTAAATTTTCCTATGATCTTTGCCGCAAACCGGATATCTCTCATTTACGTTTCTCCCTTGCATATTCTGTTGGTGTGCAGCCGGTCATTTTTTTGAAGGAGATCCCAAAATAATGGGGATCTGCAAATCCGACTTTCTCGGCAATTTCATAATTCTTCATAGTTGTATTCTCCAGAAGTTCCTTCGCCTTCTCCATGCGGGTACGGATCAGAACCTCTGTAAAAGTCTCTCCCGTAAGATCCTTAAAGATCGTACTGAAATAGCTTGTACTGATATTCAGATAGGAACAGATACTGTTCAGGCTTAAATCCGGATCCATATAATTCTTCTGGATATAATCCAGGGCAAGTCTGGCCTGACGCTGTCCGCTGGAGCTGTTTGCATCGGAAAGTGTCTGGAAAATCTCTCCGATATGATTCCTGACCAGTTCAACAGCACTGTCAAAAGAATTCTGCTCCGTAACCTGCTGCAGAAGTGCTTCTCTTTTGGAAAAAAGCCTGTTGTCCGGAACCATATCCTCACAGGTCTCATCTGCTGCACGGATGATCTGCTGAAGATACACGCAGGCACGACTCTTATCCACCCGCGCTTCCTTGATCTCAGAAGAGATCTGTTCCAGAATATGCTCTGCGTTTTCCTTTTTACCCGCTTTCAGAGCAGCTGGCAGCTTCTCTACATAAGCTTTAATGGAAAGATTTTTTTCCTCCGGCTGTTCTTCCATATCAATAAGAAGGCTTCCTCCAAGAAGATAACGATATTCAATAGCTTTCTCTGCAAGTTCATGGGATGCACGAAGCTCCTGCTGAGTTCTGGCCCAGCTTCCCACACCGATAGAAATATCCAGCGACATCAGTTCCTTCAGCTTATCCTGGATCGTCCTGCAGATCTCCATGATCTTGTGTTCAAACTCTCTGGTACGGTTTCCCATGAAAAGAGCACCGACCTTGTTATTTCCGGCCTGATATGCCACTCCTGCTTTTTCTTTGCTGATGATCTCATCACTGATATTAAAAAGGACAAAAGACATCAGTGCACTCTCCTGGCGTTTCTCCGCAGTAAGCTGACTGCCGTCCGAATACAGATCCAGATCAAAAACAGCCACACGATAACATGCTGCCTCAAGATCGATTCCCAGTGCTGCAAGCTCTTCCAGACTTTCCTTCCGTGTCTTGATATTATCCACAAAGCCCTGCAGCGCTCTGGAACGGATCACAATGGCGTTTTTCTGATAATTCTCGGAAGTCTGTGTCAGACGTTCCAGCTTCTCTTTTTCTTTTCTTTGCTGGTCCACCTTCTCCTTCATTTTTCCGATAACATTTCTGAGTTCCATGGCGGTCACCGGCTTCAGCATATATTCACTGACACCATACTGGATCGCCTTCTTGGCATACTCGAATTCTCCGAATCCGCTGAAGATCACGATCACGATGTCCGGATAATTATCATGGAGAAAACGGCTCAGTTCCATACCATCCATATATGGCATAAGGATATCTGTAAGCACGATATCCACCGGATGGTTCTGTACAAATTCCGCTGCTGCTTTCCCGTTATCACAGTCTCCTACCAGCTCACAGTCCATTGCTTTCCAGTCAATATTCTCCCGGATCGCATCTCGAACAAGTATCTCATCATCTACCAGTAAAATACGATACATAATTTCTGTTGTCCCCCTCTGATCAGTTTCTGTTGTTTTTATTGCACATCCCCCTGACAGATCCTTCCCCCCGTCTCTGTCATTTTCATTGGTAAGATTACTGTCCTTTCTGTGAACAATAACTGTTAATTCTTTTTATATGTTAACATGTTTGGTTAAAATTTACAACGGAGTTTCTTAGTCCAAATTAAATATAAAGAAATCCCGCATCCAACATATGGGATACGGGATTTTCCTGCATATTTTTATTATTTTACGATAACGCCATCCTCATCCCAGAGGTCATGCCAGTCATTTGCACCATGCCACAGGAATACCTGGCCTTTTACAAGACGGTTGCCTTTTTCCAGAGTTGCGATGGTTGCCATTTCCTCATCTGTAAGTGGATCCTCTGTGACACATTTCAGGTTGCTTGCATAGTTGTGGACAGAGAACGGAATGGAGATCTCGCCTCTCTGATGTGCCCACTTCAGAGCGATCAGAGCCGGGTGAACCCCATGTGCTTTTGCGATTGCCTGCATCTCCGGAACCTCCAGATCCGCAACATCCTCCGGGCAGATATCTCTCTCCGGTCTGCGTGGAGAACCGATTGGCATATAGCCTACCGGCTGGATGTTATGCTCTACCAGATAATCATAAAGCTCCTGCTGCTGGAAGCATACATGAAGCTCAAGCTCACAGGTTGCAGGTTTGATCTTCATAAGCGGAAGAACTGCCTCAAGCTTCGGAATGGTCATATTGGAAATACCAATGTAACGGATCTTTCCTTTTTCTACCAACGCCTCACACTGGCGGTATGTATCCATAAACTCCTCCACACTGAAGGGTTTGGAATCCGGATTTCTGGAATCCACATCACATCCCGGTGCATGATAGTTCGGGAATGGCCAGTGGATGAAATACATATCCACATAATCGCACTGAAGATCCTTAATGCTCTTGTCGCAGGCTTCCTCTACTCTTCTGTGCATGTCGTTCCATACCTTTGTCATGATAAAAAGATCCTTACGCTCTACAACACCTTCGTCAAAAGCGTCCTTAAATACCTGGCCGATCTCATGCTCGTTTCCGTAGCATGCGGCACAGTCAAACATACGGTAGCCACTGCGGATCGCGCCTGCAACAGCTGCAGATACATCCTCTGCGGATACACGGTCGGAACCGAATGTTCCCATTCCGACACACGGGACCTGCTCGCCGGAAGGAAGTGTCACTTTCGGCACAATTGCCGGATTGATAACTTCTGCCATCTTTACATCTCCTTTTTTATAAAAATTTTTTTATTATAAGCTTATCTTATAAACGCCTGATCTCGATCTTCGGAAGAAGAGCCTCCATATCCTCCATCACAAAGAAGCCCGTTTCCTCGCGCATGGCTGCCGCCGCTGAGATCGCACTGGCTCTTTGCAGAGTCTCTTCCAGGGAAAGTCCCTCACTTAATCCAAGGGCAAAGCCTGCGATCATGGAATCTCCGCAGCCTACGGTATTTACCGCATCGATCTTCGGAACCACCGCACGGAAAATCCCTTCCTCTCCGACTGCCAGGGAACCATCTGCTCCAAGCGAAACCGCCACGATCTCCACACCACCGGCATGGATGGCTTTCGCTGCTTCAATGATATCGTTGATATCGTCACAATGCTTGCCTGTCAGCATACGGATCTCATCAATGTTAGGCTTGATCAGTGTCGGTGCTGCCTTGATTCCCTCTTCCAGAAGCTTGCCGCTGGTATCCAGGATCACCGGTTTTCCGGCGTCTTTCACAATCTTCACAAGGCGCTGGTAGGCACTTCCGTCAAGTCCCTTCGGCACGCTGCCGGACATCGCCACAACAGAAGCGTCTTTTACAAGCTGGCGAAATTTTTTCTCAAAGCCCTCAAAATCTGCCTCTGTCAGTGTAAATCCCGGCTCCAGGAATTCGGTCTGTACATGATTCACCTCATCCCAGATGTTGATACAGGAGCGACTCTCCGCATCTACATGGTAAAAAGCACTCTTAATGCCAAAGGGTTTCAGGGCAGCTTCTATATAATTGCCTGCGTGGCCGCCTACAAAGCCGGTGGCAACCACTTCAGCACCGTAAATGGACGCCGGCTTGGAAACATTCAGTCCCTTTCCGCCGGGAACGTAGGTACATTCACGCACACGGTTCACTTCGCCCACTTTAAAATCATCCACTACATAACGCTTGTCAATGGCAGCGTTTAAGTTCACTGTCAGAATCATATCAGTCTTCCTCATTAGAAAGAAGGATCTTTCCTTTTACAAGGCCCGGTGTCTTGAACAGCTGGAATGCCTCCTGTGCCTGGCTCATCGGGATTTTCTTATAGATGAAGCCCGGGTCAAACTTCAGCTGGCCAGTTGCAAAATAATGCGCCGTCAGCTCCCACTCACGTCCCGGATACGGGGCACTGTAGGACATCCAGGAACCGGTAAGCTTGAACTCCTTACGGTTCATGTTCTCCCACTCCTTCGGTGTAAAGGTAAGGTTTTCATGAGGAGTACCGATGAAGCATACATGTGCCTTGTTTGCTGCAAGCTCAAATGCCATATGCATGGTAGGAACCTGTCCGGCTGTCTCAAATACGAAGCCGTAGCCCTTTCCACCTGTAATGGCCATGGCTTTTTCCATATATCCCTCTTCCTTTGTGTTGATGATCTCATCTGCGCCGAGACGCTTTGCAAGAGCAAGTCTCTCATCGCTGATATCAAAGACCACTACCTTCTTGGAGCCGAAGATCTTGGTCCACTGCATGGTGAACATACCAACCGTACCGCCGCCAAGGATTGCCACATACTCACCGCCGTGGTAATCGTTCTGGAATACACCGTGGATAGCTACGGTTGCAGGCTCAAACATGGCTCCCTGCTCATATGGAACATTGTCTGCGAATGGTACTGCATTCTGCTCAGGAACCACTACATAATCTGCGTTTGCTCCCTGCTCTCTGGAACCGATAAAGCTGTAATGCTTGCAGAGAGAGAAATTACCCTTCTGACAGTCGTCACATTTCATACAGGGAAGAAGTGGTGCACCGGATACACGGTCGCCGACCTTCACCTTGGTAACGCCTTCTCCCACTTCCACCACATCGCCGGAAAATTCATGTCCAAGCACGATGGGATAAAAATGTACGCCGTGATTTAATACACGCGGGATATCAGATCCGCAGATCCCGGAATATCTTACCTTGATCTTCACATGGCCCGGTGTTACCTGAGGTTCTTCCACTTCCTGATATTGAACATCCTCATTTGCTACTACTACTGCTGCTTTCATGATCACTTTTCCTCCTCATTTCTCATCATAGGTTCAAGAGATTTATAGAGATTTAAATAGGTTTTATAGGTTTTCTCATAAACGTCCCGGTTTTCCGGGTTCGGTTCATGTCTTCTTGTTTCCTTTACCGTAAGACGGATGGCCTCATCATAATCCTGATACATTCCAACACCAACACCTGCCAGAATCGCTGCACCAAGTGTTGTTGCCGTATCAGAGGACGGCACTACGATGGGTTTTCCTGTGATATCGGATTTGATCTGTGTCCAGAGAAGAGAATTTGCAGAGCCTCCCATTGCGCGGAGAACTTCCACATCTGCTCCTGCTTCCTTTGCCACCTCAAGGTTGTGTTTCAGAGAAAGTGCTACGCCTTCCATACAGGCACGTACCATATGTCCCTTGGTCTTGGCAAAATCCAGTCCGTAGAATACGCCCTTCGCATTGGGATTCCAGATCGGGGAACGCTCACCGGACATATATGGAAGAAATACCACTCCGTCACTGCCTGGTGCGACCCTTTCCGCGATCTCATTGAGCTGGTTCAAAGAAGAGCCTTTTTCCCCTGCTACAGAGCGCTCATAATCTGCAAACTCCCGTTCAAACCAGCGCATGACACCACCACCTCCGGTGGTTCCTCCCTGAAGGAGCCACTGTCCCGGAACCACGTGATAGCCAAGGATCAGTCTGGGATCTGCCTTGTACTCATCCATGCAGATGCTCATTCCGCCGGCCTGTCCACCTTGCTCCTGTGTCTCACCCGGATGGATCACTCCAGCCCCAAGTGTTCCGCATGCCGCATCCAGACCACCGGCAACAACCGGTGTTCCCACAGCAAGGCCGGATTCCTCCGCCGCCTTCTCTGTAACTGTTCCCACAACATGATCACAGGCACAGATCTCAGGAAGAAATTCCATGGGAATCCCAAGCTTTCTGCACATATCCTCATCCCAGGCTGCCTTTCTCATGTCAAAGCAATGCAGGCCATAGCCCTGGGAAACATCCTGGCTCATCACACCCGTCAGCTTATATGCAATGTAGCTGTTAGACTGCAGGATCTTGTGGATCCTTTGGTACACCTCCGGGAGATTTTCTTTATACCAGAGGATCTTTGCAGTTGTGTAGGACGGCTGAAGGGAATTACCGGATACTTCAAAAATCTGCTCTGCCCCGATCTCTTCATTCAATCTGTCACAGATAGACTGTGCTCTGGTATCCATCCAGATCGGAGTGTTTGTCAGTACATTTCCGTCCTTATCCATGGCAATGGCTGACCAGCTCTGGCCGTCAATACCGATGCCTGCGATCTCCTCAGGTGCTATCCCCGCTTTTTGGATGGCCTTCTTTACCGCCTGACAGACAGCACTCCACCATTCTTCCGGATTCTGTTCTGCCCAGCCCTCCTTCGGATAGTAAACCGGATAATCGCCGTTGGCCGCAGCCACAACCGTTCCCGATTTTTCAAAAACCGCAACCTTACAGGCACTGGTGCCGATATCAATACCTAATAAATATGGTTTCATTATAGATTCTCCTTCTCGTCCAGCACACGGACGGATTTTCCCATGATGATCTCTGCGCCAAGCTTCTCCGTGATCGGTTCTGTTTCTTCACTTGCAGCCCCTTCCAGCCGTTTCAGCATGATTCCCGCCACTTCTCCGGCAATCCCCTGTGTAGGCTGTGCCACAATGGTAAGCTTGGGATTGCATGCTCTGGCAAACTGCAGATTGTCAAAACCGATCATAGACAGCTGTTCCGGGATCTTAAGACCCAGCTCATTCATCCCGATCACCGCCCCCATGGTCATCTCATAGTTTGTAACAAACACGGCCGTCATATCCGGATTGTCCGCAACAAGCTTCTCAATTCCCTGCACACCGCCCTGAATGGTATAATCGCCGTGATAGATCAGAGATTCCCGTACCGGTATATTTTCTTTTTCGTATGCATTGCGGTACCCCTGGAGACGTTCCTGAGCTGTGGAAATTTCCTCCGGTCCGCCAATGATCCCAATCTTACGGTGTCCTGCCTGAAAAAAAACTCTCATTGCGTCCTCAGCCGCCTTCTCGTTGTCTACAAGAACACTGTCACAGGAAAGCTCCCTGATCCTGCGGTCAATGAGTACAATGGGCTTTCCGGTTTTCTGAAATTTTTTCAGATGATTGCCTTCCGCATCCACTGGCATGCTGATGATCCCGTCCACACGCTTCCGGCTTAAAAACTCCACTGCATCCCGCTCCAGTCTCTTATCGGTACGGCAGTCACAGACAATAGTCGCATATCCGTGACTCCTTAAGACATCTTCCATTCCTGTGATGATCTCCGCGCAAAAGGTATTGTTAAGCTCCGGGATCACCACGCCGATGGTCTTGGTAGCATTGGTCTTAAGCCCTCTGGCCACCTCATTGACCTCATAATGCAGCTCCTGAATGGCCTCCTCGATCTTTATTCTGTTTTTTTCTCTTACGTTTCCGCCGTTAAAATAAGAAGAAATCGTTGCGAGCCCAAGTCCGGTCCGCCTGGCAATATCTTTCATGGTTGCTGCCATACTGATCACTCCGTTTCTGTTTTTTTACAGAAGATCATTCTGCCTTTCCATCACAGCCGCAAACCTTCATACGCGCCTCAACCAGCTCCTTCACTGCCTGGATCGCTTTCTTTCCGTAGGCCTTCGGATCGATGGTGTTCTCATTCTCTGCAAAGGTCTCCTTCACTGCCCTGGAATATGCAGCACGAAGCTCTGTTGCAAAGTTAACCTTGCAGATACCACGTTTTACACAGTCGCTGACATCCTCATCACTGAGTCCGGATGCCCCGTGAAGAACAAGGGGGATATCTACGACTTCGCGGATCTCGCTTAAGCGTTCCTTGTCAAGAACCGGTGTTCCCACATAGAAACCATGTGCGGTTCCGATGGCAACTGCCAGGGAAGTAACACCTGTACGCTCCACGAATTCCTTCGCCTCCTGCGGGTCGGTGTTAGTGTCTGCCTCAGCCTCAAGATCATCCTCTTTACCACCGACCTTACCGAGCTCAGCCTCACATGGGATATCCAGGGCTGCTGCCACATCCGCAACTCTCCTGGTCTCTCTGATATTATCCTCAAAATCCAGCTTGGAACCATCGATCATCACAGAGGTATAGCCTGCATGCATTGCCTGCATCGCAAGTTCAAAGCTGCTGCCGTGGTCAAGATGAAGGCATACCGGAACGGAAGCCTTGGCTGCCTCTGCTGCTACGATCGCAGCGTAAGTCTCAACCGTACCATATTTAACAGTAGAAGGTGTTGTCTGGATCATAACCGGTGCTTTCAGCTCCTCAGCTGCCTGGATGATCGCCTTCACCATCTCCATATTCTCTGCGTTGAATGCTCCTACTGCATATCCGCCCTTCTGTGCCTTTAACAGCATTTCCTTCGATGTAACCAGTGGCATAATCTTCTCCTCCTTGGAATCATAATCATTGTGTTTGTTTTGTATTATTTTCTCATTTGGTCCAGAAACCGAAACGTTTCCGTTTGAGTTCATCATAGCGCTCCATACGTTTTCTGTCAACCATAAAATTTTCATCATTTACAGGAAAATATTCCCTTGAAAAGGAGACCAAATACCGTTAGATTAATTAATAAGAGTTCTAAAGCCTGTGGCCGGGCAGGTCTGTCTGATACTACCGGCGTCATAACAGTTTCGGAAATCCATGTATCCTGTTCTGATCATCTGAGCCTGATGCTATAATTTCCGAAATGCTGTAAGTACACAATGATCTTAGGAGGATATAAACTATGTTAAAAGGAATTCCAGAAATCTTATCACCAGAATTACTGAAGGTTTTATGTGAGATGGGACACAGTGACCGTCTTGTTATCGCTGACGGAAACTTCCCTGTAGAATCCATGGGAAAAAATGCCATCACCATCCGTTGTGACGGACATGGCGTTCCGGAAATCCTGGATGCCATCCTGAAGCTCTTCCCGCTGGATACTTATGTAGAGCATCCGGTAAACCTGATGGAAGTAATGCCTGGCGATAATGTGGAGACACCGATCTGGGATACATATAAGGAAATCGTTTCCAAGCATGACGAGCGTGGCGAAAAAGCCGTCGGAAACATCGAGCGTTTCGCATTCTATGACGAAGCAAAAACTGCATACTGCATCATCTCCACAAGTGAGAAAGCACTTTATGCCAACATCATGCTTCAGAAAGGCGTTGTGATCAACAACGACTGATCTTTCTTTTGAACTGCCTGATATAATCATATATAATACACATATTCAACCAAAACATAAAACGCCCGGATCTGGAATGTTTCAAGCCAGATCCGGGCGTTTTATATTTTAACACTTTTATCTCTTTGCTGCTTTTGCGGCATATCCTCCGCAGAGTACTTTTCCACCGGAGGTTTTTATCCCTGCACGCACCGCATAGTAATACGTTGTTCCCTTTTTTGCGGTCTTATCCTCAAAGGAGGAGCTGCTGCCTCCGGAAACTGTACTGAGCTTTTTCCATGAACCCTTTCCGGTCTTACGGTAGATCTGATAGCAATCTGCTTTCTTCTGCGCTTTCCAGCAGATCTTCAGCCCCCTGGAGGTCTTCCTGACACTGGATATCTTCTGAAGTTCCGGATAGGACAGGATATAGCTGCTTGCCTGATATCCTCCGAAAACTTTTTTCCCGTCTACATTCTTATATGGCCTCACAGCATAAGCGTAGGAGGTGATTCCCTCAATCTTCGTGTCCTGCCAGGACAATACTTTGTTGTTCACGGTTCCGATCCGAACCCAGCTTTTCCCTTGGAGCTTCCGGTAGATATGATAGCCACTGGCTCCGGAAACCTTCTTCCAGGATACCCTGTTACATGGTCCGCTGACAGCCGTAGCCACTGCACGGGCCTTCCCCAACTCCGCTTTTGCTGATAACGGCGAAGATGCGGCTCCATAAACAGTTTTCTTTCCGGAACGTACATAAGAAGCCCGGATCCGATACGTATAAGTGCTTCCTGTTTTCACTGCAGTATCCTGCCAGGTCACTACATCTGCTGTTACGGTTGTCATTTTTTTTGAATTTCCGCTTTCATCCCAGCGATAGATAGCATAACGATTGCAGCCGGGAACTGATTTCCAGGAGATCCGTATCCTGTTAAATGCCTTGGAAACCAGTTTTACACCTGTCGTCTGACGAAGCTTCACCGTAACCTTACAGGTAGCCCGGATTCCCCTGGCATTTTTTCCGTAGCAGGTTATGGTTGCTGTTCCCGGATTTTTTGCAGTAACAACGCCGTTTCCATTTACAGCAGCCACACTGGTATCTGAGCTTTCCCAGACAATGCCGGAAGCAGCCATCTCGGATCTGGTAGCCGAGGCATTCAGTGTTTTCTGATCTCCGGAATACAGATCTATCTCAGAGGAAGAAAGCTGCATCCTGGCCACACTGCTCAGAGTCCTGGTATGCGCCTTGATCCTCGGAGTTACCGATGGATTAAATTCAACTGCATCCATCCAGGTATCCTCCGCGTTATATCGCAGAAAGCTCTGACCGGATACGATAGACGGAGAAAAGCTGCACCAGCCATAACTGACCTCTGCCTCCACACAGTATTTTATATATGTGCTTCCTGCATTTGTCACCACAATAGAATACAGACTGTTCTGGCTGAGCAGGACCTCCGGGATCTGAAAGGTCATAACCCCAGCCATCGGCTGACTGCAGAAAACCGGTGTGGAATATGCCGGTGTTCCACTGGTAGGATCACTGGCATCCTTCAGATTTGTGTATACCTGCACAGTATAGGAATTATTGGCAGACATGGAGCTAAGAGTCACCTCGCCAAGCGATTCCGCTTTTCCGTTTCCTGCACTGGCACGAAAAACCGTAGACAGCTGTTCCCCTGCATACATGCGGATAGAACCAAGGCCCGACGTTCCGTCATAAAAATAATTGTTTCTATATTTCGGTGTATTGACAGCCGTAGCCGCAACCAGCTCACTGACAGACTTATCCTCATAGGACATATAAAAATATCCGGATTTTCCCCAGCCTGTACCCCAGCTGTTCTTGACGATCCAGGCTCCGTCTCCCTTTACCTTGGAAGATGCCCGGAAATTCTTCGCAGAATAATTGTCATCCCAACCCACCACTGTAACTACATGATTCACGTTCTTGGTGCTGGTAGGATAGGAATAGGCCGCTGTACTTGCATTGTAATAGGCATTCTGTGCATTATACATCACAGTGACCGAATTATTTGCAACCAGAAGCTTCTTCATGGCATTTACGGAATAATCGGAAAAATAGGCATTTTTCAGATAAGCAGCTGCATTGTACGCCTTGGATGCCGCCGGAGTCACACCGGTTTTCTGTGTATGCGTGGAATCTGTAGCCAGAGGCACATCCCCTTCTGTTGTCATTCCGGACCAGGTGCTCAGAAACATGGAAGCCAGAAGATCATTTCCTCCCTCATGATAATCTGCGTTTCCTTTATCATCTGTCCCCATATGCTTATTGACATCCCCGTAGGTATTTCCAAGCGGATCATTCTTTCTGTTTGCAAAAAAATACGCCAGATGCTCTTCCGACAGATCATAAGTTCCAAGGCCCTGGGTCAGAAACGAAGTTTCCAGAAGAGAGGCCATTCCAAATGCCCAGCACATACCGTAGGGCTCCTGATTCTTTACGGAAGTGACATATCCCTGATCCGCTGCATTATAATAGGACGGATAGGCCGCAGCTCTTCCCATCGGTACCTCATCCACATCATTTCCAATCTCCACGGCGGTGGAATAAGAGGTCAGATTATCAAAGGGTGCCAGCTGTTCCTGCTCCTCTTCCTCCGTAAGCGGACGGCCCTTGATATATTCGATGCCGGACTCACCACTGTCTGAGGCATCCCCGAAGCTCTCCTCACCGTCGCCAAAGGTATCCTCCTGGGAATCATCCTCTTGGGAATCAGAAGACAATCCTTCT
Organism: Blautia sp. SF-50; assembly: GCF_900101315.1. Lineage (NCBI taxonomy): Bacteria > Bacillati > Bacillota > Clostridia > Lachnospirales > Lachnospiraceae > Blautia > Blautia sp. SF-50. The sequence goes on from NZ_FMUW01000001.1 coordinate 211,675, forward strand.
GATGTTTCGGGAGTCTCTGTATCCTCCTCGGAGCTCTGCAAAGCTATATCCTCGGTATCCCCGTCGGCTGCCTCTGCAATATCCTCGGTCTGTTCATCCGGGATACCGGTGTTCTCTGTGGTATTCCCTTCTGCGGTCTCCGTCGTATCCTCTGCTTCCGCTGACTGCGCCTGTGTATCTTCTGACCATTCTTCATTGAAGCCTTCCACATCGGCTGCCATGACCGGAACCTGGCTGCCCGCAACTGCCACACACAAAAGAAGCGGCAGTAATTTCTTCCTGACAAGCTGTAATCTCTTCACAAAATTCTCCACTTTTCTTATATTGATCTGGTTTATCTGTTAACGTTTCTTCAAATGATAACCCAGAATTCCGATTACTGCAAGTACTGTTGCGATCCCGATCCAGATAAACGGACTTTTATACCAGGAATTTTCTTCTTTAAAGGATGTCGCAGCTGTGCCATTGACCGGCTTAGTGACAGCTTCATCCACAGATTCCCCACCTTCTGTTGTTCCATCCGCTGCAGGCGGTCCCTGGACCTCGCCGCTCTGAGCCTGAGAACTACCTGTGCTGGCCGACGCCGCAGGTGGCCCCTGAACCTCACCTCTCTGAGCCTGAGATTCATCTGTGCTGGCCATCCCTGCAGACGCTCCCTGTCCTTCGCCATTCTGAGCCTGAGAGCTGCCTGTATTGTCCGTCCCTGCAGACGTTCCCTGTCCTTCGTCATTCTGAGCCTGAGAACTGCCTGTGCTGGCCGTCCCTGCAGACGTTCCCTGTCCTTTGCCGGCTGCGGAATCCTGCGTATCGGATGCGTCTCCCTGATTCACTGCAGAAGTCTCTTTCTCCGTGCCCCCTGCGATTCCGGCCTTCGCCAGCTCCGCATCCTTTGAGGGCCGCAGCTCCTCCAGCGGCACATAACCGTATCTGCCATTATACTCTGTATATCCCCAGGTCTCACCATTCTTCTCTGTCTCCCCTTCGATATGCAGGACAGTACCATCCCTTACCGTCTTATCATTGAGCTTTTCACCTTTTCCGTCGGTGGACGGATAGATATCCACACCAACTCCGCCGGAATCCACCGTCATATAATAATCTGTGGTATCCGCCGGAGCCTCCACCTTCACCACAACCGACTTGTCCGCATACACCGGAACACTCATACTCAGCACCAGCATTCCTGCCAGAAGCACACCTTTGCACCTTTTCATTGCTCTTTCCTCCCTCAAAAAATCTCACTGCCATTCTATGCATAAAATCCCCTTATATTTCTCTTTTGCCTTGGCTCCGAAATATAAGAGGATCTTATCATTAGTTATATCCAGTATCTTTTTTATGCAAGCTCCCGCTCACACATATCCAGCGCAGAAGCGATCACCGCATCCATGTCATAATATTTATATTCGCCAAGACGGCCGCCAAAGATCACCTTCGGTTCCTTCTCTGCAAGCTCCCTATACTGTCTGTAAAGCGCTCCGTTCTTCTCATCATTGACCGGATAATACGGCTCATCTCCAGGCTTCCACTCGGAACTGTATTCCCGGCTGATCACCGTTTTCGGAAGATCATTACCCTCCTCATCCTTTCCGAACTCAAACCATTTATGCTCGATGATACGGGTCCATGGAGTCTCCACATCCGTATAATTCACTGCTGCATTTCCCTGGAAATTAGGTTTATCCAGTGTTTCATTCTCAAAACGCACGGAACGATACTCCAGAGTACCCAGCTTATAGTCAAAATACGCGTCGATGGCACCTGTGTAGATCACTTTCTCCGCCATTGCATCGTACTGCTCTTTTTTCTCCAGATAATCCTCATTCAGCCGTACCTCGATACCGTCCAGCAGATTGGCAACCATCTTCAAATAACCACCCACCGGGATTCCCTGGTACAACGCATTGAAATAGTTATTATCAAAGGTCAGACGCACCGGAAGCCTCTTGATGATAAAAGCAGGAAGCTCCGTACATGGACGTCCCCACTGCTTCTCCGTATAGCCCTTGATCAGCTTCTCATAAATATCCGTACCTACAAGGCTGATAGCCTGTTCCTCCAGATTCGAAGGTTCCGTGATCCCTGCAACCTGCCGCTGCTCCTCGATCTTTGCCGCAGCCTCCTCCGGAGTCACCACGCCCCACATCCGGTTAAAGGTATACATATTAAACGGAAGACTGTACAGCTCCCCGTGATAATTGGCAACCGGACTGTTGGTAAAACGATTGAAGGTGGCAAACCGGGTGATATAATCCCAGACCTTCTTATTATTGGTATGGAAAATATGTGCACCGTATTTATGCACATTGATCCCTTCCACCTTCTCTGTATATACATTTCCCGCAATATGCGGGCGCTTGTCGATCACAAGCACTGACTTCCCGGCACGCTTCGCCTCCTGTGCAAAAACCGCACCGTAAAGACCGGCACCTACGATAAGATAATCGTACATTGATTTCATTCTCCCTGTTCTTTCATTGATGCTGTTATTTTAACACCGGAAAAGGGTAGCTGGCAAGAAGCCACTGTAAAATCCCGGTAAATCTTATGTAAGAATGTTATCAAACAGATCTCCGCAAGCTGCAAAAATGATAAAATATCAGATATCCGCTTCTCAAACACCAAAATGTATGATACCCTGTAACTGGATCAGATAATAAACTACTCTGATCACATAAACAGATCGAAGGTGGTGAAACCTATGGGTACAAAGGATACCATCACCAAAGATTACATGGCTGACAACCGCGTTTTTGCGGATGTGTTCAACCATATGCTGTACAAAGGAAAAAACGTCATAGACCCTGACACGCTTCATCCACTGGATACCACAGCTCTCGCTGTCCCCTACGGATCCGGCATTTCAGAAGTTCCTGTCCAGAAATTCCGGGACGAATTCAAATCTCTTAATGTTATGCACGACGATTCAAGGATCTATCTTCTCCTGGGGATTGAGAACCAGTCGGAACCTCACTTCGCAATGCCGGTCAAGAACATGGTCTATGATGCATTAGAATACGCAGGGCAGGTAGAAAATTCCGCCAGATCCCACAGAGAAGCGAAACAATGGCCTTCCACATCCGGAGAATATCTCACCGGCTTCTACAAGGATGACCGGCTCATCCCAGTCATAACCACGGTCGTGTACTTCGGTTCCGACACCTGGAACGCTCCCAGGAGCCTCCACGAAATGCTCTCTGTCCAGGACCCCGAAATTCTTTCCATGGTCCCGGATTACCGGATCAATCTCTTCTCACCTGCCGAGATAAAGGATGAAGAGCTTGACAAACTCCAGAGCAATCTCAAAGAAGTCATGCTCTTCATCAAATATTCCAAAGATAAACGGAAGCTCCAGGAGCTTACATCACAGAGTCCCGGCTTCCGGTCACTCGAGCTCAAAGCAGCCCGGGTCATCGACTCCATAACCGGTATCAACTTACGTTTCACAGAAACAGAAGGGAGGGTTAATATGTGTCAGGCTGTTCAGGAAATGTGCGATGATGCACGTGCCGAAGGCCATCAGGAACAAGCTATGCTGACAGCACAGCGTATGCTTCAGGATCCAAGATTCTCCCCTGAAGACATCTCCAGATTTTCAGGACTTTCTCTTGAGGACGTGCTGAAATTACAGAAGAAATAGTTCGTATTGGAAATGCTCAGATCCTTTGTGGGGGATCTGAGCATTTTGCTATTCTTCTGACCAAGGCAGAAGCCGATTATTATCTATTACCCTAAATCAGCTTTTTTTGTAATTTTACAATTGTGTATGTCAAAAACAAACTTATCAAAATACAAAAAACATAATTTTGAAAATAAAATGTCTTTATCCCTATAACATTCATAAGTGCTCTAATTGCAACATGAGTCAAATATAATTCATAAGACATTTTTCCAAACTGCTCCAATATCTTTACAATTCTTTTAGGCATCTTTCGCATACTTACAGCAATACAATACAGCAAAAAAATCCCCCAAAAACACATCAAAATCCTAAATCCTAGTTTTGACACAACTATTTTGGTTACCGGTAAAAAGCCGCACAGCATTATCATTACTCCAAATAAAATTCCCATTTTATCTATATTATTAATACAAGCATTCTGGTAAACTTTTTTTCCACACCAACACCCTATGAAAAAAACAAGAAATCTTCCCAATAGAATTTCTATATTTAAATTCAATACAGGAGCTACAATTCTCGGTAAAAATTGAATAACTAAAGCTATAATAAGAAGAATTAACAGTTGCCCCCAATCTGACCACTTTACATGCAATATCTTATAAACAAATGGATAAATTAAATATGCAAAAACAATAAATAACACATACCAAAAGGTTCTTGTCCCTTGTGTAAAAAATGTAACAAAGCCAAAATCAAATGCAAACATCTTGACACCTTTTTGCATGATAATAAGATCAATCACAATCCAATATGGAATAGCAACCATAAGATAAGCTGGCAAAATTCTCTTTATTCTCTTCTGAAAAAAATGCAAAATATTGGAATCTTTTGACATCGAAAAATATAATCCAACGCCGGACAGAAAAACAAAGAACTCAACTCCAACACTACCAATGAATGTGTTATACAACTTGCCTAAAAATCCCAATCCCCCTCCGGATAAATTTGAATTTGCTATATCTTCAAAAAAATGAAATATCATAATTGAAATTATCGCCACACCATAAATTGCATTACGATTTTTGCTAAATATATTCCAATTATCCTTCGAATTCATCACCGATATATTCATCACAATGTTCCTTTATTTCTTTATATATTGGGGCCATTTGCAAATGATTCTATATTCTTATATGCCTTCTATATAAAATAATAGTAACATTATCCCCATTTACTGACGGTCTCGCTTTTATACAAAAAAACTCTTATAAATCAGCAAAAAGCTCTTCTCTGTAAATTCCTTTTTCCAACATCTCTCTGAAACTATCCTTCACTGCAGCAACATCCTCTTTATAAGTCATACCATACCAAGTATCATTGGTACGAAGAACCTTTACGGATATCCTTCCTTCTGCCAGAAGTTCTCCAATAAATGTTGGAATCAAAAATTCCGCCTTTATAAGATTCTCCGGGACCACTTTTTCAAAAAAATATTGAAAACCACTTTCCAGCGTTTTCAGGAACTCCGGTGCCAATCCCCACATATTCATAGAAACAAGTGATTCTGTATCCAGCTTTACGCCGTCCGCCTCGGCACCTTCTGCATTCTTTACAATATTGGAAGTCTCCACAATCTCCGTCAGATTATTATACTCATCCATTTTGCAGATACCACGTGTCACACCACCATTATCAGACAACGTATTCTTCAACACAAAACCAGCCATGCAGGACTGGCCTCCTTTTACAAGATAATCATGAATCTCACGGAATCCTTCTTTTCCATAATAATCATCTGCATTGATCACAACAAAAGGCGTTGTCAAAACGTCCTTTGCAGCCAGAACCGCCTGTCCGGTACCCCAAGGCTTCGTACGACCTTCCGGAAGTTCTCCCGGAATATCGTTGATATCCTGGAAAACATACTCCACAGTAACAGAATGCGCCTTGCAGACCGCCTCGATCCGATTCCCGATCACATCCTTAAATTCATTTTCAATATCCTTTCGGATAATAAAAACCACCTTGTTAAAACCTGCTTCGATTGCGTCATGAATCGAATAATCCATGATGATATGGCCCTGTTCATCAACCGGCTCCAGCTGTTTGATACCACCGCCAAAACGGGAACCGATACCAGCAGCCATGATAAGTAATGTTGTTTGCATTTAATTTCCCCTCATTTCCTGATCTTAATGCAATTCTTTTTCACAGCGGTCTAATACAGCCGCAATAACCTGATCCATGTCATAATATTTATATTCACCAAGACGTCCGCCAAAAATCACATTTGTCTCAGCTTCTGCCAGCTTTTTATACTCTGCGTAAAGAGCTCCATTCTTTTCATCGTTAACAGGATAATACGGCTCATCCCCCGGCTTCCACTCAGAACTGAATTCTCGGCTGATCACTGTCTTAGGAAGATCGTTACCTTCCTCATCCTTACCAAATTCAAACCATTTATGCTCAATGATACGCGTCCATGGAGTTTCCCGATCCGTATAATTCACAGCTGCATTTCCCTGGAAATTCGGTTTATCCAGAGTTTCTGTTTCAAAACGCACGGAACGATATTCCAGTGTACCAAGCTTATAATCAAAATATGCATCGATCGGACCTGTGTAAACTACTTTTTCAGCCATCGCATCTAATTTATCTTTGTTTTCCAGATAATCTGTACTCAAACGAACCTCAATACCTTCCAGAAGATTTGCTACCATCTTCGTGTAACCTCCAACTGGGATACCCTGATACAAAGCATTAAAATAGTTATTATCAAATGTCAGACGAACCGGCAGACGTTTAATAATAAACGAAGGAAGATCCTTACAGTCACGTCCCCACTGTTTCTCGGTATAACCCTTGATCAACTTTTCATAAATGTCACGTCCGACCAGTGAAATTGCCTGCTCTTCCAGATTCTTTGGTTCTGTAATTCCAGCTTCTTTTCTCTGCTCCTCAATCTTCGCTGCAGCTTCCTCCGGTGTTACCACACCCCACATTTTATTAAATGTATACATATTAAAAGGAAGACTGTAAAGTTCCCCTTTATAATTAGCGACCGGGCTGTTTGTAAACCTGTTGAACTCTGCAAACTGAGTGATATAATTCCATACTTTCTTGTTGTTAGTATGGAAAATATGTGCTCCATATTTATGTACGTTAATACCTTCTGTTTTCTCTGTGTAAACATTTCCAGCAATATTCGGTCGCTTGTCTACTACAAGAACTGTCTTTCCTGATTTTTTTGCTTCGTGCGCGAAGATTGCTCCGTATAAGCCGGAACCTACTACTAAATAATTGTACATCATTTTAATTTCTCCCTGTTATCAATTTCTTTAGTTACATCTTTAACTTTCTATCTGCCTTATTAATATAAATATTTCAAATTAAATTTTTTTAATATCCATGTAATACCTATTGCTATTATTGGTGTTATAACAATTCTTGAAAAATATATTATTGCTGCCCCGAACTCTGAACCAAAAAATTCAATTCCACAAAAACGATAAAACCAAAATAAAAATAAATAATTTAATGGTTCTGCATACAAATATATTCCCATTCCATAGTCACTCAATGACTTTATTGCTCTACCATTTATTTTTATATGCCTTACTATATAGTTTAAAACTATCAACATAAAAAATGGACATACAATATACGAACTCAAAAAATGGAAAAAATGAATCTTTACTATTTTATCGACAATAAAAGATAAACATACCAGCCCAAACAAACATAATATCGATGAATCTTTCCAAATATTATGTTTTTTCAACCACTCAATCATATTTTCCAATCTATATCCCAGATAAAACCATAAAAGATAATATAAAGGATCTCCCAAAACGTGATATTGATCCAATCCTTTATATAAGATTACTCCTATGCACCAACAAAAGCTAACTATAACTATTTGCTTTTTTGTTTCTAATTTACAAACAAAACTTGCAATGACAAACACCAAAAACAAACATTCTAAATACCATAAATATACACATGAAGGAAAAATCAACTGCAATAGCATTCCCTTTATACTAACACCATGGTAATAACCCGAAAAATATTTAACAGGTAAATTCCAGAAAATCCATACAGCAATAAATGGAACCAGTAACCTTTTTGTCTTTTTTATAATAGTTCCCCTGGTATTAATATTCTTTTTCAATGAAAAAAGACTTCCAGATAGCGCTATAAATGCTGGCATATGAAATGTATAAATAAAATTTGTTAAAATGCTTGTAATTTTATGAAACATTGTATCAGATATAGACGCATCTGACATCATAGTTCCGTAATTAATGCCTCCAAATTTTGTAGTTATATTATAATATGTCCCGTGACCTATAACTACCAAAGCTACCAATATAATTCTTAATATATCCTTATCTTCTTGCCGATATATGTTGTTTTTGTTTACATTTTCCATTCTTTTTATTTAATCTCTCCCTTTCATCATTTAATGCAACAGATATTATATTATTTTATTTTTTATTGTATTAAAAATTTCAAGAAACAGTTCTTCTTTCAAAATCAGTAATACAAATCCATATGCACCAAAAAAAAGAAGTGATGATATTACTAATGAAAAAAAACATTCTAAATTTAATATTTTCACCCACAAAGATACAATACTACCGACAGACAATGCAATTAATATTTTTATATAATGTATCTGTCGAAAAGTATTCAAAATTTCATCTTTTAACGCATAAAACTGGACAACAAAAACTGCAAACTCAGCAACCAATGTACCTATTGCAGCTCCCGTTGACGCATAAACCGGGATCAATAGTGCATTGATAATGACATCCACGACAGCACCAACAATCTCAGAATATAATACAATTTTCTCTCGTCCTGTTGGTACAAGTATCTGAATTCCAAGTATATTTGTAATACCAATTAATAAAAGAGTTGGCATAATCACCTGCATGGGTATAATAGAGCCAACATAATTATTACCTGACAAAAAGAAAATCCCTTCTTTTGCAAAATAAATAAAATATACAAACAAAGGTGTTGCCATTAAAAAGACAAAATTCAATGCCTTTCTTGTAATTCTATGAAACTCTTTCAATTCTCCTCTTTGTATATAATAAGATGCTCTAGGCAACAATACTGTCCCTAATGATGTTACAACACTCACAAGGATTACTTTAATTTTTACTGCTGCATTATAATATCCCACATCTGTATCTGTTGTCATAAATCCCAACATTACCGTATCAAGATTTGTATATATTGTTGTTGCACATGACATAGCAAAGAATATCAATACTGGTTTTAGGTGTCGTCTAAAATTGTAATTTCCAACAGGCTTCAGATTTATAAATTTATGTGCATTAATCAAATTTAAAATATTCGATGCAGAAGCTGCAAAAATTGTTATTCCACCATAAATAACATAATCCGTCTGTTTATGTACGAGAAAGAACATAAAAATCAGCGCGATAAATTTGAAAATAACTGATCGTACTGTGATATAAGTATACTGTTCCAAGGCTTTATATAACCATTCCATGCCGATAGATGTCAAAATAATGTTAAAACTCAACATTACATACAATTCTTTTTCACATCTAAATTTAGGTACATAAAACAACAATATAATCAATACCATATAAGAAATCATACTCATGATTATATTAATGATCAAAAGTTCCTGTGCCACCTTGGAAAGTTTCTCACGATTATCCCTAACTTTTGCACACGCCCGAATTCCATATGTAGGAATACCTAATTGAGCAAACATAGAAAAATATGTAATAACAGATGTTGCCATCGACACTTTTCCTGTTCCAACTGGCAATAAAACTCTTGATACATACGGAAAAGTTATCAATGGAAAAATGAAAGAAGACATTGTCAGAATTATATTCATAACAAAATTTAGTTTTATTGATTTCTTTTTCATTTATTTTTTCTACTCTCTTACTTATAAGATTTTCGTACTTACTCTATATTTCCTCAATCTTCATCTGTTCAATCATTCTCTTATATGCATCCTCTAAGCCTATTTCTGGTGTCCACCCTAAAGCTTGTAATTTATCAGAATTTAACTTCATTTTCGTATCTTCTGCATAACCAAATACATTATCTTTAGGAATATCGTATATTACTTTAATTTTCCCATTTGAAATTTTATCCGCAACCATATGCGCCATTTCTGCAATTGTAGTATGTGATTTTGGATTTGCCACATTATATGCTTCACCATTTTCTCCGCAAAGTAAAATTATAAATAATCCTAAAACACAATCTCGAGTATAACAATAATTTCCTTCCGATAATCCTCTCGTATGCAATACTATATCTCTTCCTGAAATTACGCTTTTAGCAAATTGAGCAAATACACGATTCTCCCCTGGCAAAATTCCTGCGCCAAACGTTTGTGCTAACCTAGCAATCTTGACTTTAACTCCGTATTCTCTCATATATGCAACACACATATTTTCGCATAACCGCTTACTTTCAGGATAATTACTACGTACTTTCAATGGATTAATGTAACCAATCTTATCTTCTGTTATCTCTGTATCAGAATTATTAAATGTTCCATACATTTCCATTGATGAAATATATACCATTGATTTACATTTATTTTTACGAGCAAGTTCTAAAATATTTTTTGTACCCTCTATTGCTGTAGATAATGTCTCTACTGGTTTTTCAATCATTAATTTAGATGTTGTTACAGCAGCACAATGAAAGATCCAGTCAACTTTTTTATTAACATTAATAGGAAATGTGATATCACCAACAATAAGCTCAATATTGTCCAACTCATGTCTACTATATAATTTATTTGCTTTTTCAATATTTCTCACTAATGCAATAATATGAATACCTTCTACTGCTATAAGCGCTCTTACTATTGAAGCTCCGATAAGCCCAGTTGCCCCAGTTACCAGAACAGTGGTTTCCTTCAGCTGCTCATACTGTAACGGATATTTTGCGATATATTGCAAATCATCCTCTAGCGGTCCTTTTCTCATCCAGCATCTCCTCCTTTAATTTATTTTTCTTTATAAGCTTTTTATTATCCTTATTCAAGCCCATATATTTGCTCATTTTCTTTTGCTTCAAGAATAGCTCGCATAGTATAAAAATCTTCTGGTGTTGTAATTTTAATATTTTCTCCTGGTCCATCAATCAGATAAAGATCATATCCATATCTTTGCATCATTGTGCAAGAATCAATACAATTCTTTTCACCTTCTGAAAGTGCTTTTTCATGAGCTTTCAAAATATCATCTAGCCAAAAACTTTGTGGAGCTTTGGCAACTCTTGAATTGTTCCGACTTGGGACATAATCAATTGTTGCTGTTCCCTCATTAACAACAAGTATTGTCTCTTTTACTTTAGCTGTTGTGATTGCAGAACCATATTTAATCACCGATTGAATATTATCACTAATTACTTTCTCATTAATCAATGGTCTAACGCCATCATGAATTAAAACAATGCTTTTTTCATCTTTTGCAATCTGTTTTGCAGATTTAAGACCATTGTATATGGATAATTGACCTGTTTCCCCTCCAGGAACTACAGATTTTACTTTTTCAATACGAAATTTATAAAGAAGTTTATTTAAATATGGAATCCAATCTTTTATACACACAACCACAATCGCATCTATCATAGAATGGTTTTCAAAATATTCCAATGTATGTATTATTATTGGTTTATTATACATTTCAAGAAACTGTTTCGGTCGATCTTTACTATGCATACGGCTTCCAACACCTCCAGCAAAAATCACTGCAATATTCATCCCTTGAACCTCCTAGTCTCTAGCTCGTGTTAATCAAATTCAATTATCTCTTGATTATTTGTCCATTTTTTTTGTTCTAATTTGTTCCCATTGGTATTACTGTTTTCTTTTGCCTTTTGAATTTAAGTTTAATCCCATGTCTATACTCCAATGCAACTCCTTTATCAATCAACACCTTATATAATATAAATGTGACTAACAAGTGCTTCACAAAACCTATTGATGCTACCGTTTCGTAAAATCTGTCTGAAAAAATCAACATAATTAAATCATTAAATAAATATGCATATATTATTATTGTAAAAGGTTTATTGTTATATATTTTTCTATAAGCACAACTAAAATATAAAGCAATTATTGCCATAAGCGGTACAATACCATCATAACCAAAATCATAATAAAACTGATAAAAAGTTGTATATACATTACCAGTATTTAATCCATTATGTTTTAAAAATGGAAGATCTAATTGATATAAATATTGACTTATTCCATATTTTCCTCCCAAGTACGTATAGATATTACGAAACACTTGACTTCCCCACAATTCAGGTGTATGACGAGTTCCTTGTAAATACGTATCCAAATTTTGTATTGGAGCTCCAATATATACATAAATTGATTCCAGAATTAGATTTAAAGTGCTATTCTCACCCGTACGATTCAAAAGCATATTGATTCCGATAAGTAATAAAATTATTCCAAAAATAATACCTACAATTTTAAATAATAACTTTGTAAAATTTCGACGTTTATTAAGTCCAAAACATATTACCGTTATTATCAAAATTGCAGTTATCATCCTAAATAATGCAGTTCTACCACCTGATAACATCTGATCAAATGCATAAATTCCCAAATATATTATCTGTATAATTTCTATTTTTTTCTTTACGGCTAAATTATTAATTAAAATATAAAGCAATACATATGCATATGCAGTTATCCAAACAATACCATGTCTATATATAAAAGATGCAGAGACTGCCTTTTCAATAAAATTATTATAATTGAACAGTGCAATGACATGGTACTTGCCGGCTATATCAAAAATTGATGAAGTACTATACCCAAACGCAGCTACAACATCTTTTATATATTTAGCATGATAAAACACTACTAGAACTTCCAAAATAAGAAATACTAGTTGAATCAAATAATTTATAGAAATATAATTTCTAGAATGTTGTTCTCCATAATTTCGAACATCAACTCTTTTCATGTTAAAAAAAGCACTAACAATTCCAAATGAAATCGTTCCTAAAGCAATTACTAAAATAGTCTTCAAATGAATTTCTACCTTGTACATCCTTACAAAAAAAAGGCACAAAAATTCTGCAATTAAAAACATTTCACAAAAAACGCAAAATGGAGAAAAAATATCTGCATGAGTAATTAAATACCCAAACATTAAAAATACAATTGTTACTAAAATAAGTACTATAAGATTAAACATTTTCACCTGTTCCTCATATATTAGAAGTTCAATATAACTTCACAAATATTATATACTTTGTTTCATTGCACTTTTTAAGAAATATCCTCTTCTTAATTTCCCACCAATTTTGCACGCATTAGCTTTTAATGTTTCATATTCTTCATCGAGCATATTGTCTATTATGTTTCTAATTTCATCTGTTGACTTTATTGTTATTCCACAATGATTTTTCTTAATAAAATTTGCTAATGCAGCTTCTTCCCATATAATTACAGGAATTCCAGCTGCCAAATACATTGATGTCTTATGCGGATTATTAATTTTAAGATAATCTCCATAAACTCCAGTACAAGTAGCACTGCTGTCCCCATCCCAGACCAAGCCAAAACTACCTTGTAGATTATAAATTAATTCTTCTGGATTAAATGCCCCAACATAATTTGTATTTGAAGAAGCTTTTTCTCGTTCAAAATTAATTCCATATAAATTAAAGTTACAATTTTCCGGTAAATTATATATATATCCAGCCTTATGTTTACTCAATGCTCCCGCTATGATAACTGGACCTTTTCTGCTTAAGTTTCTCTTTTCTAATAATTCTTCATTATAATTCTCAACTAAATAATCAAATATTCCTAATATATCCATTTTATCTTTATGTATTTTCCATTTTTCATGCATAAATGACTTCATTTTTTCATTATGCACAATGATTTTACTGCAATTCTTAAATGAACTAATTTCTTCAAATCTCATTCTAATTTTTCGAGATAATGGAACATCATTTCTTAATGTAAAACGAATTGCCTCAACGTCATGTATGATTATTGAAGTATGTATTCCTCTTTTTTCCAAATTTTTTATAAGTAATGAAAACAGCATTGTATGTTCTAACAATGGAAACTGAATATATATCCAATCATTTTTTTTTATTTTTTTTAATGCATTCTTCCATAACATATAAACATCATAATGTGCTTTTATTTTTCCTAATCTTGTTTTGTTTTCACGTCCTTCTATCAGGCATGGAATCTCAATTTTTTTTAAATTATTCCACTTAAAAATAGTTTCTACATCTTGTCTGGCTTTAACTCCAGCTGTTTTTTGTATCAACTTATGTTTATCGGTTTCCACAACATAATAATTCATTTATTATATCCGCCTTTCCCTCAATCATCCCTCAATATAAGCATCAAACTCATGATTTATCCGCTTACTTTCTGGCGGAAGTTGCATATAGTCTCCATATATTTGTGTCAAATAAAACTTCCAACATGCTGGCGCATGAAATTTTTTCCCACAAAATTCCACATCATTATATGGTAAGTATTCTTTCTTTTTCATTCTTTCATTAGGACCCAAACTCCAAGCAACTCCACCAATATACTCCTGTTTGTCAAAATCATACTGATGAGCCAGTTTATCTAATTTTCTCCCAAATCTTTCTGGTGTATACATTCGCAAAAAAAGAATCATCGGTATTTTAACTATACTTCGTACAAAACCTTTTCCTTTTCCTATAGTTGCACTGCATCGATTAATCCATTTTTTTAATGGTTCCGCTTTACTCAACAATATATCACTTTCTTCCTTATCATCCGGAAGACCATCCATCGGAAAAATATCAATCCACAAATGTTGATCAACATTTGAATATTCATTTTTTACATAGGTTCTTGTATCAATAATTTTGGCAAATGGCCAAAAACTATTTCCCATCTGTAGACTGATTAATTTATAATATGGTCGAATATTTCCTTTTCTTAATAAATCATGTAATTTATCAAAATCTGGACGTGGCATTAATAAATCAACATCATCATCCCATGGAATAAACCCTTTATGGCGTACTGCTCCTAACAAAGTTCCTCCCGATAAATAATATCTCAGCCCATTCTGATCACAGAATGCCGCAAACTCACATAATATATTCAAAATATACTTTTTAACTTCCGTATTATCTAACTTTCTCATACTTTACAGAGATAAAACACAAATCTCTTATCTCACTGTCCTTTCTTTAATATATAAAGGTTAAATAGTTATTGTGCGATATATATCCATAAAACGCGCTCCTATCTTTCTTCCCTATTAAACGTCTCATAGAAATAGCCTTATTGTCTGATTGTCTGATTGTTTTTTTTATTTTCTCTTTATCAGTCCATTATTCCACTACCGTTTCTTTTATTTTTAAACTTATTTGTTCACCACACCATTCAACAATAATTTTTCTAATTTTTTTGCTTCAGTATGAATTTCGTATCCTCGCATTGTAAAATTATCCACTATCTCCTTTTGGGACACTCGGTTTATATTTTCTTTGATATTTAAAATTTCTTCTGCCCAAGACTCCGCTGAATTTTCCAAATTCCAAAATATAAATGATGGATTAATTTTAACTTCTTTAGGAATTACACTGTCAGATGCTAACATAGGTACTCCATTTGCCTGAGCTTCCATCGCAGCCATGCTGAGGCCTTCAAATTTAGATGGAAACAAAAACAGATCGAATGTACTCAACCATCCACATATGTCTTTCTGAATTCCGGCCATATGTACATACTTATTTAGTTTCTTTTTATCAATCTCTTTTTCAAGCTTTGTCCTGTCTTCTCCATCACCTATTAAAATCAATCTTACTTTTGGTTCTTTTTTTATAAGTTTTTCAAATATGTCTAAAATAAACATTTGATTTTTTTGGAAATGCAACCTTCCTATATTTCCTATGATATAATTTTCTTCCCACTTCAAATCTCGCCGCAATTTTTTTCGCTTCACATCATCAAAACAATATTTTTCTACGTCTATCGCATTACTGATAATAATAGATTTTTTTATTATTGAAGAATCATAAAACCATTCCGAAGCTTCTTTTGAGCAGCTCCAAAAATCCGTTACATAATAAGCAATTCTTTTTTTATTATATTTATGTAAAATTCCTCTTAACCTGCTATCCATATTTTGAGAATTATGGCTATGTATAATTCTTCTTTTTATCCCATATTTTTTTGCCATTTTCAGATAATCAATATTGGCAAGACTACACACATTCACCCATATTGCATCATACTTAGAGGCATTATTTTCAAAAAAATTTTTTAATTCTTTTTTGTATTTTTTATAATTTTTACTTCTCGCAGGAAAATGAAAGGTTTGTGAACCATTGGAAATAATTTCTTCTTCGAAAGCGATTTTATTATATGAATTACATAAAAAATCAAAATGAAAGGTATTCTTATCCATGTAATGATAGTAATTCATAATAACACTCTCTACCCCACCTGGATTTTCTGTCATACCAAAAACTAATATTTTATACATAGGTTTCCTCACAATTTAATGTTTGACTATTTTAATTTCTACTTTTTTCGTAAATATAATTTTGATATGCCCGCACAATATATATGATACTTGCAATATGAACCAATTTATATTTCATAAAAAAAACAGGCAATGTTCTCGCTGAAAAATTATTCTTTATATGGAACTTTTTTATCGCATCTTTGAATACAGGTGTATTTATAATTTTTTTTATATGCTCTATTTTTTTTACATAATTTTCTTTATTATTAACGCAAAATATACCTCTAACACAGGCTATATTTAAATGCATTAAAATATAATCATTAAATGCCAATTGTACATTTTCATGTTGTTTTTCAATATACTTACTCGTTATATTCATAGCTTCAATATATTGAAGTACTTTTTTATCTGCGTTACTCCTCATCGTAGACTCATTGTCTATAGAATAATGGTAAAATATCGTATCACTTATGCTAATTCTGGAACAATGCATTAAATAATGTAATGTAAAATCACTATCCTCTGAAAGCTGCATTTTTGTATTAAAGCCAATTCTATTTTCATAAATAATGCTTTTCCTAAAAATCTTTCCCCAAACCTGCATGAATTTTGTTGGATTTGCGATCATTTCCAACTTCATTTTTTCTGCAGAGTCATTAAAATAATATGTTTTCTCTTCTTTATTGTTTATATAATTTGCTCTATTACCAATCTCGTAACTATATACATACAAATCCGCTTTAGCATTTAATATATCTTCGTAAATATATTTTTTGCTTTTAGATACTATATAATCATCTGCATCGACAAAGACAATCCATTCTCCTCTGGCGTTTTTCAATCCTTCATTTCTAGCTCTTGACACTCCTTTTTCCGAATGAATTAGTTTAACATTTTCTCCATATTTTTGAATTAATTTTAATGCAACACTATTGGTGTAATCAGTTGATCCATTTTCAACAATCAATATTTCACATTTCTCCATGTTACAAGTATGTGTAATACTTTCCACAGCTCTTTCTAATGTATCAGCCGCATTATATGCTGGAATAATATATGAAATTAATATTTTTTCATTCATAATCCTCTTATTTAAAAGCTCCCTTCATATCTTTTTCCAACAAACTTAGCTTTTAAAAACGCTGTACTCTTTTTCCACCAATTAATCTTTTCCATATGCTGGTAAGGCAACTCTTTAATCTCATTTTTCTTAATTTTTCCTAGTTTAATCTCACCATCAAGCCACACATTAAATATTATCTCGCTTACTCTTCCATAAAATCGCCCCTGAAATGCTGATAATTCCTGTGGATCGATGCGTTTTTCTAACTCGAAGAGAATATCAAATAACCATTCACAATAATCATTCAGATATCTTTTTTGCATGATCATCATATTGAACATATATCCGTAAGTGTGTTTTACAACTTCATCATAACTTTTCAGATAGTCGGGATATTTTTCAGCGATTATCTCTCTGGTGATATCTAATTGAGATGCATAATGTGTATGTTCATAATGGGAATATAAGGTTTCTATATAATACTTTCTTTTTTTAGGTACAAAAATTTTATATTTTTCCAACATTGGGCGCAACTCATTATACGTAAGAACACCTTCAAATGGTGCCTTGGTTTTCTTTCCAAAATGGCGTCTGTAATGTGCCAATCCTGTATAATCCGTGTCAAGATTTTTCCACGCCCAATATAAGCCTGTAAGCTCACAATACGCAGCGTTTTTGTTTGAAATGTTTTCTCCTGTATTATCTTTTTGGTATCCTAAATCCAGCGGATTTCCATTCTGATCTGTTTTTCCCTCTGCGCCAACATGCAGTGGAAGATACATTGCATCTTGAGGCATTTCATATTTTTTATGTGTTGCTACTATAATTTTTACTGTAGGCGTATTCTTCGTCATTTCAATATTTCCTTACATGCTTTCTCTCTTTTTTTCTATTCATCCTCCATATGCAAGTTTTTATTTTTCATAACTTCGAATACACTCCCCAACTCAAAAGCCGGCACATTCTTCGCCGTGCCCATCCCTTCTTCAGGTACACACACGACAGGCGGTATTCAACCCGACGGTGTTTATCACTGATATACACCGTGTTTTGCTTTCGCTTTCTTTTTGTCAGCACGGCAAAGCCGATGCACTGACCTTATGACATCTGTTTTCTGACATGCCATAAGGTCAATCCACCTGCTCGCTTTTCATACTGATATTCTGTTTCCTTTGTTCTTCCCTTCATGCTCTGCGTCCAAACTGTGTCAGGCACTTTTCCCCGAGATTTCTCACAGCATTCAAATATCGGTTCATCTGATGTCCATTGGCGCAGCAGCATAGTTCTGTTCTGGTGTCAGTCCGAATGATTTCTGCACCGCATCTGGCACAGTTTGTGCTGATTCCGGTGGCGTGGACTTCGATAACGATGATTCCGTTTTTCCATGCTTTGTAGTCCAGGTACTGGCGGATCCTGGTGCTTAAGTGGAGCGGGCCCCAGTTTCCTGAGCCTTTCATGACGTTTTTGGAATATTCCTGGTTATAACGTGGAAGTACGATCACAGAAACGTCCTGCTCTACGGCAAAACATAAGATCTGGCTTGTGACCTGGTGTCCATAGTGTTCAGAAAGATGTTTCAGATGCATCCAGTATTTCTGATCAACTCTGCCTGTCTGTCTGCCTCCGGTTGCTTCCTGGGACTTCTGGATCTTTTCCAGAAGCTTTCTGCAATGATGGCTGTATTCATTTCCGCCTTTCCAGAACTTCACTGCGATCTCCTGACCGGTTCCGTCCAGAACAGCGCCTGCAGCAAAGGCATCACTGTTTGTAAACTGAATACAGAGTATCCTGCATCCTGCCTGCATCCTCTGACGTACGGTTGCTGTATTTTCATTGTTCTGACGTACTGGAACATGCAGCATGTCATATTTGTATTCAAAAACTACGGATGGTGACATGAGTCTGACGTTTTCCGGAAAGTCTCTGCCTGACAGCCGGCAATGCATCCAGGTCCATGTGTCTCCTGTCCAGACACGCAACGTGATCTCTTTAGCGGAAAAATCCTGATACATTCCTTTGTAATAAGTAACTGCTGCATTTAGTTTCTCGGCTCTGCCAATCTTCTCATCCTGGGCAAAACGGCTGAGATAGCTTTTGGCTGAAGCAATTCCTTCATTGGCTGCTGCTCTTCGAAAATACAGCGGAACCTTTTGCCAGGGGAGGGGATCTGATGGTATGCGTCCGCCTCGTCCCGGAATGCTCATGATCTCCAGCTCGCGTAAAGTCTGCTGGCTTCCCATTTCCCAGAGATCCGTATGATCCAGAAGCAGTTTGTAATAAAATTCAGCGATCCGGTTATAAAATTCCTGTGTGGTCCGCAGCCATTCCGGATGTCTGCACCAGAGATGCAGTCGCCAGGTTGTGATGCTGTAGCCACTTTTTCCGGTGTTTTCTTTTTTTCCGGTTTCCGGTTCTTTCATTTTGGTTCTCCGTTTTTTGCAAAGAAAAATCATTATAATATAACTTATCTAAATTATTATTTTTGTCACTTATCATTTCCATAAGCGACAAACAGGCCGGAAACCCGTATAAATGCGGACTTCCGGCCTGCTTTGACCATAATTCTGACTGCTAATAGTTCAGCTTTTCCATGCACTTCTGTTTTTGTTTTATGCTGCTGTGCACATAAATATCCATGGTGATCTTGACGGACGAATGTCCCAGAATTTCAGAAAGTGTCTTGCTGTCAAATCCCATTTCCGTACAACGGGTGGCAAAAGCATGCCGGAGAGAATGAATGTTGATACTAGGGATTTTACATTGCTGAAGGAGCTTCTGGAATTTACGCTGTATATTTCTGGGCTCCATACATTTACGATTCGTACCCGTCAGCAGGTATGAATCAGGTTCAGCAGCAATCCGCTTCATTTTTTTCAATAAAAAATCAGGGATTGGAATATCCCTGATGGATGAGACTGATTTAGGAGGACCTATCATTAAAACGGTTTTGGGTTCTTCATCAGATTCACCAGAATAATCAAGATTTTTTATCCGTGAGATCGTTCGTCTTATATGAAGCAGCTTTTTATCAAAATCAATATCTTCCCACCGGATGCCGCTGAGCTCGCCAACGCGGATCCCTGTATAAATACATAGCAGGATGCCGATGGAAAATTCTGAGTCCTCAGCAGAGAGAACTGTGATCAGCTTTGTGAGATGTTCATGAGAAATAAGCTGAAAAGGACTGGTATTTATTTTGGGATACCGAAATTCCAGCTGTGAAAGATTCAGATACCCCTGTTTTTCACCATAGCGTAAAATACTGTGGAACAAAATCAGAAGATTTTTGATGGTACGTGGCGAAAGCCCCTGCTGTTTCAGCTTTTCAGAGAAGGCATATACGGAAGCAGAAGAGATGTATTTCAACGGCATATCACCAAATTCCGGAAGGATATGTGTATCAAGAAGTGTTTCGTAGCAGGCATAGGTGCTGAGCTTTACAGCATAACGCATGGATAACATCCATTCTTCACTGAGGTTTCGAAATACATAACACTTTCCCGGAGAGTTTTGAAGATTATTCTGACATAAAACAGCAAGCTTTTTCTTTTTTACAGCCTCGTATGTACGACCATACAGATATCCGTACTGGATACGTCCATTCTGGTCACGACATTTTTCATAGCGTGCTTCCCATCGGCCATCTTTTCTTTTTCTGATATTTTCCCCTTTTCTAGGCATAATCGTAGTCTCCTTTTCGCATTATTATAGCAAAAGTCTGACCATTTTTGTGACCACTAATAAGCGAAAAAAAGGAAAATTTGTCGCATATAAAAAAAATCAACCGAAAAAACCTGCATTTTTGGTCGAAAGTGGTGCATTTTTCGTATCTTGACAGTGACAGTGTGCAATGATATCATTGATTAAGATTCAAAAACTATGCAATTTGAGAGAAAATCACCTGTCGCTTATGGAAATGATAAGCGACTTTTTTACCCTCAAAAAAGCAACACGGCAGACATCCCTCCGGGGCTGTCTGCCGTGTTTTATATCGCTTTTATGTTTTTATGTAATTAAGCTTTCTGTTCCTTAAGCCTCATATCCATTAGGGTTCTGGCTCTGCCATCTCCAGGAGTCTGCACACATCTCGCGGATTCCGTTCTCTGCCTTCCAGCCAAGCTCTTTCTCAGCTTTGGTTGCATCGGAGTAGCAGGTTGCGATGTCGCCTGGGCGGCGTGGTTTGATCACATATGGGATCTTGACGCCGGTAGCTGCCTCAAAGTTCTTAACGATATCAAGAACACTGTAGCCTTTTCCGGTTCCAAGGTTGTAGATGCTTAATCCGGAATTGTCTTCCAGCTTCTTAAGGGCTTTTACATGGCCCTTGGCAAGGTCTACTACGTGGATGTAGTCACGGACACCTGTTCCATCCGGTGTATCGTAATCGTTTCCGAATACGCCAAGCTCTTTCAGCTTGCCTACTGCTACCTGTGTGATATATGGCATCAGGTTGTTCGGGATACCATTTGGATTCTCACCGATGGTTCCGCTCTTATGAGCACCGATCGGGTTGAAGTAACGAAGAAGAACTACGTTCCACTCCGGGTCTGCCTTCTGGATGTCTGTAAGGATCTGCTCCAGCATGGATTTGGTCCAGCCATATGGGTTGGTACACTGTCCCTTCGGGCACTCCTCGGTGATCGGGATCATTGCCGGATCTCCGTATACGGTTGCTGAGGAAGAGAAAATAATATTTTTAACATTATGTTTTCTCATCACGTCTACAAGAGTAAGGGTTCCTGCGATATTGTTCTCATAATACTCCCACGGCTTGGCAACAGATTCACCAACTGCTTTCAGTCCTGCAAAATGAATACAGGAGTCGATCTCTTCTTTATCAAAAACTTCATTTAATGCTTCGCGGTCCAGGATATCTGCTTTATAGAATTTCACCGGTTTGCCTGTGATCTTGGATACTCTGTCCAGAGCCTTCTCACTGGAATTGCATAAATTGTCAACTACTACAACATCATATCCTGCGCTCTGCAGCTCGACAACGGTATGACTTCCAATGTATCCTGCTCCACCTGTTACTAAAATTGCCATAGTTTTTCTCCTCCTCTATTGGATCTAACTGTTCCTGTTTATTTTAGCACTGTTCCTTTGTTTCCACAATAGCAGAAAACCAGGTTTACTACTTAATCCCAGAGTCCCTGCGGATAAAGTCCCTGATCCTTCAGATTCTGGATCGCGGCTACCACTACCGGTTTGTCCTCTTTATAGGTCACTCCGTACCATTTATCCTGTGTGGTAAGGACCCTGACTGCTGCCTTTTTTTCCTGGAGGAGCTCGTCAACTACAAACGGAAGGAAATATTCGCATTTCAGAGGATTTTCCGGGATGCTCTTTTCAAGGAATACCGGGAAGCGTTTTACCAGCTCTTTCATAAATCCGCCGGTGAATCCCCACATGTTCATGGATACCGGAGTCTCTCCCGGGAGACTTGTCCAGGTTTTTCCATCGTCCTCTGTGTAGGCTGCTCCGCCGTCACGTTTCTCAATGTGTGTTCGCTCATTGATATCTGCAAGATATCCATTTTCATCTGTCTCACAGACACCTCTGGAAACGTAGCCGTTGTCTGTCAGGGTATTCTCAAGACGGTAGCCTACCATCATATACTGGGCAGGTACGGTGTCCTCCTGAGCCTGGATCAGGAAATCATACGCCATCTTAAAGGCATGGGTTCCATAATAATCATCTGCATTGATCACCACAAACGGTCCGTCGATCTCTCCGGCACAGCTTAATACCGCATGTCCGGTTCCCCATGGCTTCACACGGCCTTCCGGAACCTGGAAGCCTTCCGGGATGTTGTTGAGATCCTGATGCACATAAACGATCTCCACCTTGTCACTTAAGCGGTCGCCGATGGCATCGCGGAAATCCTGTTCATTCTCTTTTTTTATGATGAATATCACTTTCTTAAAGCCTGCACGTACGGCATCATAAATGGAAAAATCCATGATGATATGACCTTCCTGATCTACAGGATCGATCTGTTTCAGTCCGCCGTAGCGGCTTCCCATTCCTGCTGCCATTACTACCAGAACCGGCTCTTTCATAATTTTGTTCCTCCTGATTTTTAGAAATACAGGGATTTTTTCCCATACATAGTTTAAGCCGGTTAGATTCTCATCCGACCGGCCTTTGAACCTTTTTTTATTATACTACACTTCACCATGAAATCCTACTGATTATTTTCAGTTTATTTTCGGTCAGAAGTATTCTCCGGGAAAACGATCTCCATCCTGGTTCCAACTCCCTGTTCACTTTCCACGTTGATCTGTGCATGATGAAGCGTTGCTCCATGCTTCACAATGGAAAGCCCCAGACCTGTTCCGCCGGTCTGTCTGGAATGGCTTTTGTCTACCCGGTAAAAGCGCTCAAAGATCCTTCCCTGTTCACTTTTCGGGATTCCGATCCCGTCATCTGCCACACAGTAGAACGGATGCCCTTTCCGGTTGCCTACCATGATCCGCACATGACCATTCTGTTCTGTATAGCGGACTGCATTGTCTGCAATATTAAAAAGCATCTCATAGAGTACATGGCGGACACCCTTGATCTTCTCTGCACTTCCGGCAAGCTCAAGGAAAATATTTTTCTTTCCGGCAGGATGTCTGAGATTATTTCTTACGTCTTCCGCAAGCTCATAAAGATCCACCTCTTCAAAAGGAACCTCACTGTTGCTTTCATCCAGTCTGGAAAGCTGGATGATATCCGCTACCAGATTGGAAAGTCTTATTGATTCATGGTAGATCCTTCCGGAAAATTCCTGTATATGATCTGCCGGAACCATGCCGTTCATCATAAGCTCCGCATAACCGGAAATGGACATCAGCGGGGTCTTCAGCTCATGGGAAACATTTGCAGAAAATTCCTTCCGGATCTCCTCTGCCTCCTTCAGTTCTTTTACCTGCTGCCGGATCTGCCGGTTCTGTTCATCCACCCGCACAAGAAGGGGACGCAGCTCCTCATAGCACACATTGTTCAGCGGATGCTCCAGATCCAGATCGTTGACCGGACGGATCAGCTCTCTGGTCTGTCTCTGTGCAAAAACAAACTCCAGGATCAGTACCAGGAGCATCAGAAGTCCCAGCACCGCAAGACTTGAGATCCATGTGGAATATATAGAGTCTACGGTTTTTCCTACACGGAGCACGTTTCCGTCATCCAGCTTCACCGCATAATAAAAGGTCTTTTTTGCAAAGGTTTCTGAATAACGGATACTTTCGCTTTTTCCATTTTTTTCTGCCTGTATAAATTCCGGACGATCACTGTGATTTGCCAGTTTTTTCGGAGAGTTCTCAGAATCGTAGAGAACGGTTCCGTCTTTACGGATGAGAGTCACACGACTTGATGATACTGTCCGAAGCTTTTTTGTGAGAAAGGAGTCTCCATACTCATCCATGGCAAGGCAGATATACTGCGCTTCCTCACGGACTCCCCGCTGCATGTATGTGTTTAATTTATTGTAGGTGATCACACTTGCTGCCAGAAACGTGACAAGAACAGCAAAAATGATCATAATGCTTGTATGATGCAGAATTTTCTTTTTCATACATGATCTCCGATCC
This sequence comes from Blautia sp. SF-50, assembly GCF_900101315.1. Lineage (NCBI taxonomy): Bacteria > Bacillati > Bacillota > Clostridia > Lachnospirales > Lachnospiraceae > Blautia > Blautia sp. SF-50. Next base: position 236,461 of record NZ_FMUW01000001.1, read on the forward strand.
GGTATCCCACGCCACGCACTGTCTCGATCAAATTTCCGGCTTCTCCCAACTTTTGTCGGAGAGTCCGTACATGAACATCTACAGTCCTTGTTTCTCCGTCAAAATCATAGCCCCACACATGGCACAGGATCTGGTTTCTGGACATGACCAGTCCTTTGTTCTCCATAAGATATTCCAGAAGCTCGAATTCCTTTCTGGTCAGCTCCTTCACCTCACCCTGATAGCTGACTTCGTGACGGGACACATTGACACGAAGATCCTTACAGTACAGCTCTCTCTCTTCGCTCTGCCTTGCGCAGCGCCGAAGGACCGCTTTGACCCTGGCTACAAATTCCATCATCCCGAAGGGCTTGGTGATGTAATCATCTGCGCCGCCCTCCAGACCTTTTACCTTGTCAAACTCCGCTTCTTTGGCTGTGACCATGATCACCGGGATATCCCGGGTCCTGGTATCACTTTTCAGTCGTTTCAAAATATTATACCCATCTTCACCCGGGAGCATGATATCCAGCAGGATCAGTTCCGGCATATTTTTTTTCATGGCTGTGTCAAGTTCTGCCCCGGTTTCAAAACCTTCTGCCTCAAAGCCTGTTGTCTCCAGGGTATAGACAAGAAGCTCTCTGATATTTCTCTCATCTTCCACACAGTAGATCATTCTATATCCTCTCTGTTCGTTTTTTTGCCGTTGGCACTTCATAATCGTCTGGTCTTTTTTGTTCCATGCCTTCAGTATAACTGCTTTCTTTTTACTGCACAAGCCCTGGCCGTCTGCTGATACAGATAACCAGGGCATAGCATTATTTCGATATCTTTTTATTGGCTGCCTGCCGCTGCCATCTGGGCTGCCGCCGGCTCATCCTTTATTTCCGGAAGCTGATACTGATTCCGGATCACCTCCAGCGCACGGTAGAAGGTTTCGTCCGGCCCATGTTTGATCTGCTTCAGGTGCTGATGTGTATCAAAAGCATCTTCATGAACCTGTGTCACACAAACACCGATATTGGAACAGTGATCTGCCACACGCTCCAGGCTGGTAGTCACATCGGACAAGATGAATCCCATTTCAATAGTACATTCTCCGGCGCGAAGTCTCTGGATATGCCGGTACTTCAGTTCCTTGCTGAGTTCATCGATCACTTCCTCCAGTGGCTCGATCTCTCTCGCAAGCTGCACATCCTGATTTTCGTAAACCTTGTAAGCAATATCTACAATGTCTTCCACCGCATGCTCCATGACACGTAACTCTTCCAGCGCCTTATCCGAAAACTTCAGGCCTTTTTCATAAAGCTCCTGTGCGGATTCCATGATGTTCACACCGTGATCGGAAATCCTCTCGAAATCACCGATACAGTGGAGCATGATGGAAACGCTGTGACTGTCATGAACGGAAAGATCCTTCTGGTTCAGTTTTACAAGATCGGTTCCAAGTTCATCCTCATAACGGTCTACCTTTTTCTCTGCTTCTTCCACCAGAGCCTTTCCTTCTGTGCTGAAATTCTTCAGAAGGTCCAGGGCTGTAAACAGAGTTCTGTGAGAATCCTCTGCCATTTTTTTCGCTGCATTCCTGCTCTGCTCAACTGCAAATGCAGGTTTCTCCAGAAAACGGCTTTCCAGGATCATGAAATCCGGATCTGCTGCCACCTTCTCCTCCTCTTCCTTCCTGTCGCGGATAGTAAGACAGGCAAGCTTCTCCAGAGCCTTTCCAAACGGAAGAAGAACAAGAGTTGCCGTGATATTGAAGGCACTGTGCAGGATCGCGATCCCGGCCGGAGTCGCTGCCTGTGCCATAAATGAAAAATGTACTGCTGCATTTATCGCATAAAATACTGCCATGAACAGCATGGTTCCGATCAGATTGAAATACAGATGGACCATAGCCGCACGTTTTGCGTTTTTGCTGGCTCCGATGGCTGAAAGGATCGCAGTGATACAGGTACCGATATTCTGTCCCATGATAATAGGAAGTGCTGCACTGAACGGTACCATTCCGGTAAGGCACAGTGCCTGGAGGATACCAACCGATGCAGAGGACGACTGGATGATCGCTGTCAGCACTGCTCCGGCCACAACTCCAAGGATCGGATTGGAGAATTTCACCAGCATTCCGGTAAACTCCGGTACCTCTGCAAGAGGTTCCACAGCTCCGCTCATGGCATTCATTCCATACATCAGGATCGCAAAGCCTACAAAGATCGCTCCCACGTCCTTTTTCTTCTGGCTTTTTGTAAACATGATCAGAACCACGCCGATCAGTGCCAGTATCGGTGAAAATGACGTCGGCTTAAAAAGCCGGATAATAAAGTTATCACTCTGGATACCTGTAAGACTTAAGATCCATGAGGTTACGGTAGTACCGATATTGGCACCCATGATGATTCCCACAACCTGGGACAGCTTCATGATTCCCGAGTTTACAAAACCAACGACCATAACGGTAGTTGCCGAGGATGACTGGATCACTGCAGTCACACCCATTCCAAGAAGAACAGCTCTGATGGGATTGGAGGTAAGTGTCTCCAGGATCCGCTCAAGCTTTCCGCCTGCAACCTTCGCAAGCCCGTCTCCCATTAAGTTCATTCCATAAAGGAAAATAGCAAGGCCGCCAAGCAATGCCAGTACGCTGAAAAAGTCCATAATACTCTCCTTCACTTTCTCTTTTTGATATGTTTGATTTCCTTTTTTCTCATTTCAACGATTTTCATAATAGCGGCCTATTGTAAAATTTTCCCCACTGGAATGTAAAATCTGTGTAAAAAAAATAAAACAGAGGATCCTGTTAAGGGAAACCGATTTCCCGTCAGGATCTCTCTGTCCTATATATCGTACAGTTATTTTTATCCTTATGATGTGTTTTGTGCTGCGGATATTCTCATTCCGCTGAGCTGCATGCTCATGAGCAGAGCTGCCCTGCGATCTGTGATCAGAATCCGCGGATCTCCTCATCCTCAGATCCGGTCTTGTCGATGGATTTTATTACAAGGTAATAGCTGTAATCATCATTGACCTTTACTTCCACCCGGTCTCCTACACGATGACCGCGCAGTGCCTTGCCGATAGGCGATTCAATACTGATACGGTTTTCCATGGAATTTCCGCGGATGGAAGTAACCAGCTTGTACTTCTCCACCTCATTATCTTCTTCAAAAAGAACTTCCACGATATCGTCCATTCCCACTTCGTCAGATCTGGAAGCATCGGATACAATGGATGCAGTCTTCAGCATCCTCTCCAGATAACGGATGCGGCTCTCGTTCTGATTCTTATGCTTCTTGGCTGCATAATACTCAAAGTTCTCACTTAAGTCTCCCTGGGCACGTGCCTCCTTGACCGCCTCAATGGCTTCCTTACGTACTACCAGTTTACGGTGTTCGATCTCCTGCTCTATTTTTTCAACATCCTTGCGGGTAAGCTGTTCTCTCATTTCTCTGGCATCTCCTTTTCTTTATAACATTCAGACTGATCCTGAATCTGTTCTCCACTTCCTGTGAAGCTTCTGTCACAGATACAGGATTTCTGGAAGGTTACCGGAAATACCATAGCAGATACGCTCTGCTTTGTCAAACAGCGCATACCTGTTCTTCGGCTTCCTTCTGCTGGTGTACTCGCTGTTCAATATAATCTGCCATATGTTCTTTGGGGATATCCAGTAACATGGAAAATTCAGAATAGAGATGATCCTCTGCAAGCTTCAGATACCGCTCGTCTGTAGCGGTTGTTTTTTTGCCATGAGATAATCTGGCCTGTTTTCTGACGTAGATCGTCTTGATGATCCGAAGAAGATCTCTGCATTCACAGGTACGGATGCATTTCTTGTAGCTATCCTCCCGGAATTTCTCATTCTCAATACTCAGTGTCTCAATGGATGGGATCTCATCGATAAGCCTCTCCGCTTCTTCCCTCGTAATGATTCCGCGAAGCACCTGCTTTCCACCTTCCACCGGTGTAAATATCTTCCCATCTGTTTCTCCTCCGGGCCTCAGTACATAATAAAGCTTCTCGCCGGAGGAACCATCCACCCTCATTGTGGTAACTCCTGTTACCTGGCAGATGCCGGTACGACCATACACAACATATTCGCCTGTTTCAAACATTTTTCCACTTCCTTTCGTTTTTTTACTTTTCTTTTGTTATCCTGGCGCTTATTGTGCTCTAATGAAAGCTCCCTGCCAGGTTATATATCCAGACAAGGAGCTTCTCACTGAGGATTCTATCCTTATTTTACTACTTTTCCCATTTATTTGCAAAAGAATTCAAAAAGTTTTTTTATTTTTGTGAAATATGCCCACAATGAGGGCATATATTTTTTGTTATAATTCTTCTTTTTTCTTTCTTCCCAGACGGATGTCTTCCATATGAGATTTCAGTTCCGGTGTCATACTGTCAAAGAGATAGGTTTTGCTGTTGTCTCTGCGCTCCTGCCATTCTTCTCTCATCTGCTGTTTTGCGGAAGCGATCTCATCTTTGAATCCGCGCGCTGAGATCCTGGCGGCTCCCTGTCCCATAATGATGATCTGCTCCAGTCCGTCTGATGTGGCAACTGTCACGTTATGCTTCCGTCCAATTTTATGGACAGTGCGTTCAATATACTGGTCTGCAGTTTCCGCTTCTTTTGTATAGACAACATGAATGTTATGATACTGGAAGGTTTCCTCCGGATGGCCCTCCACACGGTAGGCATCAAATACCAGGATCAGGATGCAGCCCTTGATTCCCTGATAATCGCTTAATATATCCATTAACCTGGACTGTGCCGCATGAAAGTCTGCCTGTGCCAGATCTCTTAAATCCTCCCAGGCAAATATGATATTGCAGCCGTCCACCAGCAGATAGTCCTCTCTGTGGATGGCCGGACTGCTGTTTCTCCAGGCGCCGTGATCGGATTTTGCCGGAAGGCCAGAATCTGCTGCATCTTTGCCTCCCTTCCCGGAAAAGCTGCTTCCGCTTTCCGTATTTCCGAAGCTTCGGCTGTTACTGCTGTATTTTTTTGAGCTCACCGGACCAAAGGTTTTCTCAAAGATTGCCTTCAGTTCTTTTTCCTCTTCGTAGCTTCCATACATGGAGGTATATTTTCCACGGCCGGCATTGGCTGTTCTGTGATCCGGACTGTTTTTGGCTGTTCCCTGAACTGAACGCACTCCTGCAAAGCTGTTGTCGGAATCCTCATAGGCATCATTACTGTCCGAAAGCTGAGCTCCTTCCAGATGCATATATTCTTCTACCTCATACCAGGGAACCACGAAGCCTGCTCCATGGGCACAGAATACAGAGCCTGTAGGATTCTCAAGATCTCTCTCGGAATCATAGCCGATCTCCTCTGCGATCTGCTCCTGATCCTGACAGGGTTCATAGCCCTTCAGAGTACAGGTCAGATGACCTCTGCCTCTTGTGTAGGAAACTACCTGGCTCTGATAATCCCTCATTTTTGCCACCGGCGCACTTCCTGTGATCACCGACAGCTCTCCCTGGGTTTCCGGCCCCTGAAAGGTTCCCTGCATCCTCTGGATATCCGTCATGGCACGTCCTACATTTTCTGCCGGAACCTCAAGTCGGAAGCTGTAATAGGGTTCCAGAAGAACTGTCTCCGCTTTCTTGAGGCCCTGGCGCACAGCACGGTAGGTCGCCTGCCGGAAATCTCCACCTTCCGTATGCTTCTGATGTGCCCGCCCGGTGAGAAGTGTGATCTGCATATCGGTGATGGGTGATCCGGTAAGGACTCCCAGATGCTCTTTTTCCTCCAGATGTGTCAGGATCAGCCGCTGCCAGTTCCGATCCAGCTGATCTTCATTTGCCGCGGTAAAAAACTGCAGTCCGCTTCCTCTCTCTCCCGGTTCCAGAAGAAGATGCACCTCTGCATAATGACGAAGCGGTTCAAAATGTCCCACGCCTTCCACCGGTGCGGCAATGGTTTCTTTGTATACGATATTACCGGTTCCAAATTCTACTGCCACATGAAAGCGCTTCCAGATCAGATGCTTCAGGATCTCGATCTGTACCTCGCCCATCAGCATGGCGTGGATCTCTCCCAGCTGCTCATCCCACATGATATGAAGCTGCGGTTCTTCCTCCTCCAGCTCCTTCAGGCTTTTCAGCATCCTGTGAGCGTCACAGCCCTCCGGAAGGATGATCTGATAATTCAGTACCGGTTCCAGCACCGGCATGGCAGAATCCGCCTCAATGCCAAGTCCCTCTCCCGGATATGTTTCGGTAAGACCTGTAACTGCACAGACGGTTCCTGCCTCTGCCTCTTTGAGCATTTCAAATTTTGCACCGGAATAGATACGGATCTGATCTGCCTTTTCCTCCCAGATTTCATCTGCCGGAATACCATTTCTTCCTGCATTGGTCAGCGTCTCCTTAACCTTCAGGCTGCCGCCGGTGATCTTCATATAAGTGAGACGGTTTCCCTGCTCATCTCTGGCGATCTTAAAGATCCTGGCTCCGAATTCCGCGGGATAGGACGGTACTGCCATGTAGGTCTCCATTCCATGGATAAAAGCATCTACGCCTTCCATCTTCAAGGCAGATCCAAAAAAGCATGGAAAAAGCTTTCGTTCCAGGATCAGCTCTGCCACGTCCTTTTTTGTGATCGTTCCTGTTTCCAGGAAGCTTTCCAGAAGGTTCTCCTCACACATGGCGATATTTTCCAGAAAATCATCAGTTCCATTTATTTTATCAGAAGCGCCCTGCGTTTCGAATATATTCTCTTTTTCTGCTTCATTGGCGTTGTCTTTCAGCTGCATTCCTTCAGCTGACGGAGATTTCCCGGAGTTATCCACAGGATTCTCCTTTTTCCCTGCTGCTTCTGCACCGGAGCATTCCAGTTCTCCACTAAAATCCACACAGCATCCGCTTAATTTCTTCTTCAGCTCCTCAAGAAGTCTTTCCCTGTCTGTTCCTTCCTGATCCATTTTATTTACAAAAAGAAATGTTGGGATCTTATACTGTGTCAGCAGTCTCCACAATGTCTGTGTATGCCCTTGCACACCATCTGCTCCGTTGATCACCAGGATCGCATAATCCAGCACCTGCAGGGTACGCTCCATCTCAGCAGAAAAATCCACATGCCCCGGCGTATCCAGAAGTGTCACTTCCATATCCCCCATGGAAAAAACTGCCTGCTTTGAAAAAATGGTGATTCCTCTCTCCCTCTCAAGCTCATAGGTATCCAGATACGCATCCTTGTGATCGACTCTTCCGATTTTCCGGATCCTTCCGCATTTAAAAAGCAGGCCTTCCGATAATGTCGTCTTTCCTGCATCCACATGGGCAAGCACGCCCAGGCTTATATGTCTGTGTTTTATATTCTGAGGTTTTTCTCCCATTGAAAATACCCCTTTCTGTTGTAATGATATCCAATATCATAACATAGAAAGGGGTATAAGTCGAATTTTGTTTCGGTCTGTGATTCAGGAATCCAGGTAGGCTTTCAGCTTCTCCAGATCCTTTTTCATATCTGCTCTTCCTGTCTGGTAGATCCGCTCCAGATTGCTCTCATCACGCTCGATCATCGCCGCCTGGATGGGACTGCTCGGACGGATGATATGAACGCGACCCTCTTTTTCCAGAGCAGACAGTTCCTCCAGTGTTTCATTATAATGGATATGCCGTTCCTCCAGATCCTTCAGAAAAGCCGGATATTTATGTAATACTGCTTTCAGAAAAAGCTGCATCTTCGGGTTCGCTTTTTTTCGGTACTTCACATCTCTGGTAAGCACCACTACGTTTTTTTCGTATCCCCTGGAAAGCATCCACTTAACCGGGATCGGATCAGACACACCACCGTCCAGAAGTCTCTTTCCCCCAAGCTTCACCGGTCGGGAGGCTATCGGGATCGATGCAGATGCGCGCATCCATTCAATATCCTCCACATCTCCGTTGGGACATTCATGATACACCGGTTTTCCTGTATCCAGGTCCGTACACACCACTGTAAATTTCATGGGATTTTCTGCGTAGGTCTGACGGTCAAAAATATCCAGTTTCCAGGGCAGTTCATAATATCCGAATTCCCGGCTGTATACATCTCCTGTGGTGATCCAGTTCCGGATGCTTGCAAGTCTTTTATCCTTGCAGTACTTTTTGTTATAGCGAAGAACTCTTCCGATCTGCCTGGACTTATAATTGCATCCAAAAACAGCTCCAGCCGATACGCCCACCGCACTGTCTGCGTAAATCTCATTTTCCATCAGAACATCGATCACACCGGCTGTATACAAGCCCCGCATACCGCCGCCCTCCATAACGATACTGAATTTTTTCAATTGTGTTTCTTTCATTTATTTGTCCTCTGTATTCTGTCTGGCAGACTCTGCTGCCCTTATGCTGTCATCTTTATGTCCCATTTATTGTACTTTTCGAATTATATCGGTCTTTTCTGCCATATATCTATATCCATTATCAGAATATCTTGGTTGTCCACTTGCTCATATCCCAGACTTCATTTACCACATCCTGGTAAAATTCCGGTTCATGGCAGATGAGAAGGATACTTCCGCGGTATTCCCGGAGAGCTTTTTTCAGCTCGTCTTTTGCATCTACATCCAGATGATTGGTAGGCTCGTCCAGAAGAAGAATATTGGTGTCACGGTTCACCAGCTTGCAAAGACGCACTTTTGCCTGCTCACCACCGCTTAAAACTCGTACCTGGCTCTCAATATGCTTGGTCGTCAGGCCGCATTTTGCCAGCGCGGAACGCACTTCATACTGGGAAAATGACGGGAATTCCTGCCAGAGCTCTTCGATACAGGTAGTTCGATTCTCACCTTTAACTTCCTGCTCAAAATATCCGATCTCAAGGTTCTCGCCCTGCTCCACGCTTCCAGAAAGAGGCTTGATCAGTCCAAGAAGGCTTCGAAGAAGTGTTGTTTTTCCTATTCCATTGGTTCCCACCAGTGCGATCTTCTGTCCTCGCTCCATAGTAAAATTCAGCGGCTTGGAAAGCGGCTCATCATAACCGATCACAAGATCATGGGTCTCAAAAAGCATCTTTCCTGGTGTTCGGCCATAACGGAATTTGAACTCCGGCTTCGGCTTCTCTGCTGCCAACTCGATCACATCCATCTTGTCCAGCTTTTTCTGGCGGGACATAGCCATGTTTCTTGTGGAAACACGTGCCTTATTCCTTGCTACGAAATCCTTCAGCTCACTGATCTCCTGCTGCTGTTTGCGGTAAGCAGCCTCCAGCTGCGCCTTCTTAACCGCATAGACCTCCTGAAAATGATCGTAATCTCCTACATAACGGTTCAGTTCCTGATTTTCCATATGATAGATAATGTTAACTACAGAATTCAGGAAGGGAATATCGTGGGAAATAAGGATAAAGGCATTCTCATAATCCAGAAGATATCTTTTCAGCCATGCAATATGCTCCTCATCCAGATAGTTGGTAGGCTCATCCAGAAGCAGGATGTCAGGCTTCTCAAGAAGAAGCTTCGCAAGAAGTACCTTGGTTCGCTGTCCGCCGCTTAGATCCGTAACATCACGGTCAAGCCCAAGATCCAGAAGGCCCAGAGCTCTGGCAACCTCCTCCACTTTGGCATCGATCGCATAAAAATCGTGAAGTGTCAGTTCGTCCTGGATCGTTCCAAGCTCTTCCATCAGACCATCCATCTCGTCAGGATCTGCAGTTCCCAGCTTGTCGCAGATCTCGTTCATCCGTTCTTCTTTTTTGAGAAGAGGATCAAAAGCGGATTTCAGCACCTGGCCGATGGTCATCCCCTTTTCCAGAACTGCATGCTGATCCAGATAACCTGCGTGGACATTTTTTGCCCACTCTACCTTGCCCTCATCCGGCATCAGTTTTCCGGTCACAATACTCATAAATGTGGACTTTCCTTCGCCATTAGCGCCTACAAGTCCGATGTGTTCTCCCTTAAGAAGCCGGAAAGATACATCTTCGAAAATCGCTCTGTCTCCAAACCCGTGGGTCAGGTGTTCTACATTTAAAATACTCATTTGTTATATTCCTTTATCATTGTGGTTTTTCTGTTTTCCCGGAAGGGATTTTTAATAATGCTATAGTATTATACTTGATATTTTTCTCTGCTGTAAAGTCAAATCTCTGTATACACTACGATCGGCTGACTGGCAGCTTTTTTGTATTACCGGTTAAGCTGCTGAATACTATTGAATAATTTTCCATCTTCCTACCCATTATCTTCTGTAAAAATCTTGTTCTTATTTATTATGCCATCGGATCTCACCGTTTAATATGATCGGATAACGGATCAGCTTGTCTGAATCAAGGTTTTCCGCATACATATCTACTGCGGTTATCTGGTGATTATCATATGTGGTATAATAATAGATTCCCTTTGTCGTGTTGCAGCATGAAGTATAGATCGTGATCTCATATGCGCCCTCTGATACCTCACAGCATCCCCGCTGCTGATCAACAGAGCCTAAAATATGGAAAAACTGGCTGACACTTTCGTTTTCCCCATCTCCGGATATTGCGTTTAATTTTGTAAATGCAACCTTTACAAATCTTGACTGGCTTGAAAGATCTCCCGGAATTCCCATTCCGCCCATTCCTCTGCTGTATGGATCCAGCTCCAGCACTCCTGCAAATGTACTTTCCGGCTGCTTTCTGGATACACCCGCATAATTGTTAAGTGCAAACATCTGACCGGGGAATGGAGGATTATTTGTAAGTACGCCAACAGGATCGTCATAGATGTGCATTCCGTCTTTCATGGATTCTACAACGATGCATTCCTCCTTGTCTGCGATCATCCAGTGAAGCTGTGCCGTTGGAAGCTGTTCACTGAAGGGTGTTCCCATAAGCTCCATATTGGAAAGCATCCTCCTTGCTTCAGCCACCGAAGCACACTGGGTAAGGATCCATGGAATAAATTCATATTGCGCCACCTGGACAAGATCCTTATCTGTCTCTGCCACTTCCTCTGCATATGCCGCATTCCCCACAAAGTTAAGTCCTGCCATACCCAGTCCCTTTTCATTAGCCGCATCATAATAAAGCGGATAATCTCCTGCTACAAACGCCATTCCTATGAGAGCATAATGTGTTTTTACTTTTCCTGCATATCGGAAATCGAACTCATAATTTCTTGGGGTTATGGTCACCTCTTCCCCATAGGAAAACTCATAGTCAAGAGTTCTTCCCATATAAAAATCCTTTGTCTGATACGTTGCTGCTGTACACATAGATTTACACCTCTTCCTTACAATAATCCTGCAAACAATCTCATGAAAAGCTGTCCCAGACGAAGATATGCACTGCGTCCTGTCCGGTATTGTTCTGTTACTTCCCGACATTCCTTCATTGTTTTTTCCAAGTCATTTCTTATGGATAACACAGCCGGACTGTCTGCCATAAAGCATCCGTTTTCAAAATGATGATAAAGGCTTCTGTAATCCAGATTTATGGTTCCGCAGGTTGCCATACAGTCATCTGCCACGCTCATCTTGGCGTGACAGAAGCCAGGTGTCCACTCATAGATCCGCACTCCATTTTTAACCAGTCCATGATAAAAGGAACGTGTAACACTGTAAATCATTTTTTTATCCGGGATTCCCGGTGTAATGATCCTGACATCAATCCCCCGCTTTGCAGCAAGACACAGCGCATGTGTCATTTCATCCGTAATGATTAGATATGGCGTTATAAACCAGCAGTATTTTTCAGCTTTGTTGACCATGCTGATATAAACTTCCTCTCCTACCTGTTCATCATCCATTGGACTATCTGCATAAGGCTGTACAAATCCGTTCTGAGCTGCCTTATATTCTGATCTTATAAAATATTTGCTGAAATCCTCATTATTATTCCTGTCATTGGCTGCATTCCACATTTCAAGGAATGTTGCTGTCAGCGACTGAACTGCATCGCCTTCAAGACGGATCCCGGTATCCTTCCATTGTCCGTAAGGATTGGTGTAATTAAAATATTCATTTGCCAGATTATAGCCGCCTGTGAAAGCTACTTTTCCATCGATCACGGTTATTTTTCGATGATCACGGTTGTTCAGAAATACATTCAGTCCCGGCATAAACGGATTAAATACCCGGCAGTGGATTCCGATCTGCTCCATCTTTTTTACAAAATCCGTATTAATAAAGCCAATAGAGCCCATATCATCATAAAATACTCGCACTTCCACGCCTGCCTGTACACGCTCCTCCAGCACTTTCTGGATCTTTTTCCAGGCCTCTGCATCTTCTATCGCATGGTATTCCATAAAAATAAACTTTTCAGCCTTTGACAGTACCGATAATTGTGCTTCTAATCCCTTTACCGCCTCATCATAATAAACAATATCCGTATTCTGGTATACGGGATAACCTGCATTTTTCCAAATATACTCACTGATATTTCCTGCTTTGGGGATTTTATTTTTGATATTTTCCAGTTTTTCCCGATTGTCCGGCAGAAGCGGCAGAAGCTTTCTGTCGATATCCGCATATCGTTCTCGCATTTTATGGGTTCCGCCATTTAATCCGATCAGCAGATACAGCGCTACACCCATGATCGGAAACACAAGTATCAGAATGATCCACGGCATTTTCATGGAAGAGGTCTGATCGGATGCATATAGTGCCAGAACCAGAATTCCTGCAAAGACTCTAGTCAGCAGATTAACGATCTCCGCATATTCATTCAGCCTTGTGATCACGATAATGATAAAAGCTGCTTCCAATAAAATACAAAGCACCGAAAAGCATAATCGAATGACACCGTTTTTCGTTTTTGCTCTGCCCTCCAGTGTATCCTGTCTCATAAAACCGCCCCTTTCTGCATTGAATGAGAATTTTCTGTTGTGCGTAAGCCTAACTGAATATTCCTGTTGCGTAATAAAATCAACAATTATCGTCTATACTGCAAACAGCGGAGCTCTGACCTGATGATTCCTTGTCCACTGTAATAAAAAATGAAATAAGAAGAAAGCCCTGGAAGCTGCAACTTCGAGGGCTTTTGCTTTTTTGTCCGCATGGACTTATAATCTCTTTGCCTGCGAGCATTATATCATACGCGATTTTTCTTCGCAATATACTCTGTATACTTTTTAAGGTGTTTCTGCTTTTACTGAACTCTTTGCTTCTATCATTGCAATAACTTTCTCCGCTGGATATAACAAAAAAGACCTTCTGCAACCTCAACGGAGAAATTTCCATGATAGAACAGCTCATTGCCGAAGCAACAGAATGTGATTTCAAAGTTGCTCTCGAAACGAATAAGCCAAAAACTGGTTAAAAAACACCCCTTTGATTTTCCAACGAGGCTTGTGACTATTGCAAGTCAACAAAATGCTTGTTTCTACACCCCTTGACCTTTCTTTCTTATTTATAATGAGAAAGAAAGAAAAAGAAAGGAAAGGCAACCTTTTCAAATCTGGATCGAACTGACAGAAGAGATTATCCAGAGGATGCAATCAGAGAATCTTTACTGAACAGCATTGTTCACCGTGATTACTCTTTCAGCGGAAGCAATCTGGTCAATATCTATGAGGATAAGGAATGTTACCGCTCCTTGAATCGTTCCTACATCATCAAGCAAAAGCGGGATAATCATTGTCATAAAGAAATTCAAACTTGCGTCCTCTTTTTCTACGAAGGAAGAAAGCTGATACCCTTGTTTCTTATCAGTCCATCTAAAGGCTGTAAAAGAAATAAAAGATATGATTGCTGCTAAAATCCATGTAGCACATAACAAAAACACAACAATCAGCACATTATTAAGGCGAACAAATTCTCCCCAATATGACTGATTTTCAGCAAGTTCGCTGACGGGGGTAAATTTGAAATTGCGTACAATAGTCAAAAAAGCCAATGGACTCAATGATTGCAGCATTAGCTTATGTTTCAAGCTTATCATTAGAAAAAAAACATATTCATCATTACGTCTAAATCCGCTTCGCGCAACGCCCTTTGTAGTCCTCGTCTATACGCTTTTTCCAATCTGCGCTCAGCGGAGCACTGCACCGGACAGAGCTGATTGCTTCGCTGACCACTTCATAATTCAACGCGGTTCCTTCACTGTCGCACTGATAGTTGACTGCACGATCTGCACCGATTCCGAACTGGCTTGCAGTCTCTACTGCGTCAATATTGGCACCAAGGAACAAAAACTCCCAACCGTATTTCGCTTTCTGCCGCACGATCATCTGCTTCACTTTTTCGCTGTTGTACCGGCGGCTGGCATTTTCCATTCCGTCCGTAGTGATTACGAACATGGTATGTTCCGGCACGTCCTCCGGCCTTGCGTACTTATGAACATTTCCAATGTGATGAATCGCACCGCCGATGGCATCTAAGAGTGCTGTGCATCCGCGAACCGTGTAGTCACGGTCAGTCATCGGTCGGATATCCTTTACATTTACACGGTCGTGCAGGACTTCGCTCACATTGTCAAACAGCACCGTTGAGATCAGTGCTTCGCCCTCTGCTTTTTTCTGCTGCTCAATCATGGAATTGAATCCGCCGATGGTATCCCGTTCCAATCCGCTCATGGAACCGCTGCGGTCTAAGATAAAAACGATCTCTGTTAAATTTTTTCTCATATGCTTGTCCTCCCAAAAGATTATGGCTGCTCAGTTTCGTACCTTACAGCCATAATATAGCGATTTTCTTTTGTGAAGTGGTCGCATAGAAAACGACATTTCTTTGTCCTTATGCCCCGATCAGGCTCTGGTCAAAAGCAAACAATGCCTCGTTGATTTCATACACATTGTAGTTTCCCCGTTCGACAAAATATTCTACAATGATATCGAATTTGCTCGAATGGGAAAGAGTAAATCCTGCCTTGCCGAGCATCTCCTGCATCTGGGCAAGCGGCAACTCCAAAGCGAGAGCAAATGCCAGCACTGTTGGTTTGGATGGCTTATAGAATTTATCAGAGCGAATTTTGGAAAAGAGTTTCCGGTCAATGTTTGCCTTCTTGTAACACTGGGCATCCGTCATGCCGCTTTCGTCAATCTTCCGCAGCAGCATTTCCGAAAAGCTCTCATCAATCTGCCCCAGTGCCTCCTCCAGAGATTGACTGCTGCAAGATTTACAGATTGCTTCGGACGGCAGCGGGGCAGATGCAGCTTCAAAGCAGGATTCCTCTGACAGCGCTTCAAGCCGCCGTCTCTGTTCTACTCGACTGTCGGTATGTTCATCCACATACCAGTCATCTATGTACGCCGCGATATCAGCAAACAGTTTTCCGCTAATCTGATATGCCTTCTTATCAAAGATAACGATGTAGACCATCATCTCATTTTCCAGCAAGAATGCACTGATGGTATCGACTGCAACCTTCAGAGCCTGGTCTTTTGGATAGCCGTAGATGCCGGAGGAAATCAGCGGAAAGGCCACCGACTGACAGCCATTTTCTTTTGCCAGGTTCAAAGATGTCCGATAACAGGATTCCAGAAGCTGTTGTTCCTGATGCTTGCCATCTCGCCAGCGCGGGCCGACTGCATGAATCACATATTTGCAGGGCAGGCGATATCCCTTTGTGATTTTTGCGCTGCCAGTCTCGCAGCCATGCAGCGTACTGCATTCTGCAAGCAGTTCCGGTCCGGCGGCACGATGAATGCAGCCGTCCACACCACCGCCGCCCAAAAGAGAAGTGTTGGCAGCATTGACGATTGCGTCAACGCGCATTTTTGTAATATCGTTTCTGATAATCTGTAACGGCATGAAGCATACCTCCCATTCGTCCGATCAGAGTCCTTGTCTGATCAAATATCTATTAAAGTGTCTCATACATTGCTTTCAATTTTTTCGGCGCTACACCGTTCCTGCAAATACACTGCCATAAAGGGCAAATATATTTGCTTCCCGTCCGTATTGTTCTATGCTATAATACTATTGTTGTCCAACCGAAACCCGGCAACGGGAGGAGGTGAACGTTATAGACACTTTAATTACCTTTATCATCACTGTTGCGGCAGGTGTTACTTGCCATCTCATCTGCAAATGGTTAGACAGACATGATAGGGACAACAAATAGCCTAGTGGTTTCTTATCCACTATAATAAAATAAGAAGAAAGCCCAAGAAGCTGCAACTTCAAGGGCTTTCACTCTTTTTGTTATAAACACTTTAATACCTTTTGCCTACTGGCATTATATCATACGCAATTTTTCTTTGCAATATACTTAATATATTTTTTAAGGTGTTTTGTGCGCTACGTGTGTTCTACACTTCAAAATCGCCCACTTTTTTAGAAAATCCAAGAACTTTCAGGCATAAAAAAACCCCGGAAAATCAAAAATTTCCGAGGTTTTGATAAATTTCCGTATTCGATTGGAATTATCGCTTGCTGAACTGCGGAGCGCGACGAGCTGCTTTGAGACCGTATTTCTTACGCTCTTTCATACGTGGATCACGTGTAAGGAATCCAGCAGCTTTAAGAGCTGGTCTGTAGTCTTTGTCTGCCTCAAGGAGTGCTCTGGAAAGACCATGACGGATTGCTCCAGCCTGTCCTGTGTATCCACCGCCGTGAACATTAACGATCACGTCGAATTTACCCTCTGTCTCTGTTAAAGCCAGTGGCTGACGAACGATAACCTTCAGAGTCTCAAGTCCGAAGTACTCATCGATGTCTCTTTTATTGATAGTGATTTTACCTGTTCCAGGTACCAGGTAAACTCTTGCGATTGATTTCTTTCTTCTTCCTGTTCCGTAGAATTTTGCGCTAGCCAATGTTTTCTACCTCCTATTAAAATGTTAAAACTTCAGGCTTCTGAGCCTCATGTTTGTGCTCTGGTCCTGCATATACGAAAAGTTTCTTGTTCATAGCTCTTCCAAGAGGTCCTTTCGGAAGCATTCCCTTAACTGCGAGCTCGATAACCTTCTCAGGTTTCTTTGCTAACATTTCTTTTAATGTGGTTTCTTTCATTCCACCAACATAGTCGGAGTGGTTATAATAAATCTTCTGCTCAAGCTTCTTGCCTGTAACTTTGATCTTATCAGCGTTTACAACGATTACATAATCTCCTGTGTCAACGTGCGGTGTAAACTGAGGTTTGTTCTTTCCTCTTAAAACACTTGCAACACCGGATGCCAGACGTCCCAGAGTGCAACCCTCTGCGTCAACTACATACCATTTTCTTTCGATTTTATCCGGATTAGCCATATAAGTCTGCATGGTCCTACCTCCTGTTATTTATCAACGATAATGTTTCTCAAACCGCGGTACTTCCGCGAAAAAAAGTAAATGGAAACGCGGGTGCAAAATAAATCGCGGAAATGTCCGAAACCGCTGATAAAATGCCGTCGCCGGGGCTATTGGCTCAAGCATCTTCGCACTACGTCACATTGAGTTATTATATTATAAGGCACCTTGCCTGTCAACTGTTTTTTCTTGTAATTTTCAACAAAATTCCTGTTTTCAGAAAAACTCGATTCCCATCAGCGTCAACCCCTGAGCCGGAGCTGTGGGGCCTGCTGCCCCGCGGTCACAGGCTTTCAGGATCTTATCCATGCGTTCCGGCGGATACTGCCCGTTTCCGATCTCGATCAGGGTTCCGGAAATGATACGCACCATATTGTAAAGGAAACCTGTTCCTGAAATGCGGATGGTCACCATGTCACCATCTCTCCACACGTCCATGGAGGTCACGGTACGGATGGTGGTCTTCACCTGTGCGCCGGATCCGCAGAAGCTGGCAAAATCATGGCGTCCGATCAGATAAGATGTTGCTTCCTTCATCTTATCCACATCCAGTTTATAATGGTAAAAATAAGAGTATAAACGCTCCGTTGGCACCGGAAACCGCCGGTTCAGGATACGATATTCATATGTTTTTTCACTGTCACAGTAACGGGGATGAAAATCCGGCTCCACCTCCTCAGAAAGCTGGATACGGATATCCTCCGGAAGTCTCTGGTTCAGTGCATAGGAAAATTTTTCCCCGGGGATCCTGGATTCGGTATCAAACACCGCCACATTTCCAAGAGCGTGCACTCCTGCATCTGTACGGCTGGCACCGATGGTCTCGATCTTTTCCCCAAGCAGCTCACTTAAGGTATCGTTTAAAACGCCCTGAATGGTGATTCCATTTGGCTGTGTCTGCCAGCCTGAGTAATTGGTTCCATCATAAGCTACAACAAGTCCTACTCGTTTCATAAAATATATTCCCTCCTGATACAGACATCCCTGCAGTACTTTCTATCCCAAAACAGACATACCGTCCTGCAAAATGCCTGCCTGATCCGGTTACAGTTCCGCTGTGCAAAATACAGCGCTTCGGACCGTTCCATGTCTGAGTACCGGCAGGATTTGGCTACAGTCCCGCCACACGGAATGCCACGCCCACCGCAAGATATGCCACAAGGATCCCATAGGCCGCATAATCTCTTTTTTCATAATGCAGCGGCTTCATCTGGGTTCTGTGCTCTCCACCATGGTAACACCTTGCTTCCATGGCCATTGCCAGATCATTGGCACGGCGGAACGCCGAAATAAACAGCGGCACAAGAAGGGGTACCATATTTTTCGCCTTCTGGATCAGGTTTCCGTTTTCGAAATCTGCACCTCTGGCGATCTGTGCCTTCATGATCTTATCCGTCTCCTCCAGAAGGATCGGGATAAAGCGAAGGGCAATGGACATCATCATGGCGATCTCATGTACCGGCACCCGGATCTTGTTCAGCGGACGAAGCAGTCTCTCCAGACCATCTGTCAGCTGATTCGGCGTGGTAGTCAATGTCATGATGGAAGATCCGATCACAAGGTAAACAAGACGGATCGCCATTCTTCCTGCAAGAACAAGGCCTTCCCTTGTGACCTTGATGATCCCGAAACGCCACAGCACTTCGCCAGGCGTCAGGATGATATTGAACGCAACCGTGATCAGAAGGATCATAACGATGGCCTTCAGACCCTTGAACATGAATTTCACCGGAACCTTGGATATTGCGATCATGGCTACCAGAAATGCTGTTGCCACCGCATATCCGAGAAATGTATGGAACAGGAACACAGAGATCAGAAATCCCAGAGTTCCCAGAAATTTGGTCCGTGGGTCCAGTCTGTGAAGAACGGATTTGGCCGGATAATACTGGCCAATGGTAATATCTCTGATCATTTTTCCGCCCCTCCTTTGTTCAGTAATGGAGAGTTCGCCTGCACAAGTGCGGCAAGGATACTGTCTCTGGCTTCCTCCACCGTTGTGGCATCTGCATCCACATGCAGCCCATGTTCCTTCAGCGCATGCATGATATAAGTGATCTGCGGTGCGGCAAGTCCCATGGTTTCCAGTTCCTTATAATGGGAAAAAACCTTCTTCGGCTCATCATCAAATACAGCTTCTCCGTGATTCATAACAATGAGGCGCTCCACGTATTTCGCAATATCCTCCATGCTGTGGGAAACCAGAACAATGGTTATCCCTCGCACCTTATGAAGCTCTGCGATCTGATCCAGGATATCATCCCTGCCCTTCGGGTCAAGCCCTGCTGTGGGCTCGTCCAGGATCAGGATCTTCGGGTTCATGGCAAGAACCCCTGCAATAGCTACCCTTTTTTTCTGGCCTCCGGAAAGCTCAAAGGGTGATTTCTTGAAATTGGACTCTTTTACTCCAACCTGAGTCAGCGCCTGCTTCGCTTCTTTCTCTGCTTCTTCCCTGGAAAGTCCCTGATTCATAGGTCCGAAGCATACATCCGAAATCACATCATTTTCAAACAGCTGATGCTCCGGGTACTGGAACACCAGACCAACCTCGCTGCGGAGCTGTTTCCGGTCATATTTCTCAGCCCACACATCTTCTCCGTTATACAGAACCTGGCCAGATGTTGGCTGTACCAGCGCATTCAGATGCTGGATCAGCGTGGATTTTCCGCTTCCTGTGTGTCCGATGATCCCGATAAACTGGCCGTCCGGGATCACAAGGCTGACATCCTTCAGCGCATGGCTCTCATAGGCTGTCCCGGGGCTGTAGGTATAGGTTACATTTTTTAATTCGATTGACATAATGCGCTCACCAGCTCCTCTGTAGTCAGTATTCCATCCGGAACATCCACGCCGGATTTCTTCAGTTCATATGCAAGAAGTGTTACCTGTGGTACATCCAGTCCATACGCCTTAAGGGTATCCACCTGGGAAAAAATCTCTTTGGGATTTCCCTGCATCACAACATTTCCGCTGTCCATGACATAAACACGGTCAGCATGGATCACTTCCTCCATGTAATGGGTGATCAGAATGACTGTTACCTTTTCCTTACGGTTCAGCTCCCGCACTGCCTCCAGGACTTCCTTTCTTCCGTTAGGATCCAGCATAGCGGTAGGCTCATCCAGAATGATGCACCGCGGGCGCATGGCCATCACGCCTGCAATAGCCACTCTCTGCTTCTGCCCTCCGGAAAGCTTGTTTGGGGACTGATAACGATAGGCTGTCATACCGACTTTTTCCAGGCTGTCATTCACCCGTTTCCAGATATCATCTGTAGGAACTCCCATATTTTCCGGACCAAAGCCTACATCCTCTTCCACAACGGTTCCTATGATCTGGTTATCCGGATTCTGAAATACCATTCCTGCCTTCTGGCGTACCTTCCAGAGTTTGGTCTCTCTGGCGGTATCGATCCCGTCCACCAGCATCGTTCCCTCTGTTGGGATCAGAAGCGCATTCATATGCTTCGCCAGTGTGGATTTTCCGGATCCGTTATGTCCCAGAACTGCCACAAATTCTCCTGCTTTAATGTCCAGGTTCACATCATTGACTGCACGCTGCATGTCTACCACATTGCCGTCATCATCGTATCTCTGATAGTCAAATCCCAGCTTGAGCGCCTTGATAATTCCCATCTTTTCTGCTCTCCTTAATCCTCTGTAGCTGCCGGTTCACCAAGGCCGGTCAACTCATCGATCAGTGCCCATATCTCGTCTCTTCCCTGCTTCGTCTCCGCAGAAAACGGAAGGATCTTTCCCTCTTTCGGAAGGCCCAGTCCGATGCGGATCTCCTTCAGGCTTTTTGCCACCTGGCTGCGTTTCAGCTTGTCAAGCTTGGTCGCGATGATCACCGGCTCATATCCGTTGTGACAGATCCAGTCATACATCTGCTTGTCATTGGCGGAAGGCTTGTGGCGGATATCCACCAGGAGAAAAACCGCACGGAGCTCTTTGGAATTAT
This sequence comes from Blautia sp. SF-50, assembly GCF_900101315.1. Lineage (NCBI taxonomy): Bacteria > Bacillati > Bacillota > Clostridia > Lachnospirales > Lachnospiraceae > Blautia > Blautia sp. SF-50. The sequence continues at coordinate 257,545 of NZ_FMUW01000001.1, forward strand.
GAAGATAGCCCTCGATCATTTTTCCCCATTTTTCCTTCTCTGCCGCAGAAACCTTGGCGTAGCCGTAGCCCGGCAGGTCTACGAGATACATTGCTTCATTAATATTATAAAAATTGATCGTCTGTGTTTTTCCCGGCTGTGCGCTGGTTCTTGCCAGGGCCTTGCGGTTCATCAGACCATTGATCAGGGAGGATTTCCCTACATTTGATTTTCCCGCAAAAGCTACCTCCGGCCTTCCTGTGTCCGGGATCTTGCTTGTGATGCCGCAGACGATATCCAGCGATACGTTTTTGATTACCATTCGTTATTCCTCCCTTTTCTTTTAAAAGCCCTGTCCTGAAGGTCAGGGCAGGGTTTTTCTGTTTTTTGTTTATGCAAGAGCTTCACCGAGAACTTCTTTCATGTTATCCACAAACCGGATATTCAGTCCCTGGATGATCTCTCTGTCCATCTCCTCGATATCCGGACGATTTTTCTCCGGAACAAGGACTTCCTTGATCCTGGCATATTTAGCTGCAAGCAGCTTCTCTTTCAGTCCGCCGATCGGAAGCACACGGCCTCTTAAGGTGATCTCACCGGTCATGGCAAGATCCGCACGCACCGGTTTTTCGATAATTGCAGACAGCATGGCAGTTGCCATTGTAATACCGGCAGACGGGCCATCCTTCGGAACGGCACCCTCCGGAATATGTACATGCATATCATGCTTCTGGAAAAATTCCGGATCGATCTCATATTGGTCAGAAACCGAACGGATATAGCTGATACCTGCCTGTGCAGATTCCTTCATCACATCTCCAAGCTGTCCGGTGAGAAGCAGCTCGCCTTTTCCGGGCATGATATTGACTTCGATCTGCAGGGTATCACCGCCTACCTGTGTCCATGCAAGACCGCGGGCGATCCCGATCTCATCCTTCTCATTGGCCATTAGATAGTTATATCGTTCTTTGCCAAGGAATCTGGAAATATTTCGGGATGTGACAACTACCTTATCCTTACCCTCTTCCATGATAGCACGTGCAGTTTTTCTGCAGATACGTCCGATGCTTCTCTCCAGAGAACGGACTCCTGCTTCCTTGGTATAATTGTTGATCAGCTTGCCAAGAGCTGCCGGCTGGATCACCAGCTTGCCTTCCGGAATACCGTTGATCTCCATCTGCTTCGGGATCAGATGTTCCCTTGCGATATGTTCCTTCTCATTTTCCGTATATCCCGGGATTTCCATCAGCTCCATACGGTCAAGAAGAGGTCTCGGGATTCCCTGAACATCATTTGCAGTGGCAATAAACAGTACCTCGGAAAGATCCTGGGGAATCTCCACATAGTGATCATTGAACTTACTGTTCTGCTCCGGATCCAGAACCTCCAGAAGTGCTGCGGAGGTATCTCCTTTATAATCGCTGCTGGTCTTGTCGATCTCATCAAGAAGCATCAGCGGGTTGCTGACTCCGGCTTCCTTCAGTGCGACTGTGATCCTTCCTGGCATGGCACCGACGTAAGTCTTTCTGTGGCCACGGATCTCAGCCTCATCACGGACACCTCCAAGACAGATGCGGACGTATTTCTTGTTCATGGCCTCTGCCACAGAACGTGCAATGGAAGTTTTTCCGGTTCCCGGAGGTCCCACCAGACAGAGGATCGGACTCTTTCCCTTGTGGGTCAGCTTACGTACAGCAAGGAATTCCATGATACGTTCTTTGACCTCTTTCAGTCCGTAATGACCCTCTTCCAAAACCTTCCATGCGTTCTCAAGATCCTCGGAATCCTCGGATTTCTTATTCCACGGAAGTGCAAGAACGGTTTCCAGATAGCCTCTCTGCACCGTTGCCTCTGCAGCACTGGCTGCCATTCCTTTAAAACGGCTGATCTCCTTGGAAATCTTCTCTTTTACTTCATCAGATGCATCCAGCTCCTTCAGCTGTTTTTTAAATTCATCGATATCATCAGCAGTATTCTCCTCGCCCAGCTCCTCACGGATGGTTTTCAGCTGTTCCCGGAGGATATACTCTCTCTGATTCTTGTCGATATGGGATTTCACCTTGCGCTGAAGATCTTTAGTGATATGGATCACCTCGATCTCGCTGCCAAGAAGCGCTCCAAGGATCTCATAACGGTCATTCAAAGACACTGCTTCCAGAAGCTTCTGCTTGTTCTGATACGCCATCGGAAGATTTACTGCGATCTGGTCGATGGTTTCCTGCACATCTTCGATGTTCATGATCTGGGTTACCAGATCCTTGCTTACTTTTCCGCTTTCTCTGCAGTATCTCTGAAAAAGCTCCCGGATGCTGCGAAGCATGGCGTCCTTTACCGGTTCCGGGTAATCCTCTTCCTGTGCCGTAACGATCTCGCATTCCGCCTTCAGATATGGTTCCTCCTGCTCCAGGCCCAGAACCTCTGCCCTGTCCAGTCCCTCTACCAGAACCCGGTAAAGATCCTGCGGAAGCTTCACCACCTGCTTGATATAAGCGACGGTTCCTACCTGATACAGATCCGTAAGTTCCGGTATTTCCACCTCAGGATCCTTCTGTGTCAGCAGAAAGATCTTCTGGTCATGGAGCATGGCTGCTTCCACGGCACGGATAGATTTCTCCCTGCTCACATCAAAGTGTACGATCATATCCGGAAGGACTGTAGTCCCACGGAGAGCGATCATTGGCAATATATTGACCTGATTTGTCATTTATGTCATTCCCTTCATCAAGCTGTTTCCGGCTTGCCTTTCTTTCTCGAACGGGATGTTTTGCGTCCTGCTTTTTTTGCAGGAGCCTTGGCCTCCCCGTGGATGATCTCCGGCTCTCCGGTTCCCTCCACTGCCTCTTTTGTGACGATACACTTACGGATGGTGTCGTCCGATGGTGTCTTGTACATCAGATCCATCAGGGTATGCTCCATGATGGCACGAAGTCCTCTGGCACCTGTTTTTCTCTCAAGAGATTTCCGGGCAACTGTCTCAAGTGCTTCATCCTGGAACTCAAGCTGCACGCCATCCAGCTCAAAAAGCTTGTCGTACTGTTTTGTGAGGGAATTCTTAGGCTCCTTCAGAATACGGATCAGTGCTTCTTCATCCAGAGAATCCAAGGTTACCACGACCGGAACTCGTCCGATAAACTCCGGGATCAGACCGAATTTAATAAAGTCCTCCGGCATAACCTCCTTCAGAACTTCGCCCACATTGCGGTCTTCCTTCTCGGAAACCTCTGCTCCGAAACCAATGGATTTGGTATCCTGTCTTGCCTCGATGATCTTCTCCAGTCCGTCAAAAGCACCACCGCAGATGAACAGGATGTTTGTCGTATCGATCTGGATAAACTCCTGATGCGGATGCTTTCTTCCGCCCTGCGGCGGAACACTTGCAACGGTTCCTTCCAGGATCTTCAGAAGTGCCTGCTGTACGCCCTCACCGGACACATCTCTGGTAATGGAAGTGTTCTCGGATTTTCTTGTGATCTTGTCGATCTCATCAATATAGATGATTCCGTACTGCGCACGTTCAATATCGTAATCTGCTGCCTGAATGATCTTCAGAAGAATGTTCTCAACATCCTCGCCAACATAACCTGCCTCTGTGAGAGTAGTGGCATCTGCGATGGCAAAAGGAACATTCAGCAGTCTTGCCAGTGTCTGTGCAAGAAGTGTCTTACCGGAACCGGTCGGACCAAGCATCAGGATATTACTCTTCTGCAGCTCCACGTCCAGGTTTCTTGAAGCAAGAATCCTCTTGTAATGATTGTAAACAGCTACGGAAAGTGCCTTCTTGGCATCATCCTGTCCGATCACATACTCATCCAGGATACTGTGGATCTCTTCCGGTTTCAGAAGGTTGATCCCTGTTTCATAATCTGCCTCATGATCATACATACTGAATTCTTCTTCCATGATCTCGGAGCAGATCCCGATACATTCATCACAAATATATGCTCCATCCGGACCTGCGATCAGCTTGCGTACCTGATCTTCAGTCTTATGGCAAAAGGAGCATCTTACCTTTCCTTCTTTTACTTTATCTGCCATATCTTTTTGTTTCCTTTCTAAGCGTAAATGTCCGTCTCTCGCAGACATTTAAAATTCCTTTTTAAAGCAAGATAAGACTCCTGTGTCTTTACAGGAGTCTTTTCTTACGCATTATTTGTGGATCACAACACCGTCGATCAGGCCGTATGCCTTAGCTTCTTCCGCTGTCATATAGTTGTCACGGTCAGTATCTTTTTCCACAATCTCAAGAGGCTGTCCGGTATTCGCAGAAAGAATCTCGTTCAGCTTCTTTTTGGTTTTTGCGATCTGGTCAGCTACGATCTGGATCTCTGTAGCCTGCCCCTGTGCACCGCCTGATGGCTGATGGATCATGATCGTCGAATTCGGCAGTGCATATCTCTTGCCTTTGGCACCGGAGGACAGGAGGAAAGCTCCCATGCTGGCTGCCATTCCAAGGCAGATCGTAGATACATCGCACTTGATATACTGCATTGTATCATAAATTGCCATTCCGGCAGTTACAGAACCACCCGGGCTGTTGATATAAAGCTGGATATCCTTGGAAGGATCTTCTGCTTCCAGGAAGAGAAGCTGCGCAACGATCAGGTTCGCACTGACATCGTTTACCTCTTCTCCAAGGAAAATGATTCGGTCCTTAAGAAGTCTTGAATAGATATCATAACTTCTTTCTCCTCTGCTGGTCTGCTCAATGACGTAAGGTACTAAACTCATTTTGCCCTCCATTTCCGAGGTTTATTACGCCTCTACAGCTGCATCGGCAACTAATGTAACAGCTTTCTGAACAGCCATATCTTTCTTCATCTGCTCCATCTCGTTCTCACCGATGAGATCTTTTAATTTGTCTGCTTCCATCTTGTACATCTCTGCCATCTTGGAGATCTCTTCGTTAACCTCTTCCTCTGTTGGCTGGATGTTCTCTACCTCAGCGATCTTCTCAAGAACAAGTCTTGTCTGGATTCTCTTAAGAGCCTGTGGCTTCATGTCTTCCATCATCTTGTCAACGCTCTGGCCTGTGAACTGGAAGTACTGCTCCATGGAAAGACCCTGGGACTGCATTCTTCTTGCGAAATCGTCAAGCATCTGACGTGTCTGTGTCTCGATCATTGCCTCCGGAATATCCATCTGTGCATTCTCGATCACTTTATCTACTGCTGCATCTTCTTTTGCACGACGTGCATCTTCTGCTTTCTTCTCTGTCAGGTTCTTCTTAACGTCTTCCTTGTACTCAGCAAGTGTATCAAACTCAGATACATCCTTAGCGAAGTCATCGTCAAGCTCCGGAAGCTCTTTTGCTTCGATCTTCTTAACATCGCACTGGAATACAGCTTCTTTGCCAGCCAGCTCTTTTGCCTGATACTCCTCCGGGAATGTAACCTTAACTTCTACGTGATCACCTGTGTTAGCACCAACAAGCTGCTCCTCGAATCCCGGGATGAAGGTGTTGGAACCAAGTGTCAGCGGATAGTCTGTTCCTTTACCGCCCTCGAATGCCTCACCATCTACGAAGCCCTCGAAATCGATAGTTGCTGTATCGCCGTTCTGTGCTGCACGATCCTCAACTGTGATGGTTCTGGAGTTTTTCTCCTGCTCTTTCTTAAGCTCAGCCTCAACTTCCTCGTCTGTTACCTCTGTCTCAGACTTCGGAACCTCAAGTCCTTTATAGTCACCAAGAGTTACCTCTGGTTTAGTAGCTACTTCTGCTGTAAAGATAAATGGTTTGCCAGGCTCAACCTGTGTTACATCGATCTTAGGCTGGGAAACGATCTCAAGATCACACTCAGCAAGTGCTTTGCTGTAATGCTCAGGGATCAGAGCGTTTGCAGCGTCCTCAAGGAATACTCCCTTTCCGTACATCTGCTCGATCATTTTTCTTGGAGCTTTTCCTTTACGGAATCCCGGAATAGAAATTCTGCCTTTTGCTTTCTGATATGCATTCTGCATTGCTTTGTCAAGATCCTCGGCGGAAACCTCGATTGTAAGTTTCGCCATGTTTTTCTCCATTTTCTCCACCTGTAAACTCATGTTTCTTGTTCCTCCTTAATCATATCGAGTAAATACCTTATATAAAATAGTTAACACTCGCATTATATATTTACAGTCATTTCTGTAGTATAGCATAACCACTGTAAAAACGCCAGTATTTTTTTCAGTTTTCCATATGTCCCCACAGGGCATTTCTCAGCTGCCCACGTCCTCAATGTTAAAGTAATTTTCTGTCTTTCTTATGTTGTTAAGACAAAATGTAAAAATCCTTTTATAAGTTTTAGGCGTATAATGAACACCATCGTCTGTACCGTCTCCCGTATTGGATACAGTACCATATCCGGTCCGCATCAGATAACTGTAAACATCAATATAGTGGTACTGACTTCCAAGCTCACCGGCAAGACCGCTGTTAAAAGTCCGGACATCCTCACATTTACGATTCTTGGTACTTCCCTTTTCCCCTCCATTGATCGGATTCACAGACATATAATACAGACTGCAGTTTTTCATGGAAAGCTTTGTTCCCAGCTTTTTCATATAAGACACGTACTGTGAGAGTCTATCATTCAGATCCTGTTTTCCGTTAATATCTCTGAGATCATTGATACCATGATTAAACACCACTGCGATCTTTGCGTATTTTTCATTTTTACGACATTTTTCTATTTCTTTCAAAAGAGCCTGTGCGCCCGTTGACTTCAGCCAGCCCAGTTCCGTATTAGAACAGCATACAAAGCTGACATGGCTGTCCACATACTCCTTTCCAAACTGTTCGTACAATACCTTCTGAAGACCATATGTCCTGGAATCTCCCACAAAGATGATCCTTTCGTAATTCTCAGGATAATGAAAGCTGTTCCTGACCAGATTCGGTTCCTGATACCGCCAGAATCTCACCGCATAGAGATGCATGGTCCCACTGACTGTGATCACCTGTCCGGCTTCATACCTTGGTGCGGTCTTCTGACCTGCCCTGGTAGACCATCCAAGGAATGTATAATTCTCTTCATTGGCCATCACCGGCAATTTCATTTTTCCGCTTGGAGCCTGGATGATCTTGTAGATATCTCCGTCATTCCTGTGCAGGATCAGTTTGGGATTATTCTTCTTTTTTATCACTGCATAAAACGTTACATTTCTTTTTACAAAATATTTTTTTCCCGGCTTATATCCTGCCTCCGCTCCTCCTTTTTTCAGAGACCATCCTTCTGCCTGATATCCTGCTGGGACCTGCGGCACTTTGGGAATCGTGATCATGGAACCATATTTCTGTTTCTTTTCCAATTTTTTATATATAGCAGAGGAGGCTCCTCCACCTGACCTGAAAGATACGGAATACACTTTTTTGCAAGCATTCCCGAATGTATCATCCGACCAGTCAAAGCCGGCAGCTGACACCAAATTTCCTGTGGCTGTCATCAGTATAACAAAAAGCGCCACTACCCACAGGACCTGTTTCATCTCTTTTTTCATGCTCTTACATACACCACCGATTCAGCGATCTCTTCTGCCTTTGCGCTTCCCTCCAGCTGTCCGATCAGGGAAAGGCTGAAATCGATGGCTGTTCCAAGGCCTCTGCTGGTAGTTACATTTCCATCTACCACTACAGGCTCCAGAGATGTTCTGGCACTTTTAAGCTGTTCCATAACAGATGGGTACGATGTAGCATTTCTGCCTTTCAGGAATCCAAGTCTCTCGAATATACCTGGTGCCGCACAGATAGCTGCTACCTTGCCGCCATTCTGATAGAAATCTGTCAGAAGCTCAGTCAGCGGTTTATATTCCTCCAGATATTTTGTTCCCGGCATTCCTCCCGGAATTACAAGCATATCCGCATCGGAAAAATCACATTCTCCAAAGGTACGGTCTGTAAGAAGATCGATCCCATGAGAGGTTCTGATCTCTTTTGTCTCTTTGATAGATACTGTCTGGATGTCGATCCCGGCTCTTCTCATCAGATCTACCACGGTCAGTCCTTCAATATCTTCAAAACCATCTGCGAAAAAAATATATACTTTACTCATGATCCTGTTCATCCTTTCTTTTATAAAATCCATAAATATTTTCTGTATTCCCCATTCCCTTCCATAATGCTTTTTCCATCTGAAAATGTCAAGAAATTTCAACAAATATGCCATTGCAAATCCTGTTTTTTTCCTGTAGACTGAACATAATATCTTTTCATTTCACAAATCCGGAGGTTTTTTATATGGAGATCGAACGTAAATTTCTGATCCGGAAGGATGACCTTCCGCAGGATCTGGCTTCTTATCCCTGCCACAGGATCGAGCAGGGGTATCTTTGCACTTCCCCTGTCGTCCGCATCCGCCGGCAGGATGATGACTATTTTCTTACTTACAAATCCAAGGGTCTCATGAGCCGTGAAGAATATAATCTTCCGCTCACCGCTGAAGCCTATGAGCATCTGAAGCCTAAAGCAGACGGTATCCTCATTACCAAGGACCGCTATGTGATTCCGGAAAAAGACGGACTTTTTATTGAACTGGATGTGTTCCACGGAGAATACGAGGGAGTTCTTCTGGCTGAGGTGGAATTTCCTACAGAGGAAGCCGCCAATGCCTACACTGCGCCGGACTGGTTCGGAGAAGATGTAACTTATTCCACCAGATATCATAACAGTACCATGAGCCAGGGCTGGCAGAGCGATCACTGTTCACTCCGTTCTCAGTAACATGCTTCGCGATGCACACAATTTATGCTAATCGCACTTGTATTTCTTATTTCAGGTGCTATAATTAGTAATGCAGGCAGATATAGTTCATCGGTAGAACATCAGCTTCCCAAGCTGAGGAGGCGGGTTCGATTCCCGTTATCTGCTTTCATTGCCAAAGAGGGCACGCAGTCAGGCGTGTCCTTTTTTATAAATTTCAAGGAGGATTTTTGTTTATGAAGATTGGATTTATCGGATGTGGAAATATGGCCTCTGCCATGATCGGCGGTATTCTCCGTCAGGGGATCTTTTCAAAGGACGAGATCATTGTTTCCAACCTTACAGACGAAGGCAGAGCGCGCAGTGAAAAAACTCTTGGTGTTGTCACCACTCTGGATAACAATGAAATAGTCAGATCTGCAAAAACTGTCGTTCTTGCAGTAAAGCCGCAGTTTTATGAGAAAGTTCTCACAGAGGTCCACGACAGTCTCACGACAGAGCACACCATCATCGGAATCGCTCCCGGCAAGACTCTTGCATGGCTGGAAGAAAAAGCCGGTCTTCCTCTGAAAGTTGTCCGTTTTATGCCTAATACTCCTGCACAGGTTGGGGCCGGAATGACTGCTGTATGTACCAATGACCGGGTTTCGGAAGACGAACTGGCAGAAATCCTTAAGATCACAGACAGCTTTGGCTGTACCGAAGTGATACCGGAGCGTCTGATGGACGCCGCAGGCGCTGTAGGCGGCTGTTCACCTGCTTATGTGTTTATGTTTATCGAAGCCATGGCAGATGCCGCTGTCAGCCAGGGAATGCCTCGTAAGCAGGCTTATAAATTTGCTTCCCAGACTGTTCTCGGCAGCGCAAAAATGGTTCTGGAAACCGGCAGACACCCAGGAGACCTGAAAGACATGGTCTGCTCACCGGCAGGAACTACCATTGAAGGTGTCCGCACCCTGGAAAAGAGCGGCTTTCGCAGTGCCGTATTCGAAGCGCTTACCGCAGCTGCTGAGAAGGGTAAGAAGTTATAATTTTCGAAAACAAAAACTCCGTGAGGTCTGCATTCACCCGGACCTCACGGAGTTTTTCCATCTCATCTCTTTTATCGTCTGCCGACCGCCCTACAGCAACTCGATCAGCGCGTCAATATCTTCCATTTTTGTTCCCCAGCTTGTGGCAAAACGGATCACTGTATGATCTTCATCATATTTTTCCCAGAAATCAAACTGAACTTCTTTGCCCAGTTCTTCTTTCTTTTTATTTTCCAAAACTACAAACTGCTGGTTCGTGGGAGAATCCAGGAAAAGCTGATATCCTTTTTCCTGAAGGGCTCTTTTCAGCTTCATAGCTGTTTCAATAGCATTTTTGCTGATCCTTGTATACAGATCACCGGTAAACAATGTGTCAAACTGGATTCCCAGAAGACGGCCTTTTGCCAGAAGGGCTCCCTGCTGCTTCACCATAGTCATAAAGTGCTTCGGAGCTTTTTTCGTAAAGACCACTGCCTCACCGCAGAGTGCACCGACCTTGGTTCCGCCGATGTAGAACACATCTGTACATCTGGCGATATCCTCAAGTGTCACATCTGCTTCCGGACTTACCAGACCGTAGCCAAGTCTTGCTCCGTCCAGAAACAGCGGAAGCTCGTATTTATGGCATACCTCGGAAATTTCCTCCAGCTCTTTCTTCGTATAAAGTGTTCCGTACTCTGTCGGATGGGAAATATAAACCATTCCCGGAAATACCATATGGTCGTGACTTTCATCCCCATAAAAAGTTTCCACATAATCTGTGATACTTTCTGCTTTGATCTTTCCGTTTTCTGCCGGAAGTGTCAGTACCTTATGTCCTGTATACTCGATTGCTCCGGCCTCATGACAGCTTACGTGTCCGGTCTGTGCCGCAAGAACACCTTCATAACGGTTCAGGACAGAACCTATAATCGTGGCATTGGTCTGAGTTCCTCCCACCAGGAAAAACACATCTGCATCCGGGCAGCCACAGGCTTTACGGATCTTCTCCTTTGCAGAATCACAGTATTTGTCTGTGCCATAGCCGGAAAGCTTCTCCATATTGGTTTCCAGAAGTTTCTGGAGGATCGCCGGATGCGCTCCCTCGCAGTAATCGTTTACAAAAAATAACATTTTATTTTCTCCTCATCTGTATTTTCATTTTATTTGACCGTCTTCCCCGGAATGATCTTACAGGTAGAAAACGATTTGAATTTACAGGAAATCGCCCCCTTCAATAGGAAGCCCGTTTCTGAAAGAAATTCACAAATCCCCGGTCGAGATCCCGCAAAGACTGCTGTAATGCAATGGAATCTGCTGCTTTCAGAAAGGCAAACTCCTCTTGCTTTTTCAGTTCAGTCAGCATGGCGGAAGTCTGGGAATAGCCGATCTTTTCCCCATTTTCATAGCCTTCCTTACGCATGGCAAGTCCCCGGTTGTAGATGAACCGGCAACATCCCAGGGTCTGATGGATGAAGTTTTTCTGTTCTCTGTTCGGGTAGATCCTAAATTTAATTCCTTTTTGCATTATCCCATCTTATCCTTTTGTCTCTGCGATGTTTTCTGGTTTTCAATATACTGTTTTACTGTTTCCAGCGGAGCACCGCCCACCGTCGATACAAAATAGCTGTTTGTCCAGAGAGTCGGCATTTTCGTTTTAAGATAGGGAAATTCCTGTCTTAAAATTCTGGACGTATAGCCTTTAAATGACTTTACAGCTTTGTGGATGCCAAACTGAGGATCTACTTCCAAAAGCATATGAACATG